>JAJRTE010000038.1 GCA_024278455.1 Myxococcota bacterium
ATTCCTCACTCCTCACTCCTCACTCCCCCTTCCTCACTCCTCACTCCTCACTCCCCCCTCCTCACTCCTCATTCCCCCCTCCTCACTCCTCACTCCTCACTCCTCACTCCTCATTCCTCACTCCTCATTCCTCGCCCTCGCGGGATGGATGTGAATTCTAGTCCAATCGAGTCCAATACTCAACGGGAACGCCAACGTTTCCGAACATCACGACGCATCCGGCTCGTCGTTCATCGGCGACATACGCCACTGGCGGGCCCCCCGGGCAGTTCCCGGGTCGAACGTTTCGAGTCATTCGTTGACGTAGCCCAGTTGCTTCAGCATGTCCAGGGTGTCTTCGTCCGTCTGGACGGTCTCGAGGCCCCTTCGATCCCGTTGTGCCTCCCAGTAGCGATCGATGTCCTGCCGGAGCAGTGCCGCCATCCCGGCGTCGTCCGCCTCGAGTTCCCTGGTGAATCCCTTGCTTACGACATCGAGCAGTCGAAATCCCTGGTTCCCGGGGCCCTCGCCCTTGTAGCCGTTCCGGAACATGACCACCCAGGGCCGGTCATAGGCCCGTCCGAACAGCCGGATGCTGTCGTGGTACGGGTAGCGCTCCGCGACCAGGTGCAGAGGATCCGGTTTGGACAACGTCTCGAGGTGCGGCGTGCCGGTGCGAGCGGCGTCCAGGATGAAATCGAACAGCCGGCGGGTGCTGATCGCCGTGTCGATCGTGCGCGGCCCGATCCCCGGCCCCTTGGCAAACAGGGGGACATGCACCATGTGCTGGGCCAGGCCGTACTCGTGTCCCACGCGCCCGTCTTCGCCCAGGTCCTCCCCGTGGTCCGACGTGACGATGAACACGGTGCGGGGGCCGAACGTGCCCTCGAGCGCCTCGAGGAGGCGTGCGACGTGCGTATCGATCCAACGGAGTTCGCCGTCGTAGAGGTCGTCGAGGTAGGCCTGCTTCGACGGCGGAAGCCCTGGCCAGAAGAGTGTCAAGGCGGTGTGGGGCAGGTAGCGAGGAAAGGCCGGCTGCGCGTGTGCGCCGATGGCCTCGAGGGCGCTTTCCGGCGGGTCGTAAGGGGAATGGGCGTCGACGAAGTTGACGAACAGGAAGACAGGGCGGTCTCGAGGTTGGGCGGCCCTGATGGCCACTGAGGCGATGCCCTTGGCGTCCACGTAGGGGAGCCTCCATCGCAGCCGTTCGGAGAGTCGGCGTGTCACCGGGCTGTGGGCGTCGGTGAGCGCTGCCACGGTGCCGTCGTACCATCCTTCGTGCCGTGGCCGGAACACTCTGTGGAATCCAGTGATATCCGGTGGAAGCGCCACCGGGTTGGCGGTCACCGCGACGCAGTAGTAGCCGGCCTGGGCGAGCAGATCGGGTAGCCATGCCGTCCCGGCACGGGCTCGAGTCGCGTACACCTCCCCGCCACCGCCGCTCGTCGATCCATGGTGTATCCCGTGTTGCGAGACCGTGCGGCCGGAGAAGATGGAGGCGTGGGCCGGGGCGGTCCACCCGGCGGGAGAGACCGCACGGGTGAACACCACGGCATCCGCGGCCCAGCGCTCCAGGGCGGGCATGGTGTCACGATGGTGGCCGTAGCGCTCGAGTCGGTCGGCCCGCACCGTGTCCAGGACGATGAGCACGATGTTTGGGCGCTGTCCGGCGCCTGGCGCAGCAGACAAGGGGGCATCGAGTTCCACGTCGGCCGTACCGTCTTGTCCATACCGGTCGAAAGCCACGACGTGGATCCCGGCCATCAGCAACGCAAGGGCGATCGGGAACGCAGCCAGTACCTGGAGGCGGCCGGTTCCGTGCCTGCATGCCAGCCAGAGTCCCGCGGCAGTGATCGCCGCCCCAGCGCCGGCGGCTGCTTGCGGGAGGTCACCGCCGAAGAGGGAGGCTGCCGCCAGGTTCAACGATGCGACGCCCCATCCGGGAAGGAAGAGCCAGGCCCAGGTGGCTCTTGCCACACCTCCGGATCGGGGATTCGCCTGGAACGAGACCACGAGCCAGAGAAGTCCGGCGGGGAGAAGCGTCAACCCGGCGGCTCGAGCGAGCTGGTTGGGAGCCACATCCCAGGCGATGCGGGACTGGGCGAGAAACAAGGGGAGCGGCAACAGGAGCGCCCCGGCTCGAAGCATGGCGAGCCTGGCGTCGCGGGCGACCCGGGGGCGCCGGGCGAGGAGTGTGACGAGCGGGCCCAGGATCGATGCAAGCAGGACCGAGGCTGCCGCGATCTGGAGTTCTCCGGCGAACAGGGCGCCGAAGTCCTCGAGCGTGCAGTAGAACGGGCGTCCAGTGATCCATCTTCCGGGCAGGTCCAGGTTCACGAGGACGTCCAGCGTCCAGAGCGAGACCAGGGCACAGGCCATCATCCACAGGCCGAATCCGGTGAGCGAGACGATCTTCCATCCTGGTGGTCGGTGCGCTGCTTGTGACATCGTTTCCTCGTTCCGGCAGGGGGAGCGCTTCATTATACTCCGGTGGCACCGGCCGGCAAGGAAGACCATTCGGCGCACCGAGCCTGCCATTTTTTTGTGCGAATCCCTTGCAAATGGCGCCATTCTGATCCAGGATCGACGGCGGTTTTCCATTCCTGGGTTTGAATAAGCCCGCGGGCCGCGCGTCAGAATGGCATGCACGTGACCGACAGGCTCGAATGTCAGAAAATCGATACAGAACATGGATGTATGCAAGGGAGAGTACCATGAGGAGCGTTGGCGTATTGTGTCTCATGTTGATGTGTGCCACCTCGAGCTTTGCCCTGGCGCAACCGGCGCGAAATGCCACCGAGCGTGCCCAGGACCGGCGGGATGTGCAGCAGAACAACCGGCAGGCCGTGGATGACCGCAACGATCTGGGCCGCTTGACCCTCATTTTGCAACGCTTCGACCACGCTCGCGCGGTGCGCAACCTTGCCCAGTTGGACGTGGTAGAGGCCGAACTGCGGGACTACCTCGCGTCGGAACTGCGGGAGGATCGCCGTGAACTCAACCAGGACCGGCGTGAGTTGAACGAGTCTCGGCGGGAGGTCCGGTCGGATCGCCGGGAGGTCGGCAGGAACCAGGCGACCATGGCCGGGCCGGGAAAGCGGGCGAACGACAGGCATGACCTGCGTGATGACCGCCGGGACCGGGCCGACGACCGGCGAGACCTGGAGGCCGAGCAGCGGCAGCACCGGCGGAAGCAGACGATTGCCAACGAACTGGCGACCCTCTATCACCGGCACGATCCGGCCGCGTTGTCTCGCAAGCGTGCGCTCATCGTGGAACTGTGGCAAATGGCCCAGGTGGAGGCGCAGCAGAATGTGGCCGAATCGCGCGAAGATCGCCAGGAACTGCGCGAGGATCGGCGGGAGAGCCGTGAGGATCGACGCAGTCCTTGACCGGCACAGCCGTTTCAGGCCGGCGAATCATGGTGATTGCAAGGAGGTGTGCAGATGGAACGGTTGGCCAGGGTCTCCTTTTTGCCCGCGTCCGCGGGGTTGGTGCTGCTTCTCCTCTTGTGGACCGGGCAGGCGTTCGCCGGGTCCCACCCGGACTTCTCCGGCGTCTGGGAACTCGACCTGGATGCCGCCGGGTCAACATCGATGGACGCCCTGCTCGCCACCCAGGGCGTGGGCTGGATCCAGCGCAAGGCCGCGGATACCGTGGAAGTGACACAGACCATCACGCAGAACGGCACGACCCTGACGATCAAGGTCGAGGGCGGCGGGCAGTCCAAGACAGAGGTGCTCGAGCTGGATGGCAAGGTCCAGGTGCGGGAAACCGAGAATACGGGCAGGGTCGAAACCCGCTCCTTCTGGAGCGAGGACGGCAAGACGATCGTCACGGTGTCCAAGTACCGGACGCCTGACGGCAAGCCCGCCGTGTGGACGACGCGGCGCACCCTTGCAGGAGGCGGGAAGGTCATCGTGGTCGACCACGAGGTCAAGGTCGAAGGGGGAGAAACGCTGAAAGCCAAACGTTTCGTCAAGAAGAAATCGTAGAAGCCCGCCGTGGGTGCGTCATGTCGGCGTGAACACCACCGTCTGCTGTTGCTCTCCGAACGTGACCGTGACCGTGCCCCCGGCGACCGTGCAGTCGTCAGCGGGATTGGACTGTTCGGCGCCGCCGGACGCCGCGGCGAGGTCGCAGGCGTCCTGCTCCCCTTGGCCACAATCCACGGGCGGGCAGCGCAGGTAGGCCAGCACCGGCACCATCCCGCGCTCGTCCGAAACCGTCTCGAAGTAGCCGGGATCCATCTCGATCGTGCCCGCCTGCCAGTCCTGGTACGCGGCTTCCGCCGCCTCGTTCCAGTTGTCTGCCTCCGGGTTCAGGTACCGGAGCAGGATGTCCTCCGGGATGAGAAGAAGCCACGACGGGTCGGAAGAGGTGAACGCCAGGGAACACTCGGTGATGACTATCTCGGTGTTCGCGTCGGGAACCTCTCTCCATACCGAGGCGACCAGCAGCGCGGTGGTCATGCCGCCCGTGGTCGACAGGTCGGCCCAGTCGAGCAGCACGGAATCCGGCCCAACGTCCAGCCGCGTGTCCTTCCGATCCTTGCAGACATCGCACCCCGGGGCGGCGGCGACCACCAGTGCAGCCAGGGCGCCGAGGACCATCGCATCTCGGCGCGGCGAGGCAGTGGCAAACCAACTATGCACGGCGTGACCTCCTGTTGCGAACTTGGGCAGGACCGCTCCAGATTACCCGGGTGAGCGGCAGGGCCGCTGCGCGCTCTTCGTGGCATGCCGGCGCAGGCGCGATCGATGACTTTCGCGAACGCGATCACGACCCGTGGGAGAGTATAGAACAAGGCTCGCCGTTGGGCAATCCCTCGCCACCGGTGGCGGGACTATCCACCGACTCGGAACATGGGCCTGCTCGAAGCCAGGAGGACCGGGTCGATGGCCGCGTTCCCCCCGCGATGCGCCCGTTTCTCGCTCACCGCGCCGCGGATGGCGTCTCCGATCTCGCTGTCGGTGGCGCCGTCCCGCATGAGTTCCTTGAGATTGACGGAACCATGACGGAACAGGCAGTTCTTGAGAATGCCGTCAGAGGTCAGCCTGAGACGGTTGCACCGGGCGCAGAAATGGTTGGTCATCGGCGCGATGAACCCCACCGTGCCGGCGTGACCGGGGATGGCGAACGAGCGAGCGGTTTCGCCGTCGCGTTGGGGCAGCGGTTGCAGGACAAAGGTGTCCCGGAGGACGGTCAGGGTCTCCGTGTAGGGAACCAGCCTGTCCGCGGTCCAGGTGTTGCCTCCGAACGGCATGTACTCGATGAAGCGGACCGCCACCGGGTACTGCCTGGTGAATGCCGCGAAATCCAGGACTTCGTCGTCGTTGATGTCGCGCATGACCACGCAGTTGATCTTGACCTTGCGAAAACCGATCGAGAACGCCCGGTCAAGCGCGTCCAGCACGGCGTCCAGTTCGTCTCGCCCGGTGATACCGAGGTAGCGAGACCGGCGGAACGTGTCCAGGCTGAAGTTGATCGATGTCACACCGGCCGCAGCGACCGCGTCGATGCTCCCGGACAGGAGGCTGCCGTTGGTGGTCATGGCCAACTCTTCCAGGCCCGGGATGGCTCCCAACTCCCGGAGCAGGGACAGGATACCGCGACGAACCATCGGTTCGCCGCCGGTGACCCTGAGCTTGGTCATACCCAGGGACACGAACAGCCGGGCCAGCCGCTCGATCTCCTCGAGCGTCAGGATATGGGATCGAGGCGCCAAGTCGACACCCTCGGGAGGCACGCAGTAGCGGCACCGAAGGTTGCACCGATCCGTCACCGAGATCCTGAGATAGGTGTGCCGCCGGCCGATCCGATCGACCAGGGGAGAGGGAGCCGCATTCATGCCAGGTTCATACACCGGCGGGACATCGGCCGCAATCGGAAACTGCCCGAACCGTAACCTACACCTCTATCCTGACATGCATTTTCTCGAGCTTCCCGCGAACACGGGCCATCGCGGTGTCGAGATCTTCCAGCGCCGCGAATACGCGCGAGGCGGGTTCGAAGGCCTGGGCAGGCTGCGCCGGCTGCACACCGCCGACATGGTCCCACACGGAACTCGAGTCGATGCCGGCAGCCCGCTGCAGGGCCTCCATCGCTTCCTCGTAGCGGCCTCGCGCCATCAGGCACGCACCCAGAAGGTGGAACGACGGTTTCAGTCCCTCGGCGTCTCGATGCGGGCCGGTCGTGCCGTCTTTCAGCGCAGCGATGGCTTCGTCGTGTCGGCCGAGCCGATACGAGCAGGCTCCAACATGAAGTTGGATGGCCGTCCTGCGCGCGGCCCCTGCCTGCTCGAGTGCCTGCGTAAACCATGCCAGGGCTTCGGCGTCCCGTCCGGCCCGCTCCAGCACGAAGCCGAGGAAAAACGCCGTCTCGTAGCGCCCGTCGAACGTGTCGTGCAGGCGCCGCACGGTGCTCTCGGCCTGGAAAGGGTCGGGCGCCGTCGCTGCGATTCGGGCGGCGTGAAACAGCACGCCCTCCCGCCGCGTCCGTTCCCGGAAATGGGCTCCGGGCACCACCGCGTACACCGCCGGGATACTGAGCACCGGGTCGGTGATGTCCACGAGATACACCTCGAGCGCGTGGCGGGCCAGGCAGCGCACGGCGGCGTCGAGTTCTTCCCGGAAATCGCGTGCTGCGATGGAAGGGAGGTCGAGCAACGAGACCGAGCCGGGGGAGTCCAGGAGGAAGCGGGCCTCATCGAGAGTTTCGAACCGTATCGCGCCGGGATGGTACCGGGTTCGAGCCTGGAAATCGGCGGCCAACTGCGCGACTTCGGTCAGCGCCCGTACCCCGGCCTGGACCGGATCGGTTGCCGTCCCCACCGCGAAAACCAGTTCGCTCGATTCCGGGTACGAGGCGGGGTCCCAGGCGAGAGCGCCCACAGAAGGGATGCCGGTGTCCAGGCTGAAGTCCATCAGGTGGACATGAATGCCTGCTCCCAGGAACGCATCGAGAAGATTTCGAACCGGTGCGGCGGTGCAGGACGCCGGGGCGATAGCAGGCAGTGGCCGGCGTTCGTGGGCCACCAGCGATGTCACGTGCCGTTCCACGACTTCGCACACCGCCTGCAAGGCCGCCTCCTCGATCGTATTGCCTGCCGCGGCGCCATTGGTTTCGTGGACCTGGTGGAACCAGCGAAACGGGATCGCCTCGTCCCGGTCGCGTGACAGGTTCCGGGCCCAGGTCCAGCCCATGGGCAACGTCTCGAAGAACGCGCGGAGGTGGTCGAGGTCTCCAGACACGTCGTGGACCGAGCGCTCGAGGTGGGAGAGATCGAACCGGGCCCGGCCCGGGACGGCGCCCTGTACCATCCCGGCCGGGCCATGCTTCAGATAGGCCTCGAGGCTGTAGCGTTCCACCAGTTCCATCACCGCGCTGACTTCGGCCTGTTGGGGGGTCGTCCCCTTGCCCATCTGCCCTTGTCGCCCCGTGATCCGCCGGGCGTCCGGTCCGCCCAGGCTGATGTAGACTGGAATCCCGAGCCGCCCGCTGTCGATGCGGCGTGTCTCCTCGAGGAATCCAGGAAAGACTCGAGACAGGCGTCTTTTGACCCAGGCCAGGGTTTCCGCCACCGGACGCGCCTTCGCCGGAATCGCACCACGCGCCTTGGGACACGGTTGCAAGACGATACTCGAGGACATGGTTCTCCCTTCGTGCCCATTCCGGCCCCTGCCGTGCCGTCGCGACAGCGGAAAGGTCTCCGCGTGACCTTTCGAGCCGAATTGTCGATGACTCAAGGGTAGCACAGTCTGGAAAAATGGCTGCCAGAACCATCGGCCGGTAGCCATGAATCGGCGTTCTGGTTATAGTAGCCCTTTCCAGGCGGGCACCACCGTGCTCGGCATCGATATCGTCTTCAGTATCCACGAGGAACGGGCAGGGCATGAACGAAGATTTTCCGAAACGATTTCATTTCAAGGAGATCCAGGGGCGCATCTATCAGCGGTGGCTGGAGTCCGGGGCAATGCGGGGGATCCCGGACGAGCGGGAGAACCGCTACGTCATCATGATGCCGTTGCCGAACGTGACCGGGGCGCTGCACATGGGGCACGCCATGGACAACGTCATGCAGGACCTGTTGATCCGATGGCACCGGATGAAGGGGGACAACACCCTGTGGATGCCCGGCACCGACCATGCCGGGATCGCGACCCAGGCGGTGGTCGAGAAACGCCTTTTCGAACTCGAGGGAAAAACCCGCCACGACATCGGGCGCGACGCGCTCGTGGAGCGTATCTGGCGATGGAAGGACGAATTCCAGGCGCGCATCATCGAGCAACAGCAGGCCATGGGCTGTTCGTGCGACTGGACGGTCTACCGCTTCACCATGGACGCCGTGTGTGCGCGCGCGGTCCGCGAGGCTTTCTTCCGCCTGTTCCAGGATGGGCTCATCTACCGCGGCAACCGGCTTGTGAACTGGGATTGCCATCTCCAGACCGCGGTATCCGACGACGAGATTGTGCGCAAGACGGTGCACAGCCACTTCTGGCACATCCGGTACCCGTTCATGGATGCCGCTCCCGGGGAGCCCGCCTGGGTGACCGTGGCCACCACGAGGCCGGAAACCATGCTCGGCGACACGGCCGTGGCGGTCCACCCGGACCCCGAGCGGGTCCTGGACGCTTCGATCGAAGACCTCGAGGCCCGGCTGGCCACCGCACCGGAAAAAGAGCGCCCCGATCTCGAGGCCGAACGCGATCGGCTTCGGCTCCGGCGCTCGACCCACATCCCGAAGCTCATCCAGCTCGCCGCGATGGCCAGGGACGGCAGGACCCTCCGGCTGCCGCTGCTGGGCAGGGAGATCCCCCTGATCCTGGACGAGTGGGCCAGGCCAGAACTCGGATCCGGCTGCGTCAAGATCACCCCAGCCCACGACCCCAACGACTACGACGTGTGGCTGCGGCACAAGCACGAGATCGACATCATCAACGTGCTCAACCCGGACGGCACCTACAACGCCCACGCCGGCCCCTATGCCGGGCACGACCGCATGGTCGTCCGGGACCGTGTCGTCGCCGACCTCGAGGCCCAGGGCCTGATCGAAAAAATCGAGGACCACGAACTCGAGTTGGGCCATTCCGACCGGTCCAAGACGCCGATCGAGCCCTATCTCTCCCGGCAGTGGTTCATCTCGATGGGCGACCGCCCGGACGGCGTCCTGTTCGGAAGGGGCACGGCCAACGCATTCACCGCTCCGGGGTTGGCACAGGCGGCCATCGACGTGGCGAGCGGCCGGTGGCGCACCGCCTCAGGAAGGGCGCTCGCATTCCACCCGGATCCGGAACGGTACGCAGGCACCTACACCGCGTGGCTCGCGGAGAAGCGGGACTGGTGCATCAGCCGCCAGTTGTGGTGGGGACACCGTATTCCCATCTGGCACGGAACGATTTCCCGCGAACGCCTCGAGGCGGTGAGTCGACTGGCATTCGAGGAGGAGCAGGAGGGGCTGTGGACCTGGGTCGCCGACGAGGACGGCAAGCTGACCTGTCCCCGGGACGTGCGCGGCGGGGGACCGTTCCAGGTGCTGGCGTGCATCCGGCGCGAATCCGATGAATCCCGCCTGGCGCCGCTCCTCGAGGCCGCCGGGCTCGAGCAGGATCCTGACGTCCTGGACACCTGGTTCAGCAGCGCCCTGTGGCCGTTCAGCACCCTGGGCTGGCCGGACCCGGACACCGCCAGGGTGGACCCTGGACAGACACCCCTCGGTCCCCAGGACGGCACGCCAAGCTTTCTCGACTACTACTATCCCGGGTCCTGCCTAGTCACGGCTCGAGACATCATCACCTTGTGGGTGGCACGCATGCAGCTCATGGGCCTCTACCTCCTGGGCGATGTGCCGTTCACCGACTGCTTCATCCATGCCAACATCCAGGATGGCAAGGGTGAGAGGATGAGCAAGAGCAAGGGGAATGGCATCGATCCCCTGGACATCATCGACGAGTACGGCGTGGACGCCATGCGATACGTGTTGTGTGACATGCAGACCGGGACCCAGGACATCAAGCTCCCGGTGCAGGCCATATCGCCCTACACCGGCGAGAGGATCGACCTGGCGACCGCGCGGCACGGCAGGACGATATTCACCTACATCGATCCGGCCAACGGCAAGGAGTTCGACGTGCTGGGGACGATCGACGATCTTCCCCGGGCTCGAGTCACCAGTGACCGTTTCGAGGTAGGCCAGTTGTTCTGCACCAAGCTGTGGAACGCGGCACGCTTCGCCCTTATCAACCTGGGCCGGCACACGTTCCGCCCGCTGGCCAGCGAGGAACTCCGGCCGGAGGATCGCTGGATCCTCTCTCGTCTCGCGGGAGCGGTGGGCAAGGTGACCCGGGCGCTGGAGGCCTACGATCCCGCGGGTGCGCTGGCGACGGCGCGCGAGTTCTTCTGGGGAGACCTGTGCGACTGGTACCTCGAGCTGGTCAAGCCCAGGCTCAAGGAGGACGGCGGGGCCTACGCCGCCCGGGCCGTGCTCTCGGTCTGCATGGACCACGTCCTGCGGCTGTTCCATCCGTTCGTGCCGTTCATCACCGAGGCGTTGTGGGAGAAGCTCGGAGAACAGGCGCCGGTCCGCGGGCTCCGGGAGCCGCTTCCGGCGTGCGACCTGTTGATGTCTGCGACGTGGCCCGAAGTGGAAGCGTCGTGGGTCGACGAGAGTGTCGAGCAGGAAGTGGCGGCGGTGCAGGACGTGGTGAGGGCCATTCGGGACCTGAGAGCGCAGTACCAGGTGCCGTCGTCCCGGCAGGTGGATGCGGCCATCCAGGCCCACGGCGAAGCGTTGGCCCGGATCGAGAAGCTGTCGCACCTGGTGGCCCGGATGGCCGGGGTTCGCGCGCTGACCTGTGGTCCGGAGGTCGACCGCCCCCGCTTGAGTGCAGTGGCGGTGTGCGGAGATGTGGAGATCCACGTGGCCGGCGTGATCGACGTGGAAAAGGAGAGGATCCGGCTCACGCGGCAGCGGGACAAGATCGAGAAGGAGTTGCAGCGGATTGGCAAGAAGCTCGCCAACGAGAAGTTCCTCGAGAAGGCCCCGGCGGACATCGTGAACAAGGAAAGGGCCCGCCACGCTGAACTGCGCGGGCAGCTCGAGCTGGTCGGCGCGAGTCTCCGGGCGTTCGAGTGATGGTTACGTCGAGGTTGGCACGGCTCCGTGCACAGTGGCTGGTAGCAGCGTTCGGCCCTTGGGTCCGCGTGAGCGGCGAACCCCGCGTCACCCTCCCGAATTTTCCGGCAGCGACGCCTCCCGTCCCGCCAGACGGGCGGGTGTCCCATGGGCCTCGAGCCAGGCCCGGATGGCTTCCGCGACCGGGTACCGGCCGTTGACGCCTCGAGCCCCCAGGATGGCGATGCTGATCGTCCTACCGTCCTCGAGAAGGGTTCGAGTCACCAGGCACGAGCCGGACATGACCGTGTAGCCCGTCTTGGACGCGATGATGTCCCAGCGGTTGCGGAACATCAGGCGGTTCGTGGCTCGAGCGGTGACGGAGACTGGTCGGTCGAGCCTTCTGTAGACATGCTCGGGGGTGGCCAGCACCTCCCGGAGGAGCGGGCGACGGAGAGCGGCCTCGAGGAGCAGGACGGTCTCTCGAGCCGTGCAGACATCGCGCGGGTCAAGCCCGGTGGGCTCCTCGAAATGGGCCTGTTTCATCCCCAGGGCTCGAGCGCGCCGGTTCATCGCGTCACGAAATGCCTCGAGGGGTAGATGGGACTGGCGCATGAGGGCGGTCATCGCCCTGTTGTCGGAGGAGAGGAGTGCCTGGTAGAGGAGGTCTCCCGCGCGATACTTCCCGCCGATACGGAGCTTCGATCTGGTGGGCATGAGGAAGTACTTGTCCTCCCAGAGGATAGTCAGGACCTCCTCGAGATCCGGGACCGTGTCGGCCAGGATCAACGCCGAGAGGAGCTTCGTGATGCTGGCCACGGGATAGGGACGGTCCGCGCGCCGTGCCAGGAGGACGCGGCCGCTGTCGTGGTCATAGACCAGCCATGCGCGGGCGTGGAAGTTCCGCGCACCTCGCGGTCTCACGTCCTTGCCGGAGAGCCCGGGCAGGAAAATCGGTTCGTCCAGGTAGCGCTGGTCCGCCTCCGCGATCCTGCGCATGGCATCCTGGGCGAGAGGATCGTCGAGGAGGGGGTACACGGCCCCTGGGTCGGGTTCCGGAGCGGGCACCGTCGATTTCTCGGGCCGGATGCGTGCGAGGATGCGGTGCCACCAGTGGTCCCGGGCCGGATTGACCTCCCCCGCCAGCCCATCTCCTGGCAGGGCGCTCCGGGGCACACCGCCTTGTGCCGAACCTTCGGCAACCTCCCCTGTCTTCACCGGATCGGGACCATTCTCCAAAGCGGAATCGGGGGACGGCGAGCACGAGATCGCGAACAATAGAAAGACCATCAGCCCCCGGTGTCGATTGCCGCTGGTCCGTGCCGGTGTCACCTGACCTGGGCGGTCGCGACCGGGGAACGGCCGGCGCCACCATCCGCAGAAGCGTCGTGCCGCCCGGGCGGCCGGGTCGCGTCGTCGCGGGCGTTCGTGGGGAAGCCCGCATGGGGCCCCTGACGCTTTGCTGTGTCTGGTTTCCTGGACCGGCAACGCAACCTCGACGCCCGCTGAGCGAGCAACCATGGGGGTCTGTCATGCTGAGGTGGCAAGTCTAGCACAGGCCCGGGGGAAAGGGATCAGGCTAGCCGTCCGCCGTGACGACTTTTCGGGACGAGCAGCGCAGCGCGGCGGATGTGTTCGAGCGCCATGTCGAACGATTCCTCGAAGGCTCCCCCGTTGCCGGGACGGGCGCGGGCTGGTGCTCGAGGCGGGACGCGGTTGTCCAGGAGCGACCGGGCGAGGAGATCGGGCACCTGGGAGGCCAGCAGTTCCTGGCAGGTCCGCGTGCCGTCCATCAACAGCAGGAGGTTTCTCTCCATCTCCGTCAGGGCGAGTTCCTCGTGATAGAGATTGGTGATGAACGGGCGGCCAGTCGACACCTGGTGCCTCGCGAGAGGACTGGCGAGAGGAGCACGATCTATTCGGTCCGCGACGGCTGCCCGTGTGTCGAGCAGGTCGAGCACGCCCGTGGCGTGTCCCGCGAGGATGGTGCTGGCGAGTATATCGACATCCTGGTCGTGTTGTCCTGTGCGGGAACCTCTCCCGGCATGCGCGCCAAGCCTTGCCCGTGTCCGTTCGAGGAGGTCGGGAAACGAGAGGCAGGCTGGCCACGCGGCCCTCAACTCGAGGAGCCCGGCCTTGCTGACCGGGTCCCGGACGCCCAGCGTCTTGCCGTTGCTCGAGGAGAAACGGGCCGTCACGCCGGGGTCGAAGGACGGGGATTCCGGGTGAACGGTGGGGTCCCCGGCCATGGCAAGGCCGGCCACCGCATCGCCACTCGGCCGGTCCAGGATGGCGGCGCCGCGGCGAGTGAGCAGCGAATGGCGAATCGTGCGCCCGTAGAGGTAGTCGAGGGACTGCTCGACATCCGCGCGGTCGCCCGCGTTGGCGCAAATCCAGTCAGCGATGTCGTCGTCGAGGTTGTCGAGGAGGGCGGTGAAGGATTCGGTATCGGTGACGTAGGCGAGTCCCGCGCTACGCAGGTCGTCGAGAAAGGAGGTGAAGTAGAATGGTTGGTTGTCCGATTCGAGCAGCTCGTGGTAGAGGTAGGCGTCCGGCAGGTCGCGAAACAGGGCGACCTCCCGGGCCACGGCGGGACCGAAGAGACTGTCCGGGATCGAAGCCTGCCCGAGGCGATCGAGGAGGTCCCTGGCCTGTCGTGCGGCGTTCGGTTCGGGTTGGTCGAGCGGAACGTGCGTGCGCAGGAAATGGCGAATCGGCTCGCGAAAGTGCCACCCTGGATAGGTGTTGTAGCACACGTATCCTATGCCATCCCTGGACAGGTTCGTGGCGAATACCTCGAGGATCTTGTCGCGAACTGGCTGCGGCACCCAGGAGTAGACGCCGTGGGCGATGATGTAGTCGAACGTGCCCAGGTCGGCCGGCACCTCGAGGATGCCGAGGGCCTCGAGGGAGATGTTGTGCAGTCCCAGGGCCGCGATCGTGTCGCGTCCTTCCCGGATCTGCCTGGGGGAGATGTCGATGCCGAGGAAGGTGGCGTCCGGCATGGTGACGGCCATGGCGATCAGGTTGTCGCCGCTGGCGCACCCGAGTTCGAGCACCCTGCATGCGCGCGTGGGCGGAGCGGGGAGGCCGTGCAGGCGCGCACGTGCCGCGAGGCGGCGGGGATGGGTCTCCCGGTGCGCCCTTCCCTGGAATGGAAGACGGTTGTAGCTTGCCATGGCATCACGCTCGACGGGTGACACCTCGTGCATGGTTTCGCACTCGCGGGATACCTTTGCTGTCACGGTCATTCACTCCGATGGGACCTGTGTTCCCTCCCCACTCTCTCCTCCCAATCTCTACTCACTACTCACTACTCACTACTCACTACTCACTACTCACTACTCACTACTCTCCACTCTCCTCTCTCCTCTCCCCTCGCTACAAGAGGCGATCGAAGAATTCCTCGAACTCGGACCGGGAGATGGTCTTCCCGATCTTCTGGTACTCGAGCTGGACGGCGCGCATGATGTCGAGCATGGTCACGGGTCTGCCGTCCTCCGCGGCCAGGAAAGCCGCGCCGAGGATGATGTTCTGGATGTTGCCTCCCGAGAGTTCGAAGCGGACGACGAGTCGTTCGATGTCCACGTCGTCGGCGAGAGGCAACTCGGGGGGCAGGAGCGAAGCCCACAGTTGCCGTCTCATCTCCTCGTCCGGCATGGGAAACTCTATGACGAAATGCATGCGCCGGCTGAACGCCTCGTCGATGCCTCGAGGATAGTTGCTGGTGAGGATCACGGTCCCGTCATACTCCTCGAAGCGTTGGAGGAGGTAGTTGATTTCCATGTTGGAGTACCGGTCGGTGCCCCGCTCCACTGACCCGCGTTTTCCGAAGAGAGAATCGGCCTCATCGAAGAGGATGATGGCGTGACTCTTTTGCGCTTCGGTGAAGATGCGGTCGATGTTCTTCTCCGTCTCCCCCACCCACTTGCTGACCAGGAGAGAGAGATCGACCTTGAACAGGTCGATGCCGAGGTTGCACGCGATGACGCTGGCCCCCATGGTCTTTCCTGTTCCGGAGGGACCGTAGAACAGGCTCTTCACGCCACGGCCGACCATGACGCGGCGCCCGAGTCCCCATTGCTCGTATACCATGTCCCGGTTGTGTATGAAGCCCTGGAGCATGCGAAGTTGGCTCTTGATCCCATCGGGGAGGATCAGGTCGTCCCATGCGTACCTGTGCTTGCTCTTCTGGGACAGGCTCTCGAGGTTGTGGCGCAATTGCGACACGCACCCTCTCTGGAGTTCCTCGAGGGTCAGCTCCGAGGACGCCAGGTCGCGGCCGGCGGCGAACGAAGAAGCAGCCCGAATGGCATCCCGCATCTCTCCGGGGGTGAACGGGTACTGCTTGAACACCTTCTCCGGGTCCTTGGCGCTGATGGATCTCCCATCCGCAGCGAGCGTGCGGTACCACAACTTGGTGCGAAGGCCCGTGTCTACCGGGAGTTCGAGGTCGAGGAGCACCAGCCGGCGGCGGTACCACGCGGGCACGACCGGCGGCGGTGTCTGGCTGCAAAACAGGAGGGGGCCCTCGAAATCATCGAGCTGCACGAGCAGGCGTTCCAGGCTCGCAGGGTCGATCGGGGTCTGCTCCGCCCCGGAGGACCGGTCGAAGAGGTGTTCGCCGTGAAGGATCACCGGCAGTGCTCCGAGCCGCCGTGCCTCCCGCTTCAATACACTGATCCAATCGTCCGACAGCCAATCCTCCACGGGGCGGGTGCGCCAGTCGATCTCCAGCACGTCGAGTCCCCAGGCGTTGGCCAGGACATGTGACACGCTGCGCTTGCCCGAGCCATAGGGGGCGTGAAGGAACAGGGTGAGCCGCTTGGCGTCGGGAGGACCGACGTGGAAGTACGGAAACCCCGGACCCGGCCCGAACGCCTCGAGTGCGTCGAGAATCGACGATACCTCTTCGGGGAGGACGAGATCCTCTCTCTTGCTTCCCGGGGCTTCGAGCTTCATCCAGGCCGCGTATTGCGGGTCGGCTGCCCGGACGCCTGCCAGGTGGAAGAGCAGACCGGCCGGGATGGCCAGCTCGAGTTCCGTGAACAACGGCACCCGGTCACGCCAGGGTGGCGTCAGCTCGAGGAGCCGGTGGCGCCGGAGGGGCGCCGAAGGTTCGAGCAGTCGGAGCAGTGCGAGTTGGCGGGCAGGGTCCGGATCCAGGGTGCGCATGGCGAAATTGACCTGGGGACGGCGAAATCGCCTGTCCCCCTGGAACCCCGAAAGCGTGGTGGCAATGGCAGGCGACACCTCGGCAGCGGCGGCGAGCCGGAGCAGGTCGGCCTCGTCCTGGTCCAGGTCGAATCGGCGGATGAGCTGGGTGAGCGGGTCGAAAGGTTCGGGCCGGGCCTGTTCGGGAGGTGCCGGCACATCAGCGCGAGTGAAGGTCGACGTGCGCTCCTCCGGGGGCGTGAGTTCAGTCTCGAGTGCGAGGAGCAGTCCATCGACGCGGAGCAGGTGCTCCTGTATGCCGTCGCGTGCCGCCTGCCTGATGGGTGGCTTCATCGGTTCTCCTGTGTTCGGGACGCGCCGGCCCGCTCGCGCCGCTCAGGTGATTGCGCCGGTCTTGCGAAGGTGGACGTAGTTGAGGGCCACCTCCCGGTATGCGTTCTCCCCCCACGCTTTCCGGAACGCACCCAGGAACTCCCGGAACATCCTCCCGCCATCCTGTCCCAGCAGGTCCTCGAGGCTCACCATCGCGCGCATGCACACCGCGTAGGCGTTCAGCCGGTCTTCCAGGCTGGCATAGGAGATGACAAGCAACGCGGCAGCGGCGAGGTAGAGGTAGACATCCGAGGCCTGGACGGCACACGTTCGCGCCTCTTTCAGCCTGGAGACGGCCTGCTTGTATCGACCCGAGAGGATCGAGAGCACGGCCAACTGGAGGAGAAGGCCGGCCCGCACCTCGAAACTCGTCTGTCCCTCGAGCCGCTTGAGTTCCCGCACCAACAGCTCTCGAGCCCTGGTCGCCTTCCCTTCGGCGAGGAGCAGGTTGGCTTCCACGCCAGCGCGGTTGACCGGATGCACCGCGTCGAGCAGCTTCCGGGCATCCTCGAGCAAGGGAGAACCGCGCAGGGCAGCTAGCCCCGCCACCTCCTGGACCGCCCGGGTCATCGGCTCATCCGGCACTCCGCCAAGGTCGTTCGGAACCGATGCCAGTGCCTCTCGAGCTTCGTCCAGGTCGCCTGAACGCGCCGCCACCACGACCCGCTCGAGCGCGACCTGGGCCCGCCAGGCCAGCACGCCATCGCCGGCGTCCGCGAGATCATTCTCCAGGCGGACCAGCATGGCTCGAGCCTCGTCGAGCCTGTTGCCGGACACCAGGAGCCGCGTGCGGGCAAGCCCGAACCGGAGCCGGTCTACCGGGTCCTTCGACGTGGCGTAGGAAGCCTCGAGCATGCGCAACGCGGGCTCATGGTCGCCCTTGAGCAGGGCCTCGAGGATCTCTCTGCCACGCTTCTCCTGGTCATGTTCCGGGTCGTTCATGGGGGCGTCGAAATCCTATCCGGGCGTCCTCGCCTCACCGGCACGGGCCGTATGCCGGCCCAAAAGACTGCGCGGTGCGTTCGCGTCACACCGCCTCCTGCTCGCGTTCCGCCGCCTCAGCCGCGACGTTCTCCTCCGCAGCTTTCTGAACGAGTTCCGCGAGCGCCTTGGTGTAGGCAGCATAGAGCCGTTCGACGGCGAGATCGATCGCGCGCAACGTCTTGGCCACCGCCTCGAGCGCGGCCGGCATCTGCTGTGCGTTCACCGTGGCCAGGCTCTGCTTCATGCCGGAGAGCGTGGCCAGGTGCTGGTCGATCTTGCTCCCGAACCGGGAGACCACCCCGCCCATCACGGATGCGAACGCGGGGGACGCCGGCCGTCCGGTATCGGCCTGGACCTGGCCGAGCCCTTCGGCCTGGAGCTGCGTCATGGACTGCTTGTAGCCGTCGCAGGTGGTCACCAGCGCATGGATGCCGTCATTGGCCTCCTTGATCTTGTTTTCGGTGTCCGGATCGAACTCTTTGGTGTTTGGAAGCTGTTGACTCGATTGTATGACAGAGAGGTTCAACTGGCGGACCTGGTAGTGCTCCGCGGCCCACAACTGCATGGCCGACATTTCCTGGTTGTATGCCTCGGTCTGCACGGCTCTCGCGAGCCGGACCTCCTCGAGTTCCTTTTTCACCCGGTCCACGTAGGCCTTCTGCTCGGCGAGATAGATGACGTTTTCGCGCCGGATGGTCTCCACATCCTGCTTGAAGGCGTCCGTGTCGGACTGAGCGGAGTCGGCCTTGCTCTCGGTGTTCGCGATCTTGGTCTTGTTGGCCAGTGCCGGCTTCCGGGCGAGTTCGCCGCTCTTGCCCAGTTCGCCCTGTCCGCCGAGCTGTCCCTTGTTCTGTTTGACCTTCGGCGCGGTGGAGAACAGCTTTACCACCTTGTCGATGGCCTTGGTGTCTATCACCGGCTCCTTCTTGCCGAACAGCCCGCCGACGAAGTTGACGACCGCCGCTCCTGCCTTGACCAGGCCCGCGCCTCCGCGCACGATTCCGGCGAGGAATGTGTTGCTGGTGACATTTGCGACCCCCTTGACCTCCTCGGATTGCAGGGCCTTGTCGGCGTTCCCCTTGACCTTTTGGTCTTCCGTCGCCATCTTCATCGCCAGTTCCTCGGCGCTCTGGACCCGTCCCTTCTTCGCCGCCAGTGTCGCACGGTGGGTCGCCAGCGAGGTCTCCATCTGGGCATGGAGGGCTTCGAGTCGAGCGATCGAACCTCCGTCGGCCAGGTCGTTCTCCACCTTGTTCTCCGCGGCGGTGCTGATCCCGAGGAGTTCTGCCAGGCGCTCCTCCTTGTTAGCCAGCCCCACCATGGTTTCGACACGTTCGATCATCTTGGGGAACTGGTGCGGAGGAGGCGGCAGGGGTGTGAGAGGCAAGGTGCGCTCGAGCACCGCGGTCTTGGTGTTCGGGTCGAAGGTGTAGACCGTGTTGGGGTCGGAGGTGGCCACGCCCGCCTCGTGCTGTGCGAGGATCGCGTTGGGGTCGAGACTGCCGGGTTGATAGTCCAGTCCCGGGATGGTTTTCAGCGCTTCCTGGCCCAGGTTCAGGTCCTCCCCGGTCACCTTCTCCTTGCCGGTCATAATGTCCAGGTCTCGAGTGCCGATCAGCCGCTTCGTCTTGCTCGTCTGATGGTACTTGGAGCTGGTCGTCTCCACCGAAAGGCTCTTGGCATGGGATTCGATCGCGCCGAGGTTGTTGCGATTGTCCGAGATCATTACGCCTTCATGTTGTTCCGCGTGGAAGGAAGACTGCTTGATGCGCGTCTTCTGCCGGAACGCCTCGATCTGGGGCGTCTTGTTTTTCCCGAACAGGTTGCTCGAGGTCACGGTCGTCTTGTTCTGTTTGATATCGATGTGGGACTCGGAATAGACCTTGGATTGGGTCTGCTTGACCACGGAGGGTGTCCCGGTGTCGGCGTCGTAGCCGATGGTTCGCTGCTTGGACAACGATGCCTTGGTCTTCGTCTGGCTGAACTGGGCGTCCACGTCGATCCGGACCTTGCTTTGCAGATCCGCTACACTCTTCATACCCTGGCGCGTGCTATGCAAGCCGAGCCCGGTCTTGCCCGCGGCCGTTCGAACCTCGATCTGGTAGTCCGCGATGGCCGCCATGATCTCGTCCGGGTTGCCCTCCATGATCAGCACTTTCTGGCGCTTGAAGTAGGCGATGATCCCGGTCAGTACCCCTTCGGCGAGAGCCAGGCCCGCCGAGATGAGGCCCAGAACGGCCGCTGCCGCGCCGAAGGACACGCCTCCCACCAACGTCCACGACGTCAACACGGCGATAACGCCGCATATAGCCGCCGCCAGGCCGATCGCGCCGCCGAGAATGCCAATGATGTTCTTGGCGATGACCAGCTTGGCGATGGTCTTGTCCAGGTCCGAGGCGTTGGGGTCGTTGAGGACGGCGAAGTTCCTGGCGAAATTGTCGGAAGAGTCCTTGTCGAAGAAGGCGCTGTAGATGTTCTGGCCAAGGTCCCAAGCGGCGAAAACCACGCCGACGACAGGTATCGCCTTGCCCAGCCCCTTGGTCGCGAGCTTCCGTCCCGCCGCGCCCATCAATACCTCGACAGCGACCGATTTCGCGATGTCGAAGGCGCCCAGCACGCCGCCCTTTATCGTCGCCTCGCCGAGGAGCCGCCTCCGTTCGTCCAGCGGGATCGTCGTGCTTCCCGGATCTCCGGGCTCCCCACCCGGCCTGACTCGGTTGACGACCTGGTTCTTCTCCCCGGGGGGCAGCAGCGACCACTGCTCGTGGAATGCATACTCGCGCGCGATGAAGTCGATGTCCACGTCGTGGAGATCCGGGATGGCCACGTCCGGGATCGACGTCGCCCGCCTGCCGCCCCCGCGTGGAGTCGGGCCGGTCTGGACCGGACCGGTCGGGCCTCGACCGTCAGGGCCCGGGCCCCCCAGGGGGGTATCTCCTCGAGGTCCCTGGCGCTCCCGCTCCGGCGGAACGTCTCTCCCCCGTTCCTGCTCCCGATCTCTCTCCCGGTCGCGTTCCCTGTCCCGTTCACGATCTCTCTCGCGATCTCCCTCTCGATCTCTCTCGCGATCGTGCTCCCTGTCCCTGTCGTGCTCCCGATCTCTCTCCCGGTCGTGCTCTCGATCTCTCTCTCGATCTCTCTCCCGGTCGTGCTCCCGATCTCTGTCGCGATCGTGACTTCTCTCGTCATCGCGCCCGGGAAGGCGTCCCCGGAACCGCCGGATTGCGTGACGGAGGCGGCCTTGTCGCTGCTGCATCCTGGAGCGAATCGAGCTGCCTGGGGCCAGGGCGACGTAGAGTTGGAAGAGGTCCATGTCCGGGTCGATGGACCTGCCTGGAAAGGCTCGAAGTTGTACGGCGGGCCTGTTCCCCATGGATGTCCATGGGCCGATCCTTGGATAGGTTCCGGGCATGGTGTTGGAAAGGGTAGGGTGGACCCGTCTGCTGACAGCGGGCCGCATCGCCTGGTCGGCCGCCTGGTCCGCGGCCTGTTCGGCGGAGGCACCTGGCCTGCCGTGCGTGCCGAAACCGGTCCCTTGTTGGATGACGTGGGCGAGTTCGTGGGCGAGGAGGTGGTCCCCTTCGAGGGTGCCGGGCTGGAACAGGCCGTCTGCAAAGGCGATATCGGGGCCGACGGCCAACGCGCGCGCGCCCATTCGGCGTGCGAGTTCCGCCGCCGCGGGGCCGTGATGGATGCGGACGCTCGAGAGATCCGCGTGCAGACCTTGCTCCATCCGGGCTCGAGTTTCCATGTCGAGGGGACGCCCGGCGCCGAGTCGCTCGCGCAACAGGGCGGAGGGATTGGTTTCGAACTCGGGTGGGAGTTGCAACTGCTCCCGTGTCCCCGCCCGGAAAAGGCCGGGGATGGCGAGATGTCCCCAACGCCTGGTGGCGGCTTCCAGCCCGGCGACGCCCGAGAGTGCCAGGGTCGCCGCGGCCTGCTCCCAGCCGAACCGGCTTTCCATCTCCTCGAGGGCGGGTTGGCGAGCGGATGGCGCCTCGATCTCGCGCAAGACCTCCTCGAGCAGGCTGTCGTCGTCGAGACCTTCCACCCGTGTCCGTTCCCAGTTGGACGGATCGAGCACCAGGTCGGTTTTCTTCTTTCGTTTGCGCTTGGAAGATGCGGGGTCTCGTTCACCGGGGCGCGTGGTCACCAACTTCTGCATGGTCGCCTCAGGATTCTCTACGTCCGCCGTCAACCGCCGAAACCTGCGCCGCTCGAGACTCCGCCTGCCCACGCCTTCTCTCGTGAGTGGAGAGGCGATCGGGCCACACGCTGCTGGAGTGCTCCACTAGTACCGGCCGAAATCGTTCACATCCGCCTCGAGCGCCAGCAGAGCCGACCTTGGGGTTGGCGCTTTCGCCATCAGGTTCTCATGGTGAACCTATCTCCCGGCCGGGCTCACGGACAAAACCACCCTGCATTATAGCCGACCTGGGTAGGATACACAATGGGGCAACCGCGGTTTTTCAGATACGCGGCAGGCCCGGCGCTGTTCGAGCGACGCGGGGAGGTGGAGAGTGGAACGCGGGTCCCGGGTGTCGAGCCGTCAGGGGCAGGGTTCGGTGAAGGGGCCGTCGTCCTCGACCGTGTCGAACAATTCGGGGTTGTACCTGGCCATGAGCGACAGGTAGGTCAGGGTGGCGGTCCAGAGGTGGGGGACCGCCGTCCGGTTGTCGTACTCGAGCGTGCCGTCTCCGTTGGTGTCCACGTTCAAGAACACCTCGCCGACGTGGCGGGTGCCCTCGGTGGGCACGTCCACGGCCAACTTGTGGATGAGGTCGGCGGCGTCGTCGATACGTTGGGGGTCGTCGATCCAGAGGCGTGCCAGTGCCAGCGTGTTCTTGCCGTGGTAGGAGCCGCCGTCGTTCCACTGGTAGAGGGCGGGCACAGTGCTGTTGTACAGGGTTTCGGCGGTGTTCTGGATCCTCGAGTCGTCGTAGGGGAGCACTTTTGCCGGCCATATCGTCCAGGCCACCGATCCTCCTTCGAACGTACCGGTGGATTCGTTGTAGAAGGCGTCGACCAATGCCGATTGCAGCTCGTCGGCTCGAGCATCATAGCGTGCCGCGAGGCGCTCGTCGAGGCACAGGGCGCGGGTGGCCGCTGCCGCGCTCCGGAGGCCGAGGTAGACCGTTTCGGCCCCTTGCAGGCCTTGTGTAAAGAAGGGGTTGTCGTCCTCGTTGGCGGGACATTGCAGGCCCGTGCTCTCATCCTTGCAGTTCAGCAATAGTTGCCCGGCGGCGTCGATGGCCGGGTAGATCGCCTCGAGGTAGGCCGTGCGCTCCGGCGCGTCCTCGAGGAACTTCGCATGGGACCAGAGGGTCCAGACCGACAACCCGACCTCGTCGATCTCGAAGGGAATCGGCCCGCCAGGCATGCCGTCGGCATAGTAGTTCATGAACCAGGCGCCTCGAGGCGTGATGTGGCCGCGCTCGAGGTTCTGCACGGAAGCGATGAACGTGTTGTGCAGGCCGACGCGATCGTGAAAGCCGGCGATGTCGAGGGCGAAATTGAAGAAGGCCGAATCTCTGGGCCAATCCTCTCCGTAGGGCGGCTGGGTCGCGATGGATGCCACGATGGCGCCGGTGCGGCGGTCTGTGCCTTGCAGCACCGAAATCAGCGTCCGTTTCGCAAATGCCAGCTCGTCCGGGTCGGCAGTGTCCGGGAGGTTGGCCTGGGCGAGGATCGCCGTCCAGTAGCCGTCGGTCTCGACGAGATGGTCTTCGAACGGGATGTCACGGGCTCGCTCCAGCCTGTCCAGGGGGTTGTCCCCCAAGGGGGCCTCTCCGGCCACCACCATGAACAGCGTCACGGCATCGGCCGTGCCCGCTTCCACTTCCAATGGCACCTCGAGCGCGCTGTTGGCCTGGCAGCCCGCCACGGGAGAACCACCGAGCGCACCGTCCACCGGGTCGTCGAAGGCGTCTCGGGGCTTCCGGGACCACCCGGTCTTCTCGAGGCACCGGTGTGCACTGTCTGCCCCGGCCTGGTAGCCGCCCAGTGGCCGGTCCATGCCCATCGCCACGTAGACCCCTGGCCCCAGAGAAGCCAGGAACCCATCGATCTCGTCAGAAACACGCGCGCTGAGGTCTTCGTCACTCTCTCGACTGTTCATGTAGGGATCGAGCAGCGTCAGATCGCCCGATTCCGGCATGAAGTGCACCAGGGCTCCTCGGTCTCGGTCCACCATCACACCGAAATCGTTCCGGAGATCAAGAAACCAGTCGCTGATGGGTACCATCGGGTACTTGTCCAGGCAGGGAGAGAGATTCTCGTATGCCACGAGGGAGGCACCGACGATCGGACTCGATTCCGACAGCGCAACGCGATACCGGGTCACCAGCACGTCTTCCTCCGGCTTCACCAGTGTCGTCGCGGTGACCGTTATGCCCAGGTTGGGCTCCACCGACGTCGTCACCACCGCTGCGGAGCCGTCGTGGAGATAGGCTTGCGACACCACGGGAAAGTCCCTGAACCACGACAGGCGAACGTCACCGCCGCGAATCGTGTAGAGCAGGCCTGCGAAAACCCCCTCGTTCGGCTTCGCGCCAAAATAGGGCTGTTCTCGAGCGTCCTGGTCCCTGGAGGTGAGATAGTGCACCTGGTCGTAGTAGCTCGGCGACGGCCATCGAAACACGGTCAACTCCCCGGTCCGCGCCACGCCGACGCTCAGGCCGCCGTTCCCGGCCATGGCGTTGACGTTGGTCGCGCCGAACAAATGCTCCATGCCGTCGATGTCCGAAGCGGCGGCAAAGCCTGGACTGGAACATGGCAACAGGGACGCCAGCACCACGAAGTGGCCGAATACCAAGCTCTCCAGGGGGCGTCCGGCACCGACCAGGACCCCGCGCTTTCTCCGATCGCGTGTACGCTTGCTCATGGTGTTCCTCCTTCCTGCTCACCACCTATGTGACATGGCAACCACTCACCACACGAGCCCGCGCCGCCTGCCCCTCGGTCCACCCGCGGACTCGGCCGACCTCCCAGGACAGGATACCGCCGCCACGAAGCGGCGGCAACAGCAGCGGCCACGGAACAAGGGGGACTTGAGCCACGCAGCCGCACCGGCTCGACCTTCTCTGCTCTCGCCCTTCCCTCTCGATGGCAATCCGTTGCAGCATGAGCGAAATCGTACAGCCAGACCGGATACAGCCAGCCTTTCGCTGGACAGGGGCGAAGGAAACGGCAGCCCCAAGTGCGGTAACTGTCAACCATGACAATACAAATAGGCCCAAAGGGCGTTGCGATATATGACAATAGGCGGTATGTAGAAAAGTGAAGGACGGCGTGAACCGCCTGACGGCATCCGGGTTTCGAAGCCTGCTCGAAACAACGCCCGTCCGGGCTGGGAC
This sequence comes from Myxococcota bacterium, assembly GCA_024278455.1. Lineage (GTDB taxonomy): Bacteria > Myxococcota_A > UBA796 > JAJRTE01 > JAJRTE01 > JAJRTE01. The sequence goes on from JAJRTE010000038.1 coordinate 24,979, forward strand.
GTCAGTCCGGAACAGCAGACCATGGCCGG
>JAJRTE010000039.1 GCA_024278455.1 Myxococcota bacterium
GAAACGCCCGCCTGCGCTGTTGGAGGGAAGACGGCAAGGGCCGCTATCAAGATCCCAAGCACCTTCTTCGTGGTCACGAGGTTTCCTCCTGTTGGCTTTCCCCACCGGTGCTTTCGAACAGCACCGGATCGAACGGGTGGGTCTCCAGGTCGTTCGGGGCGGCCATGACCACCATCTTGTACTTGCCCCGCGGGCCATCGGGACACCTCTCCCACAGTTCCCTTTCCAGCGCGCAAAGCTTCTCGGAAACCCCCAGAAAGCCCTCGGTCATGGCCTTCACGAACTCATCCTGGTGCGCGTCCGGGATGTCGAAGACCGAGATGCGTGCATGGGCATTCTTCACGCCGGCGTGGACCTGGTAGCCGATGTCGAAGACCGCGGGCATCACGTATCCCAGCAGCGCCTTCACGAAGCCGGGATCGCGCGTGTCCCTGGATGGCGGCCGAACGGCCAGCCGGTAGGCTTCGGGGTCCTCGGGGTCCTGCTCGAGGATGCTCAAGCTAACGTAGGTATCCAGCCGCCTGGCGATCTCGGCCACGCGCAGCCGCCGATCGACCGTGCGTTTCACTTGGTTCGCGATCGTCCCCAGCGTGACGAATTCGTCCCCGGTCTTCTCCAGGTGGCTCAGTGCGGCTTCGTAGATCATCAACTCGCGATTCGGCGGTTCGCCGGATTCCTCCTCCTCCCGTGCGGCCTTGCGCCACTGGTCCAGTGTCCGGGGAGCGATGCCCAGGATCCGCGACATGGCTTCCCGGTTCGTGTTCGGGAGGTCGTCCAGGAACGCCACCGTGTCGTGGCGCAGGCTCTCGAGCGCACGGGAGAAATCGCCCAGATAGGCGACGGACCGAGCGCCAAGGGTTCTGAGCACCAGTCTAGCATAGCCTTGGAAATCGGATCTCATGGTGCGTGTGATCCTCCGCGGCAGGCATTGTCGTGCGAGGGTGGTTCACGGCCATACAGAATCCACGGCCCCATGGTGCGGGCGCGAGACCACCGTGTCAAGAAAAAAGGGCCGCACAGCAGGGTCACGGCGCAGGTCGGGAGTGGGGAGTGGGGACAGCGTCTCCCCCCGTGGCGCTCGTGCCGGGTGTCCCTTCTTGCGGGAGGATGTCCGCGGCCCGGAAGGCGTGGCGTGCGAGCAGCCCCAGGGCCACGATGAGCCCGAGGGTGACGATCCAGGTGAGCACCCTGACGAGGATGGTCCGGGTCGACTTGAGGCCGGGAAGCTCGGTGAAATAGCGGGAAAGCGACCAGGTGAGGCGCATGCGTGCGTTGATCGCCCAGCCCGAGCCCTCGAGGATGGCGCTCAGGTCACGCCGGCGGAGTCGAATGGCGGTGACCAGGGAAGCGGGCAGGACCACGGCCAGCACCGCTCCGGCGATCCCGCCCAGGATCGTGAGGAGACTGAGGGAGGAGAGCGTCTTGGTGACATAGGCCAGGGAGGATCCCAGGGCAGCGATGGCGACGCCCCACCCGGCGGCCATGCCTGCCGCGCCTGCGGCCATGCCCTGGCCTCGAGGCGCCTTCCGGGCGCTCGCTGGTGTGGCGGCCGTACTTGCCGACGCGGCCTTGCTCGCCGTCTCCTTCACCTCCGAAACCGCCTCCTGCGTCTCCTTCTCCAACGCCTTGGTCGCCTCGGTGGTCATGGACTCGATCTTGCCCGTGACCAGCGAACCGATCTTCTTGAACGGGGCCACCATGGCCTCGAGGATGCTGATCGGGTTCTCGATCAGGTCCGCCACCACAACGTCGTACTGCCGCCCGTCCACATGCTGGAACACGCCATGTTTTCCCAGGCAGAGGTTGCCTTTCCCCCCCGCTGTCACCGGCACCGCAAGCGTGAAAGCGTGCGGCTTGCCCGGGTTGACCTCCACGTACAGCACGAAGATCTCCGATGTCCTGGCCATTTTGGCGTGGGTGGCCAGGTCGCCGACCTTGACCGCGAGGTTGAAGCGCCGCCCGTCCATGACCAGGGTCCCCTGCTCGAACTAGGCGCGACGCGCTGGATCGTACAAGTGCGGAAAACTCACGAAATTGTTGGCGATCTGCAACAGGTTGGCCTGCAATAACACAAGTACCTCTGCCAGCCGGATGTCCTCAAGCACGAAAGCGGTCTCGCGGCTCTCCGCGATGAGCGCCCTGACCGCGCCGGCAAGGCCCGGCTCGAGGTACTCTCGAAGGGTGTCCGCAGGAACCTTGGCCATGACATCGGACGGGCGGGCGGCGAGCCACGTCTCGTAGGCCTCGAACGCCCCCTTGACGGCCGACCACTCCCCCTCCGTCATCCCATCCATCGACCGTCCCAGGATCCTCTCCGCCACCTGCTCCCGGAAGGTCTCCACCAGCGGAGCAAACCGGGGATGACGGACCTGATTGAACTCGAGGAACAAGGCGGGGTCGGGGTCGGCCAGCGGCGCACGGGCCAGGAGATCGGCGAGGACCTTCGGGGAAGACAGATCCATGGCCTCGAGCACGTCGCCGGCGGGAAGCAGGTGACGCGCCACCCTCGGGTCCGCGGCCACGGCCCGGCACTGGGCGAAGTACTGATCGAGCTTGTCACGCACCGCGACCAGGTGCTGGTGCGCCGTCGCGGTGTCGTCGCCGAGAGGGAGGATGCTCGACCGTGATTCCCTTTCGCCTCGGGCTTCAGCCAACCAGTCGAGGTGGGCGCGCGCCTGCTCGAGGAATGCGTCCAGCGTCGCCTCGTCGAGCCCCTTCTTGCCGCAAGGGTGCGGGACGCCCCCCGTGGCTCCGACGACGGCGGCGATGAACGCGGCCACCTCCGCCCGCTCGGCCGCCTCTGCAAGCACGACGCCCGCTTCACTCACCGGCCGCTCTTCGACCTCGGCCTTGACCTTGCGGATCTGGCTCAGGGAGATACGGGTCCGGTCGGGCGCCTCGAGCCGGGCGAGTATCCGCTCCGCGGAACGACGAATCTTCTTCCCATCCTCGTGGCTGTCGCTCACGGCTGCCAGCTCGAGCACGTCACTGCCTCGAGACACCCCTTCCAGGTCGACCAGGACCTCGAGGGTCCAACGGATGGCCGACTTCAACTCGTCTGTCAGGACACGCCCGCTGTTGTTGTGATCCAGTTGCCGCGCGAGGACCGGATCCACGTTGAGCTGGGCAAGTGGGGCGCCGGTCGCTACCCACAGCGCCTCGTCGAGGTCGAGCACCCGGCGGAGATCCTCGGCGCGCTCGATCCGAAGCTGGTAGGTCCGTCCATACCGGGCGAATTCGGTACGGACGAGCGCAGCAGGTTTCCGTATCTGGTCCACCATGTCCTGTTACTCCGGCTTTCAGTGCGAGCGGATGGGGTTCCCGCCCACGCGGGGTCCACCCGCGTGGGGTCCGCCCGGTCCGGGGTTGGCGCGGCTCGGTCACCGGAAGCGGTGCTGCCGGACCGACCCGGTAGAGGAGGAGAATACCAGCTCTTTACCCGGTTGTCTCGACAGAACCTCCCTATTCGGCATATCCGAGGGCGCGTAGTTGTTCGAGGGTCTTGCGGTCGATCCCCGACTCGATCGCTCTCGAGTGTGAAGCACGCTGCTCGAGGCTTCTGCGGCGCCGTGCGCAGTCCTCGGCGTGTCGCTGGTGTGCCCGCTCGAGGCGTTCCACGAGTTTCGGAGAGGATCCGGCCAGGTTGCGTGTTTCGCCGGCGTCTTGCGTGCGGTCGAAGAGCAGGTCCGAACGGCCTTGTTGGTGTATGTACCGCCATGCTTGGGTGACGACGGCGTACTGGGGAGATGTGCGTCGAACCAGCTCGCTGAAGAGCGTCCTCTCCCCTGGGTCCTCGAGACACACGTCCCGGCCGTGGAAATTTTCCACCAGGTCCTCCCCGAGAGCGTGCATGAGTGTCGGGAACACGTCCACCAGCGAGACTGTCCGTCCGGCGCCGAGGCACGTCCAGTGGCCACCGTGCCGTGGCGGCGTTGCCTGGGATGCTCCATCGTCTGCGAGCCCGCCGGCTGCGTCCGTTCGGACCCGGTCCGGCGGTCGCAGGATCCACACCACCTGGTTGACTTCGCGATGAAAACTGTGGCCGTGTCCCAGGTTGCCGCGTTCCCCGAGTTCTTCGCCGTGGTCGGACAATACCGTGATGAGCGTGTTGTCCAACATGCCTCGACGCGCCATGGTCTCGACGAGCCGGCCGAGTTGCTTGTCTGCGAAGGCGACCTCGGTAGGGTAGGCGGCACGGGCGCGGGCGATGGGGTTGCCGGGGGGAGCGACCGAATCGGCGTCCGGTCCGTGGTACCGGTAGGGTTCGTGCGGGTCCATGTAGTGCACGTAGGCCAGGAAAGGCTCCTGGCCGCGCCTGCCGATCCATTCCAGCGCGGCATCGGTCACGGTGTCGGCGAGCGCGTCGAAGGCGTACCGGTACTCGTCGAACCCTTGGGCCCATCCTCTCCCGTGGAGCACCGGGTTGGTCTGGAATGCCCAGGTCGTCCACCCCCGGCTGCGGAGTTCCGGAGCGAGCCGTGGAACCTGGAGAAAGGTGGCCGGGGGTTGCCCGTAGAAGAGGTCCCGGCCATGGCCGAACACGGTGGGATACAGCCCGGAGAACAGGCTTCCCATCGCAGGACCGGTCCACGACGAGGGGGACGCGGTGTCCTCGAAACGCACCCCTTCCCGGGCGAGCCGGGACATCACCGGTGCAAGCGTGGCGCCCCTGTCCCCGGATACGTGGTCGGCGCGCAACGTGTCGATGACGACCAGCAGGAGATTGAGAGGACGAGTCGGCCGGTCTCCGGAGAAGATGCGAGGATGGGCGAACGCGGCCGGCCCGCCGCTCTCTCGGTTCCCCGCTGTGCGCGTTTCCAGCGAGAGGATCCCCGTCTTGCCGGCAAGAGGCTCGAGGCCTACCGAGATATCGTGCCAGGCGCGGTCAGCGGGCACCCGGGGATCGAGACGGCGTTCGAACAGCACGTGCGTCTCCCCGCTGCCGGTCTCCTGGAAGCGCCCCGAGAACACTATGGGCGGAGACGGCGCCACGCGCAACGAGGAGGGCAGGCCGGCGGCGGTCTCGAGGCGCGCGGCGTGAGGAATGGTCAATCGATCTTCGACACGACCAGGCGCAGGCAGGTAGAGCGCGTCGCGGAGCGACCCGTCGATATCGATCTTGCGGTGGAGGAACGCATCGTCCTCCCCGTCCCACAGGGCGTAGTGCCACGGGGCGAGATCCTCTCTCGAGAGCACCTTCTCGAAGCGCACGGATCGGGGAGGTCCGGTAGTCGTGAGGAGGACAAGGAGACCGTCGCGACATCCCCAGTACCCGGGTGGGTGCACGGTCTCGTCAGGGTACCGCGTGAACTGGAACGGCTCGCCATCGGCTACCACCGTGAGCCCGGCAAGAGCCCGGTCGGGAAGATCGCCGGTCGAGTCCAGGAGGCCCGGGGCCGGGAAAGGGGCGGCCCACCCGGACGATGCCACGGGTTCGGCGCCGGTCTCTCGAGCAGGTGCTTCGCCGGGGCTTCCTCGAGACCACGCACGCCATTGCAGGTGGTCGAACGTCTCCTGTTCCGTGTACCTCCCCTGCTCGAGGAGGACCCTGTACTCCGGCGGTGGCAACGTGTGGGGCGGCAAGGACACGGCCAGCAGGGGGAGGCGGTCGATCATCCGGTAGTCGGTCCCGGCGAGAGATGTTTCGTTTCGGAGCCACTGGTCCGATGATGTGCCCGACCGGTTCAATCCCCCCGGTGCCGGCGGCTCGGTCGTCGTGCATGACGATCCCAACAAAAGGAGGACAGCCGACAACCGTGCGACGCTGCTTCGCGACACGCTCGCAATCCGCGGGCCGCGGAAAGGCCTGCCCCGCGTCGAACCGCCCTGCTTCCCGGACACGACGAAACACCTCCTGCGGCCCGCGTTCGCGCGGCACCGGAGACGCCCGGTCCGCCCACGACGACCGCTGCACGAGAGGAGGGTATCCCCGGCCGGGCGAGACGTCCAGGGAAAGTTGCATCGGCCCGCCTCCCGGCGCTGCGCCCCGAGGTTGCCGTGCCGGATGTCTCGAGGTATCACGTATCCACCTGCCCGGTTGCGGGAGGGGGCCGGAAACGCGCCGGCCGGGGGGCGCCAGCAGGAGGGGGCGATGATCGGCCAGAGAACCGATGGGGGCGTTCCTTCGAGATCGCCGTTGACGGAACGCGCCGAGGCGGCCCAGGCGGTGTGGGCCGCTCGTGACGGCGCGGGGCGCCGTCCGGCGGGACAGGTGATGACACCGGCCCCGGTAGCCCGGTTCATGGCCGGACTGTTCCCTTCTCCTTTCCCCGAACAGATCCGTCTGCTCGATCCAGGCGCCGGTGCCGGCATGCTCTTCGCAGCCTTCGTCGACAGGGTGCTCGAGCAAGAGCGTCTCCCGCGGCGCTTGCGGGTCGACGCGGTCGAGTCGGACCCCTGTTTCTCGGACGCCCGCAGAGTCGTGTTCAACGCCGTGGCGCGGCATTGCCAGGGCAGGGGGGTGGCATTCGACCCACGGGATGTGACAGGAGATTTCCTTGGGGCAGGTGTCGCCGCCGCGCTGGGCGCAGCGTACCCGGATCCAGGAGGCGGGGAGGGCCACACGCCGGGCGACGCCGCGCCACTCGAGGTCCCACGCCCCGGGTACACCCACTGCATCGTCAATCCTCCCTACCGGAAGATCCGCCGGGACTCCCCGGAACGCAAGCAGCTCGAGCGTCTCGGCCTGGCAGCCAGCAACGCCTACGCCGGCTTCCTCGCCGTGGCTTCCAGGTTGCTCGAGCCGGGCGGGTCCCTGGTCGCCATCGTGCCGCGAAGCTTCGCCAATGGCCCCTACTTCCGGCCGTTCCGGCGCATGTTCCTGGCCGAGATGCGTATCGTGCGCGCACACCTGTTCCGGACCCGCGACCGGGCTTTCAAGGAGGCGGGGGTGCTCCAGGAAAACGTCATTGTGCATGCCCAGCGCGGGGGCCCTCGAGCACGGGTGGTCATCACGAGCAGCGTCGGGCCGGAGTTTGGCGAGGTGTCCCGCATCAGTGTGCCACACGCCGAAATCGTGTCGGACTGCGATCCCGACCTGGTGATCCACCTGCCGCTCGACGAGGAGGACAGGCGACTGTGCCGCGCGATGTCCGATGCCGGCGTGCGCCTCGAGGATCTTGGCGTCCGGGTCTCCACCGGGCAGGTGGTGGAGTTCCGGCTGAAGCCCGCCCTGCGCGCCATGCCGGGGCCGGGCACCTGTCCTCTCATCGGCCCCGGTCACCTCGACGATGGGCGTGTCTCATGGCCGGATCGAGGAGGACGCAGGCCCAACGCGATCGCGGTTTCCGATTCGAGCAGGCGGTACCTGGTGCCTCGAGGATGGTACGTCGTGGTCAAACGGTTCACTTCTCCCGAGGAGCCGCGCCGTATCGTCGCCGCGGTGCTGGATCCGTCGTCCGTGCCGGGACGGTTCGTGGGGTTCGAGAACCACCTCAACGTGTTCCATCGAAACGGCGCCGGGCTCGATCCGAAGCTGGCAAGGGGACTCGCCGCGTATCTGAACTCGAGGGTCGTGGATCGCTACTTCCGGGTGTGGAGCGGCCACACGCAGGTCAACGTCGCGGATCTCGTTCGACTTCCCTATCCCGACGTGGGCACGCTATTGGCGCTGGGGCGCGGCCAGGTGAGCCGCCATCTCGCAAGCGCCAGGCGGGACCCCGTTGACGGCCTGGCCGGAAACAGATAGCATGGCAACGCCATGCCTCGCCACCTCCCGTGGCCCTGTCTGCAGCCCGCGTTGTGGAGGAAGCGTTGCCCTTGCGCATGACCCGGTCTCGATGGATGTGGCTGAGTATCGTGGCCCTGGCGTTCGTGCTTCGGGTCGTGGGTATCGATGTGTCGAGCCACCATCCGGACGAAGGCAACATCATCAAGTGGGTGCGGGAGATGCTGACCTCGGGGTCACTCGAGCCCCGCAAGATGTCCTACGGTACGCTCACCCTGTACCTGGAAGCCGCGTTCCTCTGGGTCGCGGAGGCTGTGCGGGGCCTGTTCGGGTTCCACGGTCCACTGGTGGGCCGTCGCGGTGTCACCGTGGCCCGGACGGTCTCCCTGGCTTCGAGCGTGGCGACGGTTGCGCTCGTTCCCGGCCTGTTTCGCGCGGCCTTTGGTGACCGGCTCTCCTCGAGCGGATCGCCCGCGGTGCTGGCCGCCCCTCTCGGTGCCCTGTTTCTGGCCGTGGCCTTTCTGTCGGTGCAGTGCGCCCACTACTGCACCGTGGACAGCCTCATGGCGTTGCTCACCACCGCGACCGTTCTGTTCGCGTTGCAGACGTATCGATCGATGCGCGCCCGGGACGCTATTGTGTGCGGCGTGTGCGCGGGTCTGGCCGCGGGGACCAAGTACACCGGTGCTCTCGCCCTGGCGCCCCTTGCGCTCGGCGCGTTGCTGTGTCCGTCCCGGCCGTTGGACACCGGTGAAGTGGCGAGTGGCCCGCGGGGATCGATACCTGGAGGCACCAGGGTCCATGCCCTGGCGCTGGCCGCGTTGGGCGCGGTCGCGTCTGTTCCCGCCTTCCTGGTGGCCATGCCCTACGCTGCCCTTCAGCCCGGGAGGTTGATCGAGGCACTACGCTACGAGGGGCACCACTACGCGACAGGGAACACGACCCAGTTTGCGGCCGGTCCCAACACGTTCGGTTGGAACCTCGAGTTTCTCTACTACACTGGGCTTGGCCCAGGGCTTTCCCTGATGGCGCTGTTCGGACTGGCCTGGGTGGTGGCTCGAGTCGTCCGGCCGGGTCCTCCGGGCGAGGGCGGGCCCGAACGCCGGTGCCGGGAACTGCTTCTGATCACCTACCCGGTCGTCGTCATGGTGTTTTTGGCCCGGTACGTCGTCCGTTTCGACAGGAACCTGCTTCCCGTGCTGCCGTTCGCGGCGGTCCTGGCCGGGGTGTATGCGCAGGCGACCTGGGAGGCGGTGTCTCGAGCCCGGCGGCGGTGGCTGGTGCGTGTCGGGCAGGGTGCTTGGGTGGCGGCCGTGGCGCTGTCCGTCCTCTATCCCCTGTCTCGAGACATCGTGTTCGACTGGCAGATCCTGAAGCCCCACACCAGGCGACAGCTCAAGCAGTGGATCCGCGAGCAGCCGGAGGGCACGAAGGTGAAGAAGCATGGATTCCGGCAGCAGAGCCTGTCGTGGCTTCAGAAGCACGGGTACGACTACGCGGTGATGTCGAGCCATTCGTGGGAACCCGTCGCCGCGCAGCCCGAGCGTTTCTCGAAGCTGGTCAAGCGGTACCGGGAGCTGTTCGCGACATGCAAGACGGTCGCGGTATTCCGGAATCCGTGGTTCGATTCGGACTTTTTCGCGCCCCACGACCTGCTCAATTCGGCTACCGTGAACATCTACCATGGGCCGACGTTGATGGTGCTCGAGCTGCCCCCCAAGGGTGGCGAGCGTGCCGGGGCGCGGAGGGACGCGGGTGGCCACGAAGCCGGGAAGGACCGTGGGGAGTCACCTCCCGGAGCGGGTTCGTCGGGTGGCGGCGTGCACGATCGAGATGAAAGGAGTGGCAGGGAATGAATATCGAGGCACGTTTCGCCCACCTGTCGGCCGTCTTTCTGCCGGAAATCCTGGAGCGGATGGGGGCGGTGGTTCGCGATGCCACGCCGGACGGGTCGAGCCTGGAGCGCATGTGCACCTATCACCTCGAGACGGGGGGCAAGCGGCTGCGGGCGCTGATTCCGTTGCTGATTGCGGACGTCCTGGACAGTGATCCGTCCCGGCTTGTGCCGTTCGGTGCCGCGTGCGAACTGCTGCACAATGCCACGCTGGTCCACGACGACATCCAGGACGGGGACGATCACCGGCGGGGGATGGAGACGGTCTGGCGCCGATTCGGTGTGGCCCAGGCCATCAACCTCGGCGACGCGATGTTCTACTACGCCGTGCGCGCCGTCCAGGGCCTCGATGTGGAGGGGGACGTGCGGGACCGTGTGTTGTCTCGACTGGTGACCGAGACGATCCGTGTGATCGATGGGCAGGAGCGGGAGTTCGCGCTGAAACAGGATCCTTGTCCGACCATCGAAGACTACCTCGACATGGTGGCGCACAAGACCTCGGGCCTGTTCCGTCTGCCCATGGCCGGGGCGCTCGATCTGTGTGGGGCGGAAGGATGCGAGATCGAGGGGATCGGTGTCGCCGCGAACCACCTGGGAATCCTGTTCCAGGTGCAAGACGACATCCTGGACCTGTATGGCGACAAGGGACGAGGGGCTCGAGGCAGCGACGTGGCGGAGGGCAAGCGCAGCTACATGGTGGTGCATGCCCTGGAGCGGCTCGAGGGGGCGGGGCGGTCACGTTTGGTTGAGATACTCGATCTCGACCGGTCGCATACGGGATCGGAGCACGTGGCGGAAATCGTGGCGCTGTTCGATGCCTGTGGCGCCCTCGATGCGGCCCGTGGCGAGATAGGTCGCCGGAGAATGTCTGCGCGGGAAGCGGTGGCCGGGGTGTCGCCTGCGCTGGAGGCGCTCGTCGATGGTCTCGCGGAGCTATTCATCGGCCCGATTCGGCACCTGGTCGAATGAAATGAAGCGTTCCGTGTCGCACCTTGCGCAGGGTCAGAAATAGGTGGCAAGGTTGAGGTAGAGGCCGTCGTTGGCCACGGCGATGCTTTCCGCGCTCTCGATCCGCCTGATGTAGTCGAGCTGAAGCTTGAGCGTGTCGGAGCGGGCGGGGTAGTAGTTGACGCCGAAGGTGTAGAACGCCAGGTCGTCCGCGTCGTCGTAGTAGGAATTGCCGTCGAAGATCTCGTAGCGGACGGCGACCTGGAGCGTGTCGGGGATGAGGTGGAAGCCGGCCTGGACGTACCATCCGAACGCGGGTATTTCGGCGAGCGTGTCGGGGAGTCCTTCGTCGGTGAACTCGGGAAACGTGGTGCGCCACAGGGCCTCGGCCTGGAAGGATGCGGGACCCCAGAACAGGGAGGCGTCCGCGCCGTAGCCCACGCTTCTCGACTCCAGTTCGCGGTTCGCGGCGGCATTGGCAGCGAGACGCACGGTCACGTCCTTGAACGAACGCTTGCCCAGGTTGCTCTCCCCGCGCGGCGCCGGGGCGGTACCGAAATCGACGGCCAGCCGTATCGTGTGGAGGAGCCCGAACGGGTTGCCGACGACATCGGTGACATCCGGGACATCGCCGATGCCGTTGTCGTCCCGAAAGATGGAGCCCGAGCCGTTGTGGGCGCCGATGGCCCAGTGGAAGGCCTGGAAACCGAACCGGTCGGCGGACTCGAGCACGTAGGTATCGTGGAGTTCAACGCCCATGTCGCGACCATAGGCCAATTCCTCGGCGACCACGGAGCGCTGGACGAACAGCAGGGACTTGGAGGATGACAGGTACTGGCCGCTGAACGGTACCTTGTCCACGCCCACCTTGAGATGGGGCATGCGTCCCCTGTGGAAGTCGAGGTATGCCTCGAACAGGTCCGGCGTGAACGATGCGTCTCGCTCCCCGGTGAACCCGGCGTAGTAACCCAGCATGAGCCCGAAGTCGATGGCATCGCTCAGGGAGCCGCGCACGATCACCCTCGCGCGGCGCACGCTGAACCCCTCGTCGAGGTAGGGGTCGCCGTACACGATGGGATCGTTCTGGACGAAATCGTTCTGATCGTAGGGAATCGCCCACAGGTGGAACTGCCCGCCGACCTTCACGTGCAGGTCGGTCCACGGACCCGCCGTATCGTCACCGGTCTCTGCCAGGACGACGTTGGCGCACGAGAGGCACAGGACAGCAGCGAGCAATACGGAGTGGCGCTTCAAATCAACCTCCAGCCCTGGAAATGGTCTGTCTCAGCCTACCGATTGACACACGGCTCGTCAACACATTTTGCCTCTGCTTGACATGTTCGCGGCGGTTCAGTACTCTGATGGCATCGTGCACATTCGTGGAAGCGTCCGCCGGTGTGGTGGATGGCCGGACGCATGGTGTCGAGCGCGCGACCTTCCCGTGGATACGCGTCTCCCGCCATCCGAGGTGATAGATGATCGTTTCGCTTTCCTGTCTTCGTGCCTCCTGTCGTGTCCCTGTCGTGCTGGCCGTGGTGTCGTCCCTTGTCGCCCCCGCCTGCGACCCCGCGCCCGAGCCTCGAGCCACTGCCTACCAGGTTCTCGACAGGAACCAGCTCATCGGTGGGCCGTCCGCAACGCTCGATCTCGGGGACTACATCCTGGAGAACGACCGTGTGCGTATCGGGATCCTCGGCGCCGTGGACCTCGAGGGGCAGCCCGCAAACTCCATGGGGCCCGGTCTGTACGGCGGAAGCCTGGTCGACGCCGACCTCGTGCGGCCCGAAGCCGGTTATACCAATGGGAACGGGCTCGACCAGTTCGCCGAGCTGTTTCCCACCATCAATCTCAAGATCACCGGGACCGTGGGGGTGGAGGTCGTGCGCGACGGGTCGGACGGCGGGCCGGCCGAAATCCGTGCCTACGGCCCGAGCCAGCCCTACTTCTCCCTGCTCGAGCTGCTCGACGTGCTGTGCGTCCCCGCGACACATGGGCAATTCTCCACTAGCTATGTGCTCGAGCCGGGGAAGCGGTACGTCAAGATCGCGACCACGGTGATCATGGAGAAGGACGACATCCCCTTGATGCCGACCAACCTCACTCCCGATGAAGTCGTGCCCGGGGCGAACGTCCTGCCGCCGCTCGAGGGCTCGACCAACGTCATCGATGTGTATCAGCTCGGCGGGCTGATCCTTGGCGATTTCCTGCTGATGGGCGGAAACGTGGATATTTTCGCGCCCACCATCGGGTTCGACGAGGACGGGGCGGTGGCCGAGAACCCGAACACGCTCGTGGAGCCCTTTGCCCTGGATTTCGTGGCCGGCGTCGGGGACCGGGTCAGCTACGGCTTCGTCTCCCCTCCGGGAGGGCAGCTTAGCGTGCCCCTGTTCACCGCGTCGCAAACCGCTGCGTTCGAGGGTGCCCTGACCGAGGCCGAATTCGAGGGGTACAAGAACTACACCGTGGAGAGATACCTCGTCATCGGGGAGGGCGACGTCGCCTCCATCGTGGATGTCATGCTCGAGCTGCACGACACGCCGCGGGGCCACGTGGAAGGGCATGTCTACGATGATTACACGGGTGACGCCGTTTCCGGTGTCCACGTGTTCGTCTATCACGACCCGAGGCCGGAGGGGGACTCGAGCGAGCTGACCCCCCAGGACCTGGGTCGAGAGCTGATCTACTCCGAGTTCTTGACCGACCGGGGCATGGACAGGACGGCCGACGGGAGTTTCGGGGGAGACCTGCCCGCCGGAAGGTGGGTGCTGATGGCCAAGGACGAGCTGCGTCCTCCCTCGCAACCCTTGCCGATCGAGGTCGTCGAGGGCCAGACGACTCGAGTCGTCCTGGGGGTGAAGACGCCGGGCAACTTCTCCTTCTCGGTGACGGATCAGTTCGGTGCCCCCATCCCGTGCAAGCTCGCGTTCCGGGCCATGAACCAGGGCTTCCATGCCGAACCAATCCTCGGCGAGTCCTTCCTGCCGGAAAACTACGCTCGAGTCTACTTCTCCCCGACCGGCAACGAGGAGATCCCCATGCGCCCGGGGTGCTACCAACTCGTGGTATCTCGAGGCATCGAGTACAGCCTGTACGACTCCGCCATGGACGACCGTCTCGAAAACGGCTGCGTCCAGATCATGGACGCCGGCGCCGGTCCCGCCACCCATCTCGACATCGTGCTGACTCGAGAAGTGGACACCACGGGCTACATCGCGGCAGATCTGCACGTGCACGCTTCCAACAGCTTCGATTCCGGGTTGATGCTCAGGTATCGCGTCCTGTCCATGGCCGCCGAGGGCGTGGAGTTCTTCGCCAGTACCGACCACGACTACATCACCAATTACGAACCGATCATCCGCGAAATGGGGCTCGAAAACTTCGTCTCGTCGGTGCCCGGGGATGAGGTCACCACGGTCGAACTGGGACACATGAACGGCTATCCCCTCGACTACGACCCCCTCCAGCGGGGCGGCGGGGCCATCGACTGGACCGGCATGACGCCCACAGAGATGATCGCGGCCATCCGCGCCCACGGCAAGTACGGCCCGGAGAACACCATCGCCCAGATAAACCACCCTCGAGACGGCATCCTGGGCTATTTCGATGTCTACGGCTACAATCCGTGGCTGGATATCGTCGATCCGCAGTACGACTGGGAGTTCGCCAAGCGGGACATCACCGACCTGAACATGTACCTCGAGTTGCTCAAGATCTTCCCGCTTTTCGACCACAAGAACTTCACCCTGGACTTCGATACGATCGAAGTGCTCAACGCCAAGCGCATGGACCTCATCCGCACACCGACCTGGGAAGAGATGAACGACATGCAGAATTCGGCCCACTACGACGAGGACAGCGGCAAGTTCGTCATCGACGACGCCCGCTGGATGTACCGGATCGTGGAGCGGACCATGGAGGAGCAGGCGGAACTGGACGCCGGCGAGGAGGGAGGAGGATACAGCCTCGAGATCAGCCACCGGCGAGGCACCATCGACGACTGGTTCAACATGCTCAACTACGGATACCGGGTGACGGCGGTGGGCAATTCCGACAGCCACGGGCTGACCTCCGTGGAAGCCGGCTGCCCGAGGAACTACATCCGCTCTCACACCGACGAGCCTGGCTTCGTCGACCCCATGAACATCGTGGACAGCCTCAAGACCCAGAAGGTGATGACGACCTACGGCCCGTTCCTCGAGTTCTCGGTCAACGGGCAGCCCATCGGGTCCACCGTGTCCGTCGAGAAGGGCGCGGAGATCTCACTCGATTTCACCATCCAGTCCGCTTCGTGGATCCACCTGAACCGGGCCGAGTTGTACGAGAACGGAAGCCTGATCCGCGAATTCACCATCGACCCCGAACGGGACGATGTCATCAAGCTCGTCAAGACCGTGACCCTCGAGCCCCAGAAGGATAGCTGGTATGCCCTCGTGGCAATGGGTGACCAGGACATGAGCCCGGTCTTTTTCGCGGTCGAACTCCCCTACATCGAACTCGACGCCGTCATCGAGGACGCGCTCATTTCCCTGGACAACGAGATGTGCGCCGGGCTGTTCGGCGCCGCACCGATGTTTCCCGCCTACTTCCCGGTCTATCCCTTCGGCATGACCAACCCCGTATGGGTGGACGTGGACGGCGATGCCGATGGTGACGGGCTGGTGTGGGAGCCCCCGGGCCATGCCGCCTGGCAGCGGCTCGATTCTCGAGACATCGTGCCTCCCACCACCAGCGGCGAGACACAGGCATCGCGTGTGCACCTGACCAGCTTCGGCCTGGTCGAACGATAGCCCCTGGCCCGTCCGGATGGGGCCGGTTGCACGCCACGGCCGGGGCGTTGGAGACTGCTTCGCCGGCACGAGGCTCATGAAGGACAAGGAACGCGAATCTCGCATCGTGGCGGTCATCCAGGGCGTGCTGGGTGCCGGGCTCGTCGCGGCCGGACTTCGTTGGATGCTCCAGGCCTCAGGCGCCAGGGACTCCGGAGGCTTGTTGCTCGCCTACGCGGTCGTTATCACCGGGGCCGTGTTCCTCGCACCGCTCATCGCGCAGAAGGCCGCCAGCCCGGTAGCCCGCCTGCTCTACGCCGGCGAACGGCGCCGCAAGCCCGAGGCCGGACTCAGCGTCCCCCAGGCCCACAGGAAATTCCGCCGGCACGACAAGGCCCTCGAAGCACTGGAAGAGGTCGTCGCCGAGGCCCCGGACTGCCTCGAGGCCTGGGTGGAGATGGTGGACATCGCCGTGACCGAACTGCATGACCATGACCGCGCTCGAGGCTACGTGCGCCGCGGTCGCCTGGCGTTGCCCTCCGCTGACGCCCGGGAAGCGCTATCCCGTGCGTTCCAGGTCCTGTCCGAGCGCGCCCGTGCCGCCGAGACGACGACCTCGAGCGACCAGCCGCGGGTGCTCGAATTCCCGGACGACATGGCATGAAGGGGACCGTGGGCGGTTACTGGAACCAGCAGATGTCCGTCCCTTCGGCGTTCCGGTTGGACGCCTGGCGGACGTAGATGTCCTCCTCGCAGTTCACCTTCCACGCTCCATTGATGAGGACCATGCGCATGCGCTTGTCGACGTCGCAATAGAACGCCTTCCCGCTCGATCCGATCCAGTCGGCCATGAACCGAAATGTCAGCAAGGCCTGGGTCCGGTCGTCGTTGAACGCGACTTGCACGTCGTGTACCGTGTCCTCGTGCTTGAGGTCGAACCCCCTGAAACTGTTGAGCTTGATACGGAGCAGGTCGTCGTTCGTCTTCCATCTCCTGTTGAACCACTGGATACGGGAGGCGTAGTAGGACGCGACCTTCCTGGCGTCGCGCGCGTTCTCCGCGGCGATGATCTGCTCGAGGACCCTGTCGGGAGGGAGGACGGGCTCGTTGACACCGCCAAGGTGGCAGGTCATGCGGCTCAGGACCAGTGCCAACCCGAGCAGGAAGAGCAGGCCGACGGTCCATTTCCACTCCGGCGTATCGAGGAGGTCAGCGACCCACTTCCGGGCCGACGGGGTGGTGAAGGAGTCGGTGACCGGGGTTCTGTGGCGTGCGCCGGCGTTCGCCGGTGTCGTCGAGACCTGGCCCTGAGAGAGGTTCTGCGTGCCGCCTGGCGCGTCCAGTGTCCCGGGATCCGTTGGCCGGGCGTAGTCGATCGGACGTAGCGTGCCGGCAGCGCCGTTGTCCTGCGATATGTCTTCCAGTTCCAGGGAGAGGGAGACGGCGGAGGTCCGGGACGCGGACACCGAATCGCCGGGGCCGGCCGGGCGGTCTTCGTGGGTGGCCTGGATGGCTTCACGGAACGCGGCGCAGGACGGGTAGCGCTCCGCCGGGTCACGGGCCATGGCCTTGAGGACCACGGCGTCCAGTTCGGGGGGCAGGCCTTCGACCAGGCTCGAGGGTGGCACCGGGTCGTCCTGTAGGATGGCGCGCATGACATCGTAGTCGGAGTCGCCGTCCAGGGGAACCCGGCCGGTGAGCATCTCGTAGAGGGTCACCCCGATGGCGTAGATGTCGGTCAGGGTGCCGACGTACTTGGGAGAGCGGACCTGCTCCGGAGACATGTACCAGCGCGTGCCCAGGGCGCCTCGAGTCTTCGTCATGCCGTCCTGCTCTCCCAGGAACTTGGCCAGTCCGAAATCGACGACCTTGACCACGTCCCTCTCTCCCACGGTCGCGACGAGGATGTTGGACGGCTTGATGTCCCGGTGGATGATGCCGTCCGGGACCTCCTCGTCACGGTAGGCGTGGGCGTACCCGACGCCGAGGAGTACTTCGGAAGCTATCCACGCGCAGAGGGCAGGGGGCATGGGGCCCCCGGCCTGGCGTATCAGGGTGTCCACGCCAACGCCGTGCACGAGTTCCATGACCAGCACGCCAGCTTCCGGGTCGAAGTCGAAGACGTTGACGATATTGGGATGGGCGAGGCGCGCCAGGACCAGGGCCTCCCGCACGAACCGGCTGCGGGCAGCGGCGCTCCCGAGCAACGTGGGGTGGACGCGCTTGATGGCCACCCGGCGTCTCAACTTCAGGTCGTAGGCCTCGTAGACGGCGCCCATGCCGCCTTCGCCCAGGCTCTTTTCGGTGCGATACCTGCCAAGGATGGTTTCGGTCGTTTCCACGCTGCCCTCACGGTGGTTGCCTGTCCCCGGAGCATGACGCTTGTGCCCCATTTCCGGGATCCGGGAGTCCTCGCGCTGCGTTGCCCGTGCCGCCTACTGGCCCGCTTTTTCCTGGTGGCTGTGTGTCGGTTTTGCCTCCTCGTTCTTCTCGTTCTCCGGGTCTGCGTCCTCGCCGCCCCGCGGCGCGGTGACTTTCGCCGGTCGCGGGCCCCCCCCCCCCTTTCGGGTCTCCGGCGACGGGCTGGGCCTGTCGCCCTTGGTCTCGGTACCACCTGGTGACGTGTGAGGAGTAGAGGATTCAGCGCCCTCGTGGCCAGGCACTTTGGGGGAATCGACCGCATCGCGGTCCTCCCCATCTCCTCGCCCACAACCTCCACCGCCGGTTTCCTGTGCGGGCGCTGGAGCGGTTGTCGAGGTCGAAACGGCGTCGCTGCCCGTTGGGATACTCTTTTCTTCCGTTTGGGGAGGTCGCCTGACGAGTATCACCAGCAGCCCCAGGAGGAGCAGGCCCGCGGCGACCCGGTATGCTGGCTGCAGCGTCCATGCCGTGCGGAGGAACCTGGACACGTGGGATGTCCCGCGGCTCCACCAGGAATCGAAGGAGGAGCCTGGTCGCCGGTCCGGGCGGCGTTGTAGGCCACCGGCTTTGTCGGGAAGCGTGACCGGGGCGTCCGGGTGTCTCTTGCCCGCGCCTCTCGCCGACGCCGGTGTCACGATCCGAAACCGTTCCGCGTCGAACGACCCTGTGGGAGGCGTCCCGTCGGCCCGGTGGAGGATCTGCACGCTGATGTTGTCGTAGCCTCCGCGGTCGTTGGCGAGGGCGACCAGTTTCGTGGCTGCTTCGGGTGCCGGGTACATGGTGATGAGTGCCGCGATGATGGGCTCTTCAATCATGTTGTAGAGACCATCGGAGCAGAGGAGGTACCGGTCTCCCGGGTCGAGCGGGATCGGGCCCTGCACCTCCACCTCGACCTCCGGCTCCGGTCCCAGGCAGCGAGCGAGGAAATTGGCGTTGGGGTGGTCTCGAGCCTCCTCGCTGGTCATCAGCCCTTCGTCCACCAGCCGCTGGACGGTGGAATGATCTCGAGTGAGCTGTTCCATCGTGTCGCCACGGATCCGGTAGATGCGGCTGTCGCCGACGTGGGCGATGTGGACCACCTCGCCGTCGGTCGCCAGGACGGCCGCGGTGGTCCCCATCCGTCTGAGCGACGGGTCTTCCTTGGATCTCGAGTGGATGACCCGGTTGGTCTCCTCGATGGCCTCGCGCAACACGTGGGCGGGCTCGCTGTCCCCGATGGAAGCCCGGAACAGGTCGCTGATGGTTTCGACGGCGAGCGTGCTTGCGGTCCTGCCCCCGGCGTGTCCGCCCAGGCCGTCGCAGACCATGAGCAGTGTCCACCGGCCGTCGGCGGTCTTGAAATAGCCCACCGAGTCCTCGTTCGCCGAGCGCTCCTGGCCGACGTCGGTCTCGCTTCCGATGACCAGCGTTGTCTTCGCGCGGATGGTATCCACGTTGTCATCCCCCGGTTCGCTCATTCACACACCATGACCACGACGCCGAGCTGGAGCTTGCTCCCGGGGTGCAACGGGTGAGGGCGTTCGCCGACTCGTGTGCCATTGACGTAGGTCCCGTTCGTCGAGCCGAGGTCCCGGACGTAGCACCCGGCAGCGTCCAGGCGTATCTCGGCGTGCGAGGAGGAGATGGAGTCGTCTTCCACCACGATGTCGTTCTTCTCGCCGTATCCGACACGGTGGGTGCCCGGGGTCAAGGGAAACCTGCCGCTGCCCGGTCCCCCTCGTAGCACACGCAGCCCCGTGACCGGAAGCGGGCCGGCGCCGAGGAAAGCGGTTTTGCGCCCCGGCTCCTCTTGCTGCCGGTCGCCCGGCTGGGTCGTCTTCGTGCCGCGGTCCGCCTCCTCCCTGCCAGGCCCGCCCGCCATATCCCCCGAGGAGGGAAGGGGCGGTTCAGCGCTCACCTGCCTTTCCGTCTCCCCGGGTTCCTCCCCGGCGATGGTTCGCGTCGCCCCGGGTTCGGGCAGGTCCCCGATCGGCTCCTCGCCGACCTCCCCGGGCGGAAGCGCTCGAGCCTTTCGCCGGGATCGAATGAAACCGCCCGCCCCCAACGCCAACCCAGCGACCAGGAAGGCGATCCCGACCTGGAAAACGGGGTCCATCTTCCGCCCCGAAGGCGCGTCATCCTCCATGGGTACGAAATCGTCGCTGTCGCGGTTTGGCGGGAGGTCTTGCAGCGCAGCGTCGCCGCGCGTGTCCTTGTACCGAATGCTGTCCGAAATGGTTCCGCTCGACACGGTCACCCGGTGTTTCTTGCCGTCCCGGGGCAGCAGTGCTCCGGGTATGTGCAGGACGAACTCGCTCGCCAGGGTGTTCCGCAACCGCGCAAAGGCCTCGTCCAGGTCGTCCACCTGGCGGGTGACGAAGGAGATGCCACCGGTGTCTCGAGCGATCTTCTGGAGTTCGCCTCGAGCCGATACCGCGTCCACGGTCCGCTTGGCCTCGAGGATGAATGCATGGATCTGGATGTGGCCGCGTGTGGCGGATTCGATGCATTCGCCGGCGGTCCGCCCGCGTTTCTCGTTGACGCCGTCGGAGAGGACGACGATAAACCGCCGGGCTGGAACGTCCGTGCCCCGTTTGCGGAGCAGGTCGATCCCCTCGTAGATACTCTCGAACAAGGCGGTGGTCAGCGATCCGCCGCCGATATCCGTGATGGCCTTCGCGGTCAGGTCCGGGTTCCTGGTGAGATCTTGCACCATGTGCCAGTCGTCCCCGATGACCCCGACGGCCATCATGTCCACGTTGCGCCGCAGAGTCTTCACGTAGGCCAGGAGCGCGCGTTTCATGCCCGGCAGGAGGGCCTTCATCGACCCGCTGGTGTCGATGGCCACCAGGACGGCGATCCCGTGGTTGCTGTCCAGAAACGGCCCGAGCCGCGCCGTGCCCTCCAGCGCCTTGCCGTCCACCTGGATGTCGAGGCTGTCCGGGGAGAACCGGGTCGACCAACGCCCCTGTCCATCGCCGAACGCGCAAAACAGATCGACAGTCCCGTCGCGCGCGACGGTGACGTTTCGGATGGCGATATCTCTTATGGAGTCGTCGCGGAAAGGCCTCCCTGCCGGCTCCAACTGGGCCGACACGGGTGGCGCTGCGCAGCAGGCGAGAGCCAGGACGGCGAACAGGTTGCGCATCGGGAGGATCTCGCGGTGCGGCCAAGCGTTACACCTCCCCAGGAACGCCATGTCATCCTCCCGTCAACGAAGGGACCAGGACGAGTTCGAACGTGGTGTTGCCCGCCCGGATGATGGCCCCGTGCTTTGCCCCGACGGACTCGCCCCACACCTCCTCGCCGTTTACCATGGTGGCGTTGGTGGTGTCCAGGTCGCGAATGCGGACGGCTCCACGGCGGTACATGACCGAGAAATGGCGGCCGCTCATGCCCTGGTCGGCCTCGAACGAGCCGTCCAGCCCGGGTTCGGCCCCGACCGTGTTCTTGCCTTCCCGCAGCACGATCCAGTCGCCGGATGGATTCCAGGTGTAGGTGACCAGGAATCCGAAGATGCGGCCCGACGGGGCGGGTACCCCGGCGTCGTCCAGTCCGCCGCCGGGCGCGTACACGGTCCGGCGGTTTCGGCCGGGTGGCCGGGCAGAGCCGTCAGGGAACGCCGGTCTGCCCGCGGACACCTTGCCGGCCTCGAGAAGTTCCGCCGGATCGGCCACACGGGTCCTCTTCCGTTTCCTGTCCGCTCCGTCGTCCCAGGTCAGCGGCACGTCCTCCCGTATCGCCTGGGCCACCGCGGGATCCAGGGTGGTTGGGACCGGCGTCTTGCTGGCCAGATCGTCGGGTGAACGGGTCAACCTCGCGCCGCACCCCTTGCAGTGTCGCGCGCCGTCCCGGTTCGCCGTTCCGCAGATCATGCACTTCATCGTATCCTCCCGGGCCTCCCGCCTGCCCCCCCGGGGTGCCCGGCGGCGGCAGAACGGCGAGACCAACTCTACCACGTCCCGGCTCCCCGGTCACGGCTCGAGGTGCCGGCGAAGCTCCTTGCCGAGGACCACGTAGGTTCCGCTCATCCGGTCATGTATGCACCGCTTCGTCGTGCTCGTGATTCCGACCACCGCATCCAGCAGAGTGCCTCCGAGTGACCCGGCGAAGATCACCTTGATGAACGACCTGACGAACGCTTGCCCCGCCGTGGGGCGACCGCCCGTGCGGCCGGTGACCCGCAGGCCGAACAACCAGTGGCCCAGCGTCCTCCCGTTGGTGTGGACAGCAGCCCAGTCGTAGAGCAGCCAGATCCCCGCGAACAACAGCAGCGCCCCTGCACCTTCCGCGAAGTCCGGTGATATGAAGCCCAGCCAAATACCCAATATCGCCAAAACGAAAACGTCCGCCAGGTAGGCCCCGGCGCGTCTTCCCCATCCGGCGCGCAGCCGCTCGAGCACGGGGACAGGGGTGCCGGCCGGGTCTGCTGGAACCACTCGGGAACGCTTCCCCGCTTCCTGGCCGGCTGCCGGACCTTTCGGCGAGGGCTCGGACAACGGGGGATCGAGCGTCCCGCCCTCCTCGCGCGCCCAGGTGCCGCGCCGTTGCGTGGCCCACGTCAGATCTTTGAACGCACTCTCTACCCGGTGTCTCACCTGGTCGGCCTGCCGCCGGATGGGCGAGCAACCATCGGACCCCGAGGGGTTCTCCGGCGCTTCAGGGGCCTCCGCCGGCGCGTCGAGCGCAGCCTCGAGCGCCCGTTTGAAATCCCTGCACGACTGGAAGCGATGGGCGGGATCCTTGGCCAGCGCCTTGACCACGACCTGGGCCAACAAGGGGGGGATGTCCCCGTTCAGCCTTCGCGGATCAGGAGGAGGACTCTCCACGTGGGCCTTCTTGACCAGGAACTCTCCCTCGGAGGCGCTGCAACCGGCAGCGACTTCGAACGGCGGGGAACCGGTCAGGGTCTCGAACAGGGTCGCCCCGACCGAGTAGATGTCGCTCCGATGATCGAGCCCTTTCTTGCCAAGCACCTGCTCTGGCGACATGTAGTAGCAGGTACCGACCGAGGTCCCTGTCCGGGTGAGCTTCGAGCCTCCGGCGAGCTTCGCCACGCCGAAATCGGTGATCTGCACCAACCCGTCTGCCTGGACCAGGATGTTGGACGGCTTGATGTCCCGGTGTACCACGGAGGCCAGATGCGCGCACTCGAGCGCGTCCAGCACTTGGCCGAATATGTGCCGGACGTCGTCAAAGGGCAAGGATCCCCGGCGGTTGAGGACGTCCTCGAGGGACATGCCCTCGAAATACTTCAACACCAGGACGGGTTCACCCTGCACAATGGTGTAGTTCTGGAGCGGGAGGATGTTGGGATGCCGCAGCCGGGCCTGGATGCGTGCCTCGCGTTCGAAACGGCGGCGGAGGTCGGGGTTCCGTGCCAGGGCCGGGTCCAGGAACTTCACGGCGACGACCTGGCCGGTCACCGCGTGCCTGGCGCGATACACCGTGGCCATCCCCCCTTGCCCAATGCGCTTCTCGACGCGGTATCCCAGCACGTTCCAGCCGAGTCGTGCGTCCGTCGGATCGTTCGCACTGTCGTGGAGGCTTCGAGCTTCGCCATCCAGGGGGGCGCCACAGCTCCAACAATAGCGCCCGCCAGGATCGACTTCCACACCACACCGCGCGCAACTTTCGGCTACCGAGTCGTCCATGGGTCGATCTCTCAGTGCTCAGCCAGGTGAAGGGTAGCATTCTAGCATGACCCACATGGTGTTTTCAATCGGGAACGTGGATGGGACAGGGGCACGGAAGAGGTGGTCACGGTTCAGGGCGAGCCGGCGGGCGGCGCCGGCCTCCGCACATCGCCGCCCGTGTCCTCCTCTCCGACGGGGTGCGTTCGTCTCCCCGCAGCACCCCGGGCGGGCTCTTCGCCCGGTTCAACGCATCTTCATCTCCACGAAGGTGAGAGCCTCGTAGTACCCGGTCACGCAGTACCAGTCGATACCGTCTGCATAGCTCGAATGCGGTCCTCCGTAATAGATCCCGTTGAGGTTGTTGTAGTGGCAGGACCCGTACCACCAGCCGCCCTTGTAGGCCTGGGCGCAGTTCCCGCTCCACTGATCGTTGTCCCGGTCGAAGGTTGTGAATCCCATCCCGTTGTGCTCGCCCATGCCCGAGAGATCCACGCAGTCGGGCGCAGTGCCGGCGTACTGGTCCACGTGCAACATGTAGTCATTCGATGCGGCATCTACCGAGAAGATCCCGTAGGTGGCATAGTAGACGTCCCCGGTATAGCGCGTCATGTCCACGCGCAGCGTGGAAGCCACGGTCGACGTGAGCAGGTGGATCTTCTCGTTGCCGAGCCAGAACTCGCCTTCGAGCGAGCCGAACCCGGCGAGATAGTCGGACCAGCCCCGGTAGAAGTCGATGGAGCCGTCCACCCGCCGCTGAAACACGATCCAGCCGCCCCCGTCCGTGGTCATGTCACAGTAGACCTCGAACGGATCGAATCCGGAATCGAGCCCGTCGGGGTCGACCAGGTAGACGCCGTCTCCAGAGCCGCGTCCCGCCGCCAGGATGCTGGAGCAACTCGATCCGAGCGGACATTGGCCATTGGTATCCGGCCGAATTTCCGGGTCGGAGTCGTCGCAATCGGCGCTGTTCTCGGCATATCCCTCCGGCTGTTCGCACGCCTCGATGGGGTCTGCGGGCACGCCGAACCCGTCTCCGTCCGCATCGACGTAGTAGGTCGAGGTTACCTCTTCATCCCGGACGCCGTCGCAGTCCTGGTCGATACCGTCACAGACTTCCTGCGCCCCGGGATGGACGTCGGGATCTTCGTCGTCGCAGTCGGTTCCCCCGTCCCCCCCGTCGTACCCGTCCCCGTCCACGTCGGTCAGGTCGATGCCGTCGCAGTCCTGGTCGATGCCGTCATAAGGGATCTCGGTGGCTCCCGGGTTCGTCCCGGCCTCCGCGTCGTCGCAGTCGGTTCCCCCGTCCCCCCCGTCGTACCCGTCCCCGTCCACGTCAGTCAGGTCGGCATAGTCGCAGTCCTGGTCGATGCCGTCATAAGGGATTTCGGTGGCTCCCTGGTAGATGGTGGGGTCCAGATCGTCGCAGTCGGTGCCACCCACGGCGCCGGAGTGGCCGTCCCCGTCCACGTCGGTGAGGTCGATGCCGTCGCAGTCCTGGTCGATACCGTCGTAGGGCACCTCATCGGCTCCCGGATAGGCATTCGGGTCGCCGTCGGCGCAATCCCCTGATATGGTGGCGTGGCCGTCCAGGTCCCGGCAACTCGACACCGGGTCGCCGGCGCCATACCCGTCGCCATCGGTGTCGAGGTAGTAGTCGGCCAAGGGAAGCCCCTCGTCCGTCTCGCCGTCGCAGTCGTTGTCCGCGGCATCACAGGTCTCGTCCGCCCCTGGATAGGAAACCGGGTCGCTGTCGTCACAGTCGTCTGCCGCAAAGAAGCCGTCCCCGTCTTGGTCGACCTGCGGCGTGGCCGTGGGTGCGAGCGTCGGTGTGGGCGACGGCTCGGGCGTCGCGGTCGCCTTGTCCGGTATGCTGGTCGGTGTGGCAGCCGGCGGTGTGGGCGAAGCACCGCCGTGTGGGGTGGGTGTGGCAGCCGGCGGTGTGGGCGAAGCACCACCGGGTGAGGTGGGTGTGGCCGGCACCCCCGGCTCGAGTGTGGGGGTTGCCCCGGGTGGCGCGGTGATCTCCGGAGTCGAGGTAGCGCCCATCGGGGGTTCGGTGTGGCCGGGCGTGGTGGACGTCGCGGGCCCGGGGGATTCCTGCGCAGGACTGGTGGAATCGTCGTCCTCCGGCGGGTTTGGACAGGCAACGAGCAGCAGCAGGAGCGGGGGGAGACACGATGCACGCAAGACAGACCAACGCATGACACCTCCAGGATTGAGGAAAACCCGGGCCTATTCGCTCGTAAGTATGCAACAGCGCGCGCACGGCCGCAACCAGGAAGGTAGGGCCTCAATCCGCCACCTGGCCATACCCGGTCCCTCGTGCAGGCCGGCGGAGGAGGTTCACGGGGCTGCGCGGGGCTGTGCAGGCGCCCCGTTCGTTCCGGCGGGCGGCTCTCCGGGCGACCTCATCCTGTTGGCACCATGCGTCATGCGTGAAGCGTCACTCGAGAAAGCGGCCGCTCTCGAGCCGGTTCCCCTGGCGGGTATGGTGAGATGGAACGTTGCCTCGAATCCCCCGGCTGGACCGGTTCACTGGAGACCACTGCGCAGCCTTCGCATCAGTTCGTCGATACGTCGATCAAGAGCCTCCGGTGTCAACCTCGAGAGCGCTTCCACGGAACTCTCCGGCAGACCCAGAAGGCTCTCAAGCGTCTGCAACCGGCCGATCCTGCGACCCTCTTCGCGAACCAGCGCGAACGCCTCCCGGCCGGCACGGGTCTCATCGAGCGGTACGAGTTCGATCATGGCCTTCACCTCCTCCAGGGACAATTCCTTGAAACGCCGGATCAAGATGTCCGCCAAGTGGCCTATCAGAAATGTAACATCCGCGGCTGGCAGATTCAAGGCCCGTAGCGTGCGCACCCACTCCGGTGCCTCTCTCCTCGCCGCATCCAGGTCCTCCACCACCAACGGACGAAACACGACCAGCGGTCCGGGGTCCTCCTTCAGCGCCCGAAGTCCATCCGCGAGGCACAACTTCAGGAACCGGTTCGGCGGCCTCGGCTCGAGCGGCGGGTCCCCCGGGTCCAACCCGGGGTCCAGGAACACGACCACGGCCACGAACGGGCTCTCGCCAGCAGGACGGGACTCGTACCAGGTGGTGATCTCCCGGTAAAGGCGCCAGTAGATCGCCGGGTCGGACCACCCCTGGAACTCGACGAACACGAACACGTCGGGCGCGTCCAACCGGAACAGCAGCGCGTCGATTCGTTTTTCCGTGGTCTTGACCGTCACGCTCTCCATCCGCCATCGGCCCTCGAAGTGCAACCCGGCAAGCCGGAACAGTTGGTCGGGAAACCGGCGGAACAGCTCGTAGAACCATTGATCCGTGGTCACGACAGCCTCCTGTCGAAAGGAGGACAGTATAGCGTGATGTGTCAGAAAATGCAGCCCGGGAACGGCTTCCCAAATCCGCCACCTGGCCATACCCGGTCCCTCGTGCAGCCCGGCGGAGGAGGTTCACGGGGCAGCGCGGGGCTGTGCAGGCGCCCCGTTCGATTCCGGCGGGCGGCCCCACGGGCACTGCCGCGTGGTCTGAGCCTCGCTTCGATGCCGAGAGGACGCGGGAACGGTTCGCGATATCGACTGTGTCTGAGAACGAAAGAAGGGGCGTAGCGTCCTGCGACGGGTGGGGTGGCACGACGCCGTTACGCCGAACCCAACCGGTCCCGCAAGGCACAGCCGTCCGGTAGCGTCCGGTGCACCGGTCCCTGGTGACGAATCGCGCGAACCACGGTAAACTGTTTCATGTCGAGTGGTCGCGGTTGTGTTACATGCGTTGTACCGGAGGTTGGCATGCGTTCTCTCCGTTTCCTTCTGCCCTTCCTCGCTTCGCCGGTCGTTCTCCTGTTCTCC
>JAJRTE010000040.1 GCA_024278455.1 Myxococcota bacterium
CCTACCGGCATGTCAGATCGCAACGCGTTTCATCTCGAGGACCCCTACCGGCATGTCAGATCGCAACGCGTTTCATCTCGAGGACCCCTACCGGCATGTCAGATCGCAACGCGTTTCATCTCGGGGACCCAACCGCGCTGTCCAGAACCTGAGTCGTTTCGCGGCGAACCGAGGCCGTTGAAACAGCACTACCCCAGGTTCCACGCCGAAAACGCCCTGGAAGGCGGGTAGCAGCCTGTCTGAAGCGGATTCCACCCCGGACCGCCTACAACGCAGGAGGAGGAGAAATCAGACAGCAGGTAGAGAAACGGCACGCCACGCACGACGTTGGCACCGGGACCGGTCTGCTCGTCCCCCGTCGAACCCCATTCGATCGCACCAGGTCGCCCCCCCGACCGGCAGCCTCGCGCCCACATATTCAGCTCTCTTGATCGCACGTGGGGCGGGGACCCGGTCGCAGCCTCAAGATCCCCGGAAGCACGGAGCCGCAAGTAGTCCCATCTCCCCCAAGACCCTTGCTGCGCGGATGGCTCAGCCTGGACAGGGCTTGACGCTTGGGATGGAGGAGGCTTTCTTGCGATGCCACCGTCGTGGCGGTTGTTGTGAGCCGTGCGGAGGCGGGCTCAGGCGGCAGACAGGCGAATCCCGAGTTCCCACGCGGACCGGACGGCTCCTTGTACCTGCCCGATCTCCTTGGCGTCTCCCACCACGTGAACCTCGATGCCTCGAGCCCGGAGTGATGCGGAGAGTTCGTCTCGAGGACGTGTTCCCACAGCCGTCACGATCGCCTCGAAGGGCCCCAGGGCGCGCTCTCCGTCCGGTCCGGTCACGGTGGCCATGCCGTTCTCGATGGCCTTCACCGTGGTACCAGTGAGAATAGTGATCGGCATGGAGGCGATGCGCTTCATCGTTATCTTGCGTGTGATGGGCTCCATGTCGCGTGCGATCTCCTGCATCATTTCCACCACGACGACCTCCCGTCCCCGCGCCGCCAGGAACTCGGCGACCTCGATACCGATGAGTCCTCCGCCGATCACGAGCACGTCCCGGCCGGGCTCCACGGCCTCGGTGAGTATGTCTTCACCGGTCAATGTGTCTTCGATACCGGGGATCGGCAGTCTGGCAGGCACGGCCCCGGTGGCTACCACGGCGACGTCCGGCTCGAGGGAGGCTACCGTGTCGGCGTCCGCATCCACGCCCATCCGGATGTCGGCACCGCTCTTGGTCGCGACGCGGATGAGCGAGTCCAACGTCTTTCGCATGGCCTGCTTTCCGGGAGCCAGGTACGAGACGGCGAACTGGCCCCCCAGCACGGTTTGCGACCGTTCCAGCACGATGACTTCGTGGCCTCGTTCGGACGCCATTCGAGCCACGGTGAGGCCTGCCGGCCCGGCGCCGACGACGACAATTCGCCGCTGGGCTCCGCGCTCCGGCATGGGCTCCCCCTCCCGTCCCGGCTCGGGGTTGACGATGCAGCCGATACCTTTGCCCGACTTGACGCCGACCAGGCACCCTTGCAGGCAGGCGCCGCACTGGATGACCTGGCCGGCCCGGTCCTCCTGCATCTTGCGGGGCAGGTCGGGATCGGCCACGAGCGGGCGACCCAGTGCGACGAGGTCCACGCCGCCTTCGGAAATCAGCCGTTCGATGAGAGCCGGATCTCCTAGACGTCCTGCCGCGATGACCGGGACGTTCGCGTGTTGCTTGATGTCTCTGGCAAACCGGGCGTTGACTTCCTCCGGGAGGGCCATGTGCTGGTAGTACCACGGGGGGGAATCGCATGCCGACCCGCTGGCGACATGGAGTGCTGCGACACCGGCTGCCTCGAGCAACGCGGCCAGCGCCACGGCAGCGGCAGGATCCAACCCTCCCGGGGCCTGTTCCGTCCCAGATATCCTGGCTGTGACAGGGATCCGGTCGCCTGTCCCTTTCCGCACCGCCTCGAGCACGCGTCTGGCGAATCGCGCCCGGTTCTCCTCGGTGCCCCCGTAGTCGTCGTCGCGCATGTTCGTCCGCGGGGAATAGAACTGGGCCACGAGATAGCCGAGTCCGCACTGGACCTCGACCGCGTCGAACCCCGCCGCCACGGCCCGGCTGGCCGCCTCGCCGAAGGCCGAGACAATGGCATCGATCCTCTCCCTGGTCAGCGGCACGGGTGTGGCTCCCGTGGTCTCGCAGCGCACGGCGGACGGGGCTTCCGGCGCCGTCCCGGACGCCTTGGGATTCGCTGCCCGCCCCGCATGGTTCAGGTGCGCAATGGCCGCGGCGCCATGTTCATGGATGGCCTCGACGAGACGCCTCAGGCCTGCCACCTGGCCGTCGTGCGCCGCGCCGAGCTGCTTGGGGTGTTCCTTGCCCGCCGTTGCCACGAACAGCGGTTCGACGATGATTGCACCGACACCGCCTCGAGCGCGGCGTCGGTAGTAGCGGATGAGTCGGTCGGTGACCTTGCCTTCGATGTCGCCGAAAGCGGTCTTGACTGGCGCCATGACCAGGCGATTTCGGAGTGTCAAGGACCCGATGGCGATGGAATCGAACGTTTTCATGGGCTCCACCTCGATTGCTGTTGGTTGGTTCCAGCGCCCGGATGGCAATCAGGCCAGGCTGGCGTTCGAGCGGATATCGGCAAGCGGTCTCATTCTAAAGCGGATTCTCGAAAAGTACGTTTATCTGCTTGTAGTAGTGCATCAATGATTTCATCGACGCAACGAAGGCAACCCCCAGGTAGTAGGTGATGACCAGCATCACGATGGTGCCAATGATCTTGGTGGCCGGGCTGAGTTTGGGGTTGAACCACAGCAGCGGCAGGGCGAATGGACCCACCGCCAGGAAGGCCACGATGATCATGTAGGGCTTTTCGTACCATTTTTCCCCGCCGATCCTCGAGGACCTTCGTGCCCCCGAACGCAGCACGGCCTCGTCGAGCGCACGCTGTGCCACGGCCGCCTTTTCCGCCCTCGAGAGCCTCGGCGGCGGCTTCTCGAGAAACTCCCCGCAGTACCGGCACTTGATCGCCTCGTCCTGGATCTCTTCCGCGCAATAGGGGCACTTCTTCACGATGTTTTTCCCGCACAATGTTGCGCCGGCCACGAACCCGCGAGCCACGCCTACCGGTAGGACAGGCTAGCAGAATCCGGACGGAATACCATGGACAATCGTCTCCACCGCGCGTGCGCAGCGTCCCGCCGCTCGACTCCGCCCGCCTGCATGCCGTTACGGGCCACCGGGCGGGCACACGATTCGGATGGCATCCGATGGTACGGAACCGAAATCCACGTCGCCCAGGACGCGCCACTCCTTCTCTTCCCGGTAGTCGCAAGCTGGAAGCGCCAGCTTCTGGAACCAGGGGCGCCTGTGGGCCGGCAGTTCCGGGTAGGCGTCCGCCGGCAAGTGCTCGACCGGCCGGGCTCCTTGCCGTTCCAGCCATGCGCGGTCGAACACCAGGCCACAGGGCTCGAAATCCCAGCGCAGCAGGTGCCTGCGGTATCGGTGCAGACCAACCACGACCTCGGGCCGGTTCGCGGTGAAGGAGACGACCCCGTGTCCGCCACGAATCAGGCGTGACGACGCGCGGATACGCCGCTCTTCCAGGATGTGCGAGAGGGTTGCCATGGTGTCCCGGCGCGCGCGCCATCCGCCGGTGAACAGGTCCTCGAGGTAGCTCCACCGGGGCTGGCCGGGCCAGGGTCCGGGGCAGGCTCGAGTGAAATGGGCGAGGATGGGGCCGGGCAAGGGGTCGGCGTCCCACCGGGCGAACGCATCGAGCAGGCCGGCGGGGGGCGTTTCCGGCCCGCGTGGAGGCGGAAGCGCCTCGATGACACCTCGTCTCTCCGGCGAGAGCGGGGGCAAGCCGGCGTCGAGCAGCTCGAGGTTTCCGGCCGCGTCGTCTCCCGCCGGGACGGTTGCGGCCGCCGCCGCGCACGAGACAGGCCCCGGGTCGAGGATCTCGACGGCCTTGCCGTTCTGCCACCGTTCGTGCAGCAGGTGCGCCATTTGGCCGCCTGAGCGCACTGCCACGGCGATGGCCAGGTCGACGGCGTCGGTGATCGCCTGGTCCCTCGCCAGGCCCGCGCCTTCTGGCAGCAGCCGGACATCGAGCAGCCGGTCCCGGTCGAACCCTGGGGGGAGGCATTCGAGCAGTTGTGGCAGGTGTCTCGAGTCGGTGACGGCTGTCACGTGGCCGCCGGCCCTGGCGGCACCATAGAGGGCGGAGGCATAAGGGAGGTTGCCGGCGGACGTCCAGACACGGTGACCCGCCCGGGCGAGGTGCCCTGACAAGGCGAAGGCGGCCCTCAGCCACCAGGCTTCGGGGGCGACATGCCGCCCCTTGCGTGATCCGAGGATAGCCACGTTCATGCCGCCATCCTCACAACCTCCTCATCGGCACCAGAAGCCCGTCCAGGTCGTCGCGGATGTCCACGGGAACGACGCCGACCCGATGGGCACGACGGCCGATTCGTGTCACACCGACGAAGAGGAGACCGGTGCGTCTCACCCGCTCGAGGGGCGTGGTCGGCACCTCCTCGGCCCAGTGCCAGGCCGTCTCCTCGTCCGCTCCGTAGCGGTGGACGAGATGGTCGTATCGCAGCACGCCTCGAGCCTCGAGCACCCTTGCCAGGATGGTGCGCTCGATGGGTGAAAGCTTTCTCACCACGTTCTTGAGGTGGTACGGCCGCGTCAGCCGGTCCACGATGGCGCGCTCCTGGTCCCACCGGTCGCTCGAGGGAAGCAGGCCGAGGCCTCGAGCGATGCCTTCGAGCCACTCGTGGGGCAGTTCCTCGAGCCACCCGGCCAGGTCCATGTCCACGTTGACCGGCCGGTGGTCTTGTCCGAGACGCAACTCCCGGCGCACTCTCATCACGAGTTCCGGGTCGTTGGGTAGCAGGAGCGGGAACGAGCCGGGCACGGACAGGTGGCGCTCGGTTCGATCGGGGCGAATGGTCCGCGCGCGGGAGCGTTCACGCAGGAGCCGTTCCACGTCGACCCGGCCCAGGACGGCCCGGGCCTCTTCCGCCTTTGCGAACGCCCTGGCACGAGGTTCCAGCCTGTCCATGAGGCGGAAGCGCAACGTTCGGAGGGCCTGCCAGCCCCGGCGCAGCCCAGGCAGGTGCGCTGCCACGTCGTCAGGCTCGATCTGGCCGAGCCGGACCAGCTCCAGGGCCAGGGTGATGCGCCGGCCGAGCTGCCGGAACGCTTCCAGTGTGTCGTCGATCGTTCCGTCGGGCAGGAGGTAGCGCGGCACACGGTCGAGCGCGCGGAGGAAGTTCAGTTCGAGAAGCTTGGCGGAGACCAGGGCGTCGTCGAGCCAGAACACCGCATCGTGGAGAGGTGCGTCTTCGGTATCCAGGGGGATCTCGGGCCAGTCTTCGATTTCCGGACCCGCGGCGTCCTCGGCCTCGAGCGCCGCCGCCTCGGCCAGCGACTCTGCCGCGGCAGCTTCGCGCTCACTTCCGGGAAACGCGAGGATCGTGGCGCGCCGGCGGCTACCTCGCATGGCAGGCTTCCTCCCTGGACGATGGCAAGAAAATCGGCATCATGTCACCTGGTTCGCTCGTTGGTCGTGCTACCGTGACGACACCGGCACAGGGTACCACCGGACGGCCCACCGTTCAAGCACCGGCGCCTCGAGCCGCGATGGAGGACCCGTGGATCTGCTCCTGACAGCGTTCGCTCCGTGGGGAGATCGCACCAGCAATCCGACCATGGCCGTCGCCCGCGACCTCGAGGGGGCCCGGATTCGCGGGGACCGGGTCCTGACCATCGTGCTGCCGGTCGATTTCCAGCGGGCACCAGCCATTCTCGAGGCCGAGTGGGGACGGACACGGCCTCGAGCGGTCCTTGCCATGGGACTTGCCGAGCGGAGAGCGACCATCGACGTGGAACGGGTCGCGCGCAACCGGAGAGCGCTGGAACGGAACGCGGTGGAACCGGCCGGCGGGGAATCCTTTGCGCCGCTGGTTCCGGGCGCGCCGGATGGACTCCGTGTGCCCCTCCCGGTCGAGCGGCTGGTCGCCGGGTTGATTGATCGAGGTTTTCCCGCGCGACTGTCGGACGATGCCGGGACGTTCGTCTGCAATGCCCTGTTCTACCGCATGATCCTGAAGAGGCTCGAGTCACCGGATGCACCATCGGTCTGCTTCGTGCACATCCCGTGGACGACGCATACGCCCGTGAAGGATCTGGAGCGTCCCGGGGCAGGGCCAGGCTCGCCCCTTCCAGCAGACCTCGTGTCGGAAGCCGTGACCTGGCTGCTCGAGCAGCTCTGAGTGGAGCACGGGGTTTTTGCTTGAATCGGCCCGACTGCTGGGCTATGGTACATCCGCGCTGGCGGGAGGGGGCGGCGTGGGGCCGGCGGCGGTCGGCCGATGACTGGGTGAAGGCCCGCGCATCCCGCATTGGGGGAGGAGGGCGTATCGGTTTGGGTCGTGGCCGGGGAGACGAGATGTTGAACAGGCGAATCGTCATTCTGGCCGGCCACTTCGGCAGCGGGAAGTCCGAACTGGCGCTGCACCTGGCCCTTGCCGGGAGGGCCACGAACGGCCGTGCCCCGGTGCTGGTGGACCTGGATATCGTCAAGCCCTACTTCCGGTCGCGGGACGGCAAGCAGCTCCTCGAACAGCAGGGCGTCCGGCTGATCGCCCCGGCGGGTGAAAACCTGTACGCGGACTTGCCGATCATCGTGCCACAGGTTCGCGGGGTATGCTCGGATCCCGGGCAGCCCGTGATCATGGACGCAGGTGGGGACGAGACCGGTTCCCGGGTGATCGGTTCCCTGAGCGATGTGCTTCAGGACGCCGAGACCGGCATGTACCTGGTGGTGAACTTTCGTCGTCCGTTGTCCGCGACGGTGGATGCCGTTGTGGCGTCTGCGAATCGGATTTCCGCCGCTGCTCGCAGGCGTATCACTGGTGTGATTTCCAACACGCACCTGATGGACGAGACGACGGCCGAGATCGTTCTGGAAGGTCACGAGCTGGCCGGCGTGGCCGCGCGTCGCCTCGGCGTGGATTTGGTCGCCCTGGCTGTCGAGGACACCCTGGCGCATGCCGTGCGTGCTCGAGGGGTTGACGTGCCGTTGATCGCCATCAACCGGAGGATCAGGCCGCAGTTCGACGGGCCGAAGAAGCCGCGAACCACGGGCCCGCTTTTCGTGGTGGCCTGAGAAAGGAGAAGGTGTGCCGCAGATTCTCGTGGACAAGGAGCGTTGCAAGGGATGTGAGCGCTGCGTCGCCGCCTGCCCGCAGGAGATCCTGGGCATGTCGCGGGAGATGAACTCCAAGGGATACTTCGTCGCCCAGGTGGTCGAGCCCAAACGGTGCATCGGCTGCCGGTTGTGCTGTATCACTTGCCCGGACGTGGCGTTGGACATGAACATCCATGGTGCCATGTACCACTACTTCTCGTATTGATCGGAGCGACCCATGGCGAAGAAACTGATGAAGGGTGCCGAGGCGATTGGCGAAGCGGCGATCAGGGCCGGTTGCAGGCTGTTCTTCGGGTACCCGATCACGCCGCAGAACGAGATCCCGGAGTACCTCTCCCACCGGCTGCCGCAGGTGGGCGGGACCTTCGTCCAGGCCGAGAGCGAGGTCGCTGCGTCCAACATGCTCTATGGCGCGGCCGGTACCGGCGAGCGTGTGTTCACCTCCTCGTCCTCCCCTGGCATCTCGCTCATGCAGGAGGCCATTTCGTACATGGCCGGGAGCCAGTTGCCGGTGGTGATCGTCAACATCATGCGGGCCGGACCCGGGCTCGGGGGCATCCTTCCGGCCCAGGGAGACTACCTCCAGTCCACCAAGGGTGGGGGGCACGGCGACTACCGCCTCCTCGTCCTGGCCCCCAATTCCGTCCAGGAGGCCGCCGACCTGGTGATTGAAGCGTTCGACCTCGCCGACTACTACCGCAACCCGGTCCTGGTCGTCGGGGACGGCCTCATCGGGCAGATGATGGAGCCCGTCGAGTTCAAGGATGACTACGCACCGGTTCGTCCCCTTCCGCCCAAGACCTGGGCCTCTACCGGGCACACCGGTGGCGAAAAGCCTCGATCCATTATCAACTCCCTCTTCCTCGACCCCGAGGTGCTCGAGAAGCACAACCAGGCGCTCCAGGCCAAGTACGCGGAGATGGAGAAGAACGAGATCCGCTACGAGGGCTACGGCCTCGACGGAGATTACGACGTGCTCATCGTCGCCTACGGCACGGTGGCTCGAGTCTGCCAGACCGCCATGGAGGAACTCGAGGCCGATGGCGTCCGGGTGGCCATGATCCGGCCCATCAGCCTCTACCCCTATCCCAGCCAGGCCGTCCGGGAGGCCGCGGAAAAGGCCTCCGGCGTGCTCGTCGTCGAACTGTCCGCCGGCCAGATGATAGAGGATGTCCGCCTGGCGCTCGAGGGGCGCCGTCCGATTCACTTCCACGGCAGGACCGGCGGCATGCTCGCCACGCCCGAGGAGATCGTTGACAAGGTTCGCCGTATCGTCGAAGGCCGCGGAGGGAAATCATGATCCAGACCGTCTTCCAGAAGCCCGATTCGCTCGCAAGCGTCATCACCCACTACTGTCCCGGCTGCACCCACGGGGTCATCCACCGCATGGTCGGCGAGGTGCTCGACGAGCTGGGCGTGCGCGACAGGACGGTTGGCGTCTCCCCGGTCGGCTGTTCCGTTCTCGCCTACAACTACTTCGAAACCGACTTCCACGAAGCGTCTCACGGCCGCGCACCCGCTGTCGCCACCGGGATCAAGCGCGCCAGGCCCGACCTGATCGTCTTTGCCTATCAGGGCGACGGCGACCTGGCCTCCATCGGAATGGGCGAGATCATCCACTGTGCGAACCGCGGGGAGAAGATTACCGTCATCTTCGTCAACAACGCCATCTATGGCATGACCGGCGGGCAGATGGCCCCGACGACCATGCCCAACCAGGTCGCGACCACCTGCCCGATGGGCCGGGACGTGGAGCAGGCCGGCTGGCCGATCCGCATGGCCGAACTGGTCAGTGCGCTCCGGACGCCCGCCTACGTGGCTCGAGCCTCCTCACACTCCCCGCTGCACACCGTCCAGGCCAAGGCCATGATCCGGCGAGCGTTCCAGTACCAGGTGGAAGGCACCTGCTTCTCCATGGTCGAAGTGCTCTCCACCTGTCCCACCAACTGGGGGCTTCCGCCCAACGAAGCCGACCGGTGGCTCGAGGAGCAGATGATGCCCTACTACCCGCTCGGGGTGTTCAAGACCCCGGACGGGCGAGACAGGGCGCCCAAACCGCTACCTGCCGACGAATAGACACGGAGGGGGACATGCAAAACGATGTGATCATCGCCGGATTCGGCGGACAGGGGGTCATGCTGATTGGCAAGATGCTGGCCTACGCCGGGATGAACCAGGGCAAGGAGGTCTCTTGGCTCCCCTCTTATGGGCCGGAGATGCGAGGCGGTACCTCCAACTGCACGGTGGTCATTTCCGACAAGCCCGTCGCCTCCCCCGTCATCCAGTCGCCTCGAGCCCTGCTCGCCATGAACCTCCCTTCCCTCGACAAGTTCGAACCTCGAGTCAAGCCCGGCGGGTTGATCCTCATCAACTCGTCGCTCATCAAGCGGGACGCCGTCAGGACCGACGTCCGCGTGCTCAAGGTCCCCGCCAACGACGTGGCCAACGAGTTGGACAATCCCAAGGGAGCCAACATGGTCGCCCTCGGTGCCTACGTGGGAGCGACCCGGGCCGTCGACGTCGCCGAAATGGAGGCGCTCATTCGCAAGACGTTCGCGGCCAAGCCCAAGCTGATCGACCGCAATATCGAAGCGTTTCATCGAGGCTATGCCATCGGTGAAGCCGGAGTGAAGTAGGAGAATCCATGGCTGAACTGTCACCGTGTACGGACATGGCTCCCGTCGATGACATTCTGGGCACCTATCCCAGGGAGGAGGCATCGCTCATCCAGGTCCTCCAGGATGTGCAGCGGGTCTACAACTATCTGCCGTGCGAGGCCCTGACCCGCGTGTCGGAAGTCCTCGGCGTCCCGCTCGCCAAGGTGTTTTCCGTCTCGACGTTCTACAAGGCGTTTTCGATCGAGCCCCAGGGCCGAGTTACGGTCAAGGTGTGCATGGGAACCGCCTGTCACATCCGCGGCGCCCCGCAACTGGTCGACGAATTGACCCGAACGCTCGGCATAGCCCCAGGAGAGACCTCGGAGGACCTCGAGTTCACCCTCAAGACGGTGAACTGCGTCGGCGCGTGTGCCATGGCGCCGGTGATGATCGTGGGCGACGCCTACCACGGCAACGCCATGCCGGCGAAGGTCTCTTCCTACCTGGGCAAGAAGGGAGTCACGGATGAGAACTGAAGGAATGGCCCGGTTCGAGGCATTGAAGCAGGAGGCGAGAGATCGCCTTGCGGCCAGGAAGAAGGAACTCCTCGTCTGCTGCGGTACCGGCTGTCGCGCGCGTGGCGCTCTCGAGCTGGCCGACCTGTTTGCCGGCGAGGTTCAGGCCCGTGGTCTCGAGGTGTCGGTCGGCCTGTTCGTCAAGCGGGTGGGGTGCCACGGATGTTGCGAGCAGGGGCCTCTCGTGGTGGTCAGTCCGGACGACGTGCTCTATGCCAGGGTGAAGAAGACCCACGTGCCGAGAATCCTGGACGCCGTCGTCGAAAACCGCGTGGTGGAGAAGTTCCTCTACAAGGACCCGGCGAGCGGCGAGCGCATCGTCCATGCCGGTGACATCCCATTCTACAAGCACCAGACCAAGTACGTGCTGCGCAACGTGGGCAAGATCGACCCGACCGACATGTACGACGCCCTGACCCACGGCGCCTACGCCGGCGTGGTGAAGGCCTTGTTCGAGATGTCGCCGGAAGAGGTGATCGAGCAGGTGCGTATTTCCGGGCTTCGCGGGCGAGGCGGCGCCGGGTTTTCCACCGCGCGCAAATGGGCCGCCTGCCGCAAGGCGAAGGGCGACATCAAGTACATCCTCTGTAACGGCGACGAGGGTGATCCGGGGGCGTTCGAGGACGCGAGCCTCATGGAGGGCGACCCTCACGCGGTGATCGAGGGGATGATCATCGGCGCGTTCGCGGTCGGATCGCGCCAGGGCTACATCTACGTCCGGGACGAGTACCCCGTGGCGGTCAAGCACCTTCAGCGGGCCATCGACCAGGCCCGGGATGCCGGGTTGCTCGGCACCGATATCCTGGGGACCGGGATGGACTTCGACATCCAGATCTCCCGGGGAGGCGGTGCATTCGTTTGTGGCGAATCATCCGCCCTCATGCGGTCCATCGAGGGCAAGATCGGGGAGCCTCGAGCCAAGTACGTGCACGCCACCGATCGGGGGCTGTGGGATAGGCCCACGGTCCTGAACAACGTGGAGACCTGGGCCACGATCGGCAAGCTGATCCAGGAGGGGGGGGCGACGTTCGCTGCCATGGGGACGGAGAAGTCCAAGGGCACCAAGGCCTTCACCCTGGTCGGCAAGGTCAGGAACACCGGGCTCATCGAGTTGCCCATGGGGACTCCGCTCCGCCACATCGTGTTCGACATCGGCGGGGGCATGCCCAAGGGGCGCGCGTTCAAGGCGGTGCAGACCGGGGGGCCGTCGGGCGGG
Organism: Myxococcota bacterium; assembly: GCA_024278455.1. Classification (GTDB taxonomy): domain Bacteria; phylum Myxococcota_A; class UBA796; order JAJRTE01; family JAJRTE01; genus JAJRTE01. Next base: position 11,593 of record JAJRTE010000040.1, read on the forward strand.
TGTGTGCCCGAGGAACTCCTCGACGCCCCGGTCGACTACGAAGTGTTGACCGAAGCCGGCTCGATGATGGGGTCCGGCGGCATGATCGTGATGGACGACCGCACCTGCATGGTCAACGTCGCCAGGTACTTCCTCAATTTCCTGATCGAGGAGTCGTGTGGCAAGTGCGTTCCTTGCCGGGAGGGGCTCAAGCAGTTGCAGATCATGTACGACGACATCCTCGAGGGGCGGGCCGACGAAGGGGTCCTGGATCGGATCGAAGCCTTGTCCGCCGGGATGAAGCTCGCCAGCCTGTGTGACCTTGGACGGTCCGCGCCCAACCCGGTGTTGTCCACGTTGCGCCATTTCCGGGCCGAGTACGAGGCCCACATCCGTGACCGGACCTGCCCGGCCGGCGTCTGTCGCGAGCTGACCGCGTTCGAGATCCTGGACACCTGTGACGGCTGTCATCTTTGCGTGCCCGCGTGCCCCACCGGTGCTATCACGGGCGAGCCCAAGACGCCTCACGTGCTGGACCAGAACCTGTGTATTTCCTGCGGAGCCTGTTTCGATGTGTGCCCCACAGGCGCCATCCGTCACTTCTCCCAGCGAGAATTGAAAGAGAGGACTGCCCATGCCCAGGCTGACCATTGACGGCAAGGTCGTCGACGTTCGAGAGGGCGCCTACGTGCTCGAGGCTGCCCGCAAGGCCGGAGTCGAAATCCCCGCGTTGTGCAACCATGAAGCGCTCGAGCCGTGGGGCGGCTGCCGGTTGTGCATGGTCGATGTCACCTTCGAGCACTGGGACGGGTGGTACAAGGCCGTTGCCGCCTGCCTGTACCCTGTCGCCGAGGGCCTGATCGTCGAGACGCGGACGGAGCGGGTGACAAACGCGCGCAAGGTCGTCCTCGACCTGCTGTTGGCGCGTTGCCCGGACACGCCGCTCATCCAGAGGCTCGCCGAGGAGCATGGCATCACGCAGACCTCCTTCGCGCGCAACCCCGAACAGACCGACTGCATCCTGTGCGGCTTGTGCACCAGGGTGTGCGACCACCTGGGTATCTCGGCCATATCGATGGTCGATCGCGGTATCGGCCGGGAAGTGGCCCCGCCGTTCAAGGAGCCGCCCCCGGATTGTATCGGCTGCCTCGCGTGCGCCGAGATCTGCCCGACCGACCACATCGACTACACCTCCACCCACTCGAGGCGCGAGATCTGGGGCAAGTCGTTCGAGATGTTGCGCTGCAAAACCTGTGGCAAGGCGCACATCACCGTGGCCCAGGCCGATTTCTTCGCAGACAGGAACGGTGTCCCGAGGAGCTATTTCGAGACCTGTGACGATTGCAAGCGCAAGGCCCATGCCGACATCTTCGAGCGGCTCGGCACGGGACCGTAGCGCTGTCGCGCCCCGCCATCCGGGAGGAGAAAACAGGGCCGCGAAACAGATACCGGAGGAGCAGCTTCATGGACAGGGTTTTCAGAGTCATCGTCGAGCGCTGCATCGCCTGCGGCAAGTGCGAGCTGGCGTGCGCGTTCGCTCATGGCAAGGACGGCAAGCCGGCCAGGACCCGGATCAACATCTCCAGGCGCGGCCCGGAAAGGGGTATCCCCGTCGTTTGCCTCCAGTGTCATGACGCCGCCTGTGTCGCCATCTGTCCCACCCAGGCCCTCGAGCGCGACGAGACGACCGGCGCGATCGTGATGATCCGGGACCGGTGCATCAACTGCCGCATGTGCGTGGCCGCCTGCCCGTTCGGAAACATGCTGTGGGACGAAACGTACCACGTCGTGCAGAAATGCGACCTGTGCGGCGGCGATCCCAGGTGCGTGCCCTTCTGTCCCACCGGGGCCCTCGAGTACGTCCCCGCGGATGAAGCGGCGAAGCGTCCCCAACCTGCCATCGAGGAGGCGTTGCCATGACCGGAGCCAGGGATGTGATTCTGGATATCCTGAAGAAGGCCTACCAGATCGAGGTCGAAGGATACGCCTTCTACTCCATGGTCGCGGACAGGGCTGACAAGCCTGCCGTTCAGGAGTTGTTCGAGAAGCTGGCCCAGGACGAGGTGGAGCACAAGGCCTACTTGCGGGAGATCAGCAAGAACTATCGCACCAGCGGCGCCGCCGCCTTCGCCATTTCCCGGCGCGAACCCGGCGTCACCGCGCTTCGCGACAAGATCTTCACCCGCCAGTTCCGCCAGCAGGCCGAAGGCGCTTCCTTCGAGTTCTCGGCCCTGTCCATCGGCATGCAGCTCGAGTCTCGAGCCATCTCCCACTTCACCCAGGCGGCCAGGAACGCGAACGAGGCCGAGGTGAAGTCCTTCTATGAATTCCTCGCCGACTGGGAGAAGACCCATCTCGACGCCCTCAAGGACCTCTACGACGGTGTTCGCGAGGATTTCTGGAGCGAAGGGGGATTCTCCCCGTTCTGAGAACCTGCCAGGAACCCCTGAACCACCATGTGGACGCAGCTTCCAGCCCCGTGGTAGTTCAAGGCAGCGGCATGAGCGTTGTGCGCCGCCGCTCGCCCCTCGCCCCTCGCCGCTCGCCCCTCGCATGGCGGGCATCTTCGCGTCAGGCCCTCACCAGTAGCCGCTCGAGCAGCCGGCGCAGCGTGTCCAGGTGGGCAGGCAAGCGACGGTAGAGGGCCCTGGCCAGGGCCTCGTCGTAGGTATGGGAGGTGGTCAGGTTGCGGTCGTCCAGCATCGTCAGCCAGGCGGTCTCCTCGTCGATCCAGCCCAACCGGAAAGCCGCCCGAAGGCAGGAGCGGGGGGTGGGGCAAGCACTGCCCTCGGCCCGCAGTGCCTCCTGGATGGCCTTCCAGGCCAGCTCGAACGTGAATTCGAAGCGCTGGATGGAGGCGTCGCGGTTCATAGGTGTCTCCGGCTCCGCGAGGGCTTCGGCCAGGCGCTCCAGCGCCTGTTGAAAGGCGGCAAGGCGGGGGCCGCTCACAGGGGCCTCCCGGTGCGCAGCACCCGCTCGCGCGGGGTCGCACCGACCTCGCCCAGGTCCAGGAGGTCCACGGTGTACAGGGTGGGGAGATCGTTGGCCCAGGTCCTGAGTTCCGCCATGCGATCGTGCGGGATCGGCTGCGGGGCCTCGACCGCCAAGTCGATGTCCGAGCCGGGTTCCGGGCGGCCGTCGACCCAGGATCCGAACCAGTAGACCCGCACGCCCGGCCCCAGCCGGCGGTGAACCTCCACCGCCACCTGCTGGGCAAGGGCCGCAACCCGGGCGCGCCGCGTCTCATCGGCCGGTCGGGCCGGGCGGAGCCATGATGTCTGGCGATCGATGGGGTGCATGGGGGGACCATAGCGCACGGGGGGCGTTGTGTCAACGATCACGGCCCGGCCCACTTCGACCCCCTGGCAAGACCAAATCAGACTGAGAAGTATGCGTGTTCTTGGCATGCGACCGAAACAGATATCCCGTCCGGGGTTGGAGCCCTCGGCACGCACCGGATGACGTTGACGGACAGGCCAACAGGACATCTTCCGCAACAGGGGGAAAGATTGCGTCCCACTCGATTCGGACACGGCCCGGTGCCCGCATCAAGGCAGGAACGGGAGGAACGCATCGAGAAAACCGTACCGCTCCTGGTCGATCCCGCTGCACGAACTCGAAACCTCGCCCGTGGCCCCGCCGTCGCAGGGCTGATCCCGGTTGGCCGACCAGTAGGCCAGAAGACCGACGCCCGCCTCCAGGGCAAAACCGAGAACCTCCTCAGCGTCCTCCTCGAGGAATACCTCGTCGGTTATGTCGTTGACCCCGATCATCGGCGTGATGCCAACGCGGTTCCAGGTGTCATCCGGCCCCGGCGTCTGCCCCAGGGCGAGATAGATCGACTCGAGCTGCTCGTGGACCGCCACCGCCGCGGAAATCGCCAGTTCGCCCATGTCCGGGTAGGACCCGACCGACGGCCCGTAGTCCATGGTCATCAGGTTGACTCCCCCCAAATCGACCCCGGCGGCGAGAACCGTCTCCACGAGATGGACCCCATCGGGCGTCAGTCCGTCGGGCATCACCGGTAGCGTGAACCAGACATCCAGCGTCCCGCCCCTCGACAGCGCTTGCGCCTGGAGATCAGCGACGACTCGAGCACGGCGCTCCACCGACAGGGGCTCGGCCAGCCACGCCCCCTCGATATCGAAGTCCACTCGAGTCGCACCGTACAGGTCGATGACCTCCTGGTAGGCTCGAGCCAGTGTTGCGTCGTCTTCGCAGGTAACCGCCAGCTCGGCATTCGCCGCACCGCCGAAGGAGACGATGATGTCGCCGCCGATCGCGCGAAGCGCCGCGACCTCGTTCACGAGGTAGTTGGCGTCCATGTCGTAGTAGCCGCCCCAACTCGGTTCGCACGACGTGCCCGGCTCGGTGACGATGAATCCCAGCGTGTAGAAAGGCAGGCCGGTCTCGAGGCTCGTGGCCACGAAGTCGTAGGCCGGCCAGGCCGTCGTGTCCACGTAGGGCGCCAGCACTCGAGCAGGCCACTGGCTCGCTCCCTGCCCCGCCTCGGGGGGAGGTGCCGGAGACCAGGCGTTGAACGACACCGGGTACCCGTTCAACGACCCGGACGTGGGCGGCTGCACCGCGCCGCCCGGCGACCCGAGGTATCCAAAGGACACCGTCTCCCCGGGAGAGATGTCCACCGCCGACGGGTCCACCGGCACGACCGTGTAGCGCCCCGCCCCCTGCACCGCCACCGTGCCGTCGAGCAACTCGTCCATCTGGGACTCGAGGTCGAATTCGAGGACCCAGCTCTCGATGCTCCAGTCCGCCCCGTTGGTGATGGAGATCCTGGCTTCGTATCCTTCTCCCCAGTTGTCGACCACGTCGAAGGTCACCAGTACCGAGCCGTCCGGTGGCACGGTATCGCAGTCCGCGTAGTACCCCGAAACCCAGGTCGACAGGACGAGCAAAACCAGGAAAAACGCCCCGTGCCGCTTCATCGGCCTTCCTCCTCTGTGGCTCTTCGAGGTCTGTTGACAAAAAAAAGGCGGTTGCGTCAGGGAACATGGGAGGTCCCAAGGCGGAACTCACGAAGCGTATCATTGCCTGTGCCGTGTGACTGCAACCGCGTTACAAGTATAACGCAAATCCGTCTCGACTGGAAGTGAATTACTGTGAAAATGTAATTCGCTGGAAAGTGGGCCGGGAAGACCGCGGCGGGCACTTCGCGCCGATATCCGTGGCATCCAGGACGGGAGCTTGCTAAGCTGGCGGACAGCCCGCGGTCAGGAGACCTTGCCGGGAATGCGGGAAGGGAACAGCATGGCAGCGATTGGGTTGCCAGGCCCCGGCGGGTGCTGGTGGTGGGAGCGCCCGGCGGAATGGATCTGCCTGGCGCAGGAGGATGTGATGAAACCTCGAACGCTGCTCCTTGCGCTCGTGCTGGCGGCATTCCCGATGTTCGGGTCCTCGTCCGGCTGCGATAGCGGCGGCGAACCAGAGCCGGTGTGGCTCGAGGAGGAGGAACCGAACGACACGGTAGCGGAGGCGAACGACGTCGTGCTGTACGGCATGGTCAGCGGAGCCATGGCCCCGGGTGATGTGGACGTGTTTCGACTGGAGATCCCGGCGTCCTACGACGGGTACAAGGTGACGCTCGCGGTAGCCGACGAGCCGGGGGACTGTTTCACGGGCGTCGACCCCAACCTGGAGTTGCGCGCGTCCGACGGCATCACGGTACTCGATCGCGTGGAGGACGCCATCGAGGACTATTGCCCCGAGTTGCAGTTCGTGCCTCGGCCCGGCGACATCTACTACGTGGTGGTCGGTACGGCCTACACGCTGGCCGGCGACTACCTTTTCAGCGTGCTCCCGGAGGGCACCGGGACGATATCCGGGACGGTGGACACCGCGTCCCTCGAGGGTTCGCTGCATGTTGCTGCCTCACCGGGCGGTGCCGCGGCGTTGGCGGCGGCGTCGCCGCTCGCGGTTCGAGGTGTGCTGGATGGCGAGCCGGAAGGGAAGGGGGGTGAGCCGCCGGAACCGCGGGCCGTGGTGTCCGAACCGACCGTTCCTTGCGTGGACGGCGAGGCCATCATCGGCCCGATGACCCGGGCGCCGGACGCGCGGTTCGCGTCGAGGCTTGCCGCGTGGGTGGGATTGCCGCTGGAGCGTCTCGGCCCGATCCTTGGCGGCCGCTACTACCTGGCCCGCTTCGCGTTGCCCCCTGGCCTGGATGGCCCCGCTCGCCAGGCCCGGACGCGCCGCGTGGTGACGCGGCTCGAGACGTTTCCCGAGGTGGGGTCGGTGACGACCAACGGGCTGCTTCAGCCTGCCGTCGAGCCGGACGACGCATTGTATGGCGAGCAATGGGGGCTGCAGGCCTACCCCGGCATCGATGCCGTGGGCGCCTGGGACGTGACCACGGGCAGCGCCGATGTGGTGGTGGCCGTGATCGACACCGGGGACGACGCGAATCACCCGGACCTGAAAGAGAAATCGGTTCCCGGTTTCGATTTCATCTCCGACCCCGACAACGCCGGGGACGCCAACGGGGTGGACCCGGTTCCGGACGACAACCTGCGCCAGTCCCACGGTGTCCACGTGGCCGGAATTGCTGCCGCGGCCACGAACAACGGGGAAGGCGTGGCCGGGGTCGGTTGGCAGACCTCCTACATGCCCCTGAGGGTATGTGGCAACTATGGTTGCACGTTTGCGGACGTTATCGAGGCGATCGGGTACGCTGTCGGCCTGGAGACGGTGGCCGGTCCGGGGCTTCCCGAGCCTCGAGCCGGTGTGATCAACCTCTCCCTCGGGGGCAACGACCGCTGCCCCGGCCCACTCCAGGACGCCATCACCGCGGCGACGTCCCGGGGTGTGGTCGTCGTGGCCGCCGCTGGCAACGGGAGTGAAGATGCCTCCCTCTTCACGCCGGCCAACTGCGCGGACGTCATCGCTGTGGGCGCGACCGGCGACCAGGGTGAACGGGCGGACTTTTCCAACTTTGGCGCCACCGTGGACGTGTACGCGCCCGGCGACGGTATCCTGAGCACGCTCTACGGTGGAGAGTACGGGGTCATGCGCGGCACATCCATGGCCACGCCCCATGTCTCGGGAATCGTCGCGTTGCTCGAGGCCCTGGACCCGAACTACGCCACGGAATCGGTCCTGGATGTGTTGACCGCTTCGTGCCCGGCCGACGGTTGCGTTGACCCGGTCGACGCGCGCGCCGTCCTCGAGCGGGCGGCGGCAGACCCGCCCCTGGCGAACGATCTTCCGCCGCTCGTGCTGGTGCAGGCGGTCAGCGTCACCGATCCGGCGCGGAGCTACTACACGTTCGCGAGAGAGGGGGCCTTCACCTTGGAAGGCCTCGAGCCGGGCACCTACCTGGTCCAGGCCGGCACGGACACGGACGGGGATTTCGTGCTTGGGGAGGCCTCGGAGTCCTTCGGCCTGTTTCCCCAGACGTTCACGATCACCAGCGCCGGCGAGGATGTCGTGGGCCTGGAGATCGCACTTGCCACGGCCGGCGAGTGACAGCGCGGGGAGGTGCAGGAGCCTGGAGATACCGGGCGGGCTGCGCCATCCGGTCCCTGGATCCCGGCAACGGGGCGTGTTGCATTCCAGGCAGGGGCCGGCACCGTGTCTCGATCTCCGCCTTTCCTATGCCCCGGTCGAACGGGGCGTGTTGCATTCCAGGCAGGGGCCGGCACCGTGTCACGGCGTGGGAATGTCGCGCTTGACGCGGAATCCCACCACGTCGTAGCGGCCCATGGATACGCCCCTCAGCCGGCGGCTCGATCGCACTTCCGGGCCCGTGCTGCGCCACCCCCCGCCCACGAGGGTCCTGGCGTCGGACGTGTCGTCGAGCCCCGGGGTGCGAAAACGGCTCGAGGTCCATTCCCAGACGTTGCCCGCCATGTCGAGGTTGCCGAATGGGCCGGCACCCGACCCGGCGAAGCTGCCGGCCGGGGAAACCTGCCACCGGGCACCCTCGGCGCTGTTGCACCGGCCGGCGTCGAACAGGTCACCCCAGGGGTACAGCCGGCCAAGGGTGCCTCGAGCCGCGTATTCCCACTCGTCGGCGGAAGGGAGCGACGTTGCCTTGCCGTCCCGCCGGGAGCGCCAGGAGACGAAGGCCTGCGTATCGAGCCACGACACGTGGGTGACCGGGTAGTCCCGGTGCCCTTCGGGAAAGGTCGTCGGGGACTCCCCGTGCCCGGGGGTCCAGCCGGCGAGGTAGCGTGCCCATCTCGCGGAAAGCCACGGCGGGTGTGGAGGATAGACACCACTATCGACGAACGGCTTGAATGAGTTGTTCGTAACCGGCTTTGTTGCAAGAAGAAAGGGGCGATTGAACCGCACCCACCGTACCGGGGCTTCGTCCGGGGAGAAGTAGGAACCGATGATGCCGCAGCCGGGAGGCACGAAGGACCAGTCCGTACCGTCTCGAGACCGTAGGATGACGCTGTCTCGCGACGTGGGCACGTAGCCCTGTCCATCGGGCGTGGCCAGGAAGGCGCCGAGCCGGGTCCTGGCTTCGCGCCGGAGACCCCGCTCCTCTTCGGCCAGCACTTGCCGCCAGAAATCCTGGACACGTTTGTAGTCGGCCACGAGCGGGGCGATCAGATCCTCCGGGTTTTCCGGCAAGCTACCGTCCGGGTGCACGATGCCTTCCCGGAGGTACCTCAAGCGCAGGATCGCCTCGGTGGCGTGGGCCGGTGTCGGCAGGGTGCGCGAACCCGCCCGGCCGCAGTGGGCGACCGCCTCGAGAGCCAGGGCCTCACGCAGGGCGCGGTCGGTGTTGGGATAGGCGTCGAGGGCCGCGGCGAGCAGCGCCATGGTCCCGACGACGGGGCGGCGTGTGGCCAGCGCCCGGTGGAGTCTGCCGGCGTCAACCCCGTTGCCGGCGACGATCCGGTCGCGAAGGTACCGGGCAGCGAAGTAGTCGAGCCACCGTCCTTGCCTGAAGGCGTATCCGAAGTCGCCGCAGTCCAGGAAGGCGTCCGGGGCGCAGAGGGGCTCGGCGAACGTCGTCTCGAGAAGTGCCTTTTCTCGCTGTCCGGTGGGCTGGAGGCGGAGGCGGCCGGTCTCGTAGATCCGGCCGGCCAGGTGTGTCAGCGCCCGTTCCGCCGCCTCGACCAGTGAGACCCGTCCTTCGCCGAGGCGCTGCTCCAACGCCCACCGCGTCCAGGTTTCATAAATCCGGAAGCGGTGGGGCGCTGCCAGAACGTCCTCGAGAAGCAGGGGGTCATCGAGAATGTCCAGGATGATGGGAGTCAGGGCGGCCTGGCGGGCCGGAGCGACGAGGACCGGGTACCTGTCGAACGCCCGAATGGAACGAGGATCTCCGGGTCGCAGCCGCTGGACCGCCGATGCCAGGTCGTTTTGGGAAAGCGGGGCGAGCACCAGCCACGCCGTGTCCGCCACCTCCTCCGGCTCGGCGCCCGTGGAGCCGCCCGGCGCTTCTTCCTGGGTCCCAAGCAGCTCGAGTTCGTCCCGCTGGGAGGCCTGGAACCAGGCAGGACGGGCACGCATCAGGAGCTTGCCCGGCCCATCCCGGATACCCTGGAAAGCCGAAAGCGCGCCTCGAGGCCCCGACCACTCGGCGAGTCGATCGAAGTCGGTCACCACCAGGATGAGCGCTCGCGCCTCCAGGTCCGCCTCGATCGCCCGAGCATCGGGTCGCCAGCCGGTCTGCTGCTCGATCGCCCTGCCGGCAAGTTCCACGCGGGATACCGGCCTGCCACGTTCATTCGGCCCGAGAAGCTGGCACATCTCGATCAACAAAGGAACCGGCGTCTCCCCCCCGTTAAATACAGCCGTGGCCAGCCGGTACGCGAAATTGGCGACGAGACCCTCGCCACCATGGTCGTCCTGGCCAACGACCACGAACGTCCTGACCTCCGGGTCGCTCAACCAGGCCGCCAGCGCGTGTTCGGGATCTCCGCGGACGCCGTTGTCATCCGGCAGCAGGGCGGGTGGAACGTATGGCGTGATACCCCGTGGCCCGAACTGCGCACGATACCACTCCGCCGCCGGGCCAGACAACTGCGCGAGAATCCTGCCGGAACCCGGGTGCCCGAAAAGCCCGGCCGCAGGCCGATTCACCTCGAGCAACACCGAGTCCACATCGAGCCCATCCCCCGGCTCACCGCTGTGGTCGCGGAGTATCGTGCAGGCCATCGCTCCCACGACGACCGGTATGACAGCGAGCAGGTTCCGCAGCACGAGTTGTCGACCTCCAGCATGCAGGCGTCAGTAGATCACAGGAGAAGTGTACTCCAAGGATGTCGAAACTTCAATCGCCGAGTGCGTTGACCGGTTGCCATGAATGACAGTTGCATGCACCGATGGCGATTCGAGCCCGCAGCGGGTTGCGCACGTCTCGAGGTTGCTCCCTGGGTCCCGGCTGTGGCGGCGGTGAAGAAAACTCTCGAGTGCTCTGCCCCCTGTACCGATAGAGATGGTGTAGCGCCCGGATGGTCATGGGTCTCACGGGTTGTTGGGAGGAAGCTACCGCTTCTGATCAAAGTCCTCTCGGCCGGGCGCCCCTTATTGAAGTCGTCTTCCGAGTCGTTGTGGTCGTCGGACCGCCTCCGGATCGCTCCGGAGGCGGTTTTTTTCGTGTTCTGCCCGTGGAGCGTAGGCGGTCCATGACGTAAGCCTCTCACGAACGACGTGGGGGAAGATGGTGCGCAGCGCGCTGCTCGAACGCGGCCAGTGCCCGTCCGCGACGGCAGGCGCGGGGGGTCCAGCCCGCGTCTTCGGTCGCGGGATGCCTCTCGAAATCCCCAGGCCGGCGTTTGCCGCCTGGCCATGGGGTTACCTCGAGAACCGGCCGAGCGACTCGAGAAGCGTCACGAGCCATTCCAGGGAACCCCTCGAGCCATTCGACAAGCCCCCGGGTCGCACGCGCGAACTCGAGTCGGTGAGTGCCCTCCAAGACGAGGACATGACGCCTACGTATCACGTGGAGCGAACGAAGACATCGAGCCAGGCGGCATTTCGCTACACCCTTTCTCTTTCGCCGATGTCTGCTCGAACACCCCTGGAATCAACAGCAGCAAGCCGGTCACCACCCCGCGGCTGGAAGATGGATTCCTCCTCGACGCCCCTCATGTAATGACCTGACGTTGGCGATAGCCGGGCGGTAGGTGGGGTTTATTGAGCGCTCACGCCGCAGAGCGATTCACTGGGCGGGCAGCGTTCAGTGAAAACGCCTTGGCGGTCAGCTGCGGCCGAAGGGCGTCCGCGGCACCGGCTTGTTGGGCAGACCCCTGTCTGAACTGGCGCAACTCACCGCATGGCAGGCATAGAAGACCTTGTTGAGGGACGCTTTCCATTCTGGATGGAGGTCGACGATCCGGCGTACTTCAGGATACCTGAGCAAAAGATCATCTTTCCGGAACATCCCCGAGACGCGCGACATGGCTTGCGGAGACGGAAGGCGCAGGGACGTTCTGCAAATGCTGCCGGTCGAGTCGGCGCGTTCGATCACCTCTCGTGCGACCTTGCCCGCCGTGATGACGCGCTCTGGTCGAAGAAGAGGGAGAACATCCTTCCAGAAGGCCACAGCCCAGTCGCACATCTCCGATGAGGGATTCGCGTTCGAGCCGTCATCTCGCCGACGTGACCAGGGAACCGCGTTGGACACCGCCGTCTGGCTGCAATCCGCGCCGAATGCAGACTCCACCGCGAGCTTGAGCGAGCCATCGTCCCAAGGTGCAACTCCGGTGCTCGCCCCAGCATAGAGTCGTTTCATCCGACCCCGTGAATCAAGAGCCTTCAGCCTCTCAACGTAGTCACCGTTCCGCTCCGAGAGATTCTGGGCTTCGGCAAGCACCAGCAGGCCGTTCCAATTCGGCGGAACGTAAGGCAGGTACGCCTCCCGAATCACTACATCATCGTTCTCGGCTCGAGTGTGCCTTGCACAGACTGCCAGGAGTTCATCTGAGTGTGTCATTGTTCCGTCGCTGGCTCCCCCGCTTCCCCTTCCGCCGGCTCCGGAAGGTCGAACAAACACCACCCGTGATCAAATACGAGAGTTCATGCTGACACCAGTACTCAGCCCGGCTCAGGGCGCTGGCTCGCCACCGGGCCATGTGGACCTGCCATGACATGGGTCCGGAAGACATGGAAAAACTTCGATTCTGCTTCATGGACAACCTCCTTATCGCATGCTGTTCCGGTTGCCCTGCATTATTGCGTTGGCGATAGCCGGGCGGTAGGTGCGGTGTGTTGAGCGCTCACGCAGATGTTGGCGGATTCCGAGGAGAAGCTCGCTTCGAGTTGTCTGTCGTCCCTTGCAGCCGATTGGTGGGCGCATACCATCTTGATTATGCAGGGAATTGACGAATAGAAGTCAGTTGCCATCTAGATACTGCATGACTTTCAATGTCCGCTTATGCTTTTTCGCTCTGGCGGTATTCTTCCCAGAATATCTTGGTCGCCACTTTTTCATTTCAATCATTATTTGCCTTATACGTTTTGCAACAACAACTATATCTTCTTCTTTCCATTGACCTTCCTCAATAGATCGTAATAGATATACATCAGGGTCTTGTTTGTGTTTTTGTATAAATAGTTCTATTTTCCGTTCAACAGGCGACATGATAGCCAATTGAGCTTCTCTAGTTTCCTTTCTTTCTTTCTCTTTCTCATCTAAGATTCTTGTGGCAACATGACGTATACCAATAGCTACATTCGCCAGTGCTTCATGTCTGTCTGACCACCTTGTTATGGGCTTGCCATTCTTGGGTAGAGACTCAAGTTTGTTGAATGGTGTTCCTTCTATATCAACAGGCCGAAGAATAATTGGTATCACCACGGCTTTTCCAGCATTGTGTTTCTGTATGGCTCTTTTCATTTCAATGCCCCAGCAATAATCAGAATCTACGAAAGAAGCACTAATCAGCAAAAGAACAATATCAGCTTGCTCAAGATGCGTAGCAATTTCATTACCCCATTCCTGACCCGGAGAAATACATCTGTCATGCCATCCTTGGAGGATATCTTGACGCCTCAACGAAGCAAGATGTTTTATTAACAAACGGCACAGTTTTTTGTCATCACGCGCATACGAATAGAAAAGTTGGAGTGTTTTCTGAGAATTATTCATTTCGCTTTGGTGCGTCCCCAAAATTGGCCGACCACGCCGGCAGCGCCGTTGGCTGGAGGCGCAGCGAAGCGGAGCGTCCCTTGGAGCACATTGTCATGCGAATTTCGCTAACGCTCGTTGAGAAGCTCCGCTATTTCCTTGACTATTTCATCGACCGTGTGCGTAGCCGTACTTCTTGCCACTTTGTCAGCTAATGAAGGACTGAAATCCACAACTTGCTGCTTGGTGATGTTGTGCCAAATGGGTAGAAGAATCTGCTCACCAGAAACCGCGCGTGTAACGATTCCATCAAGTTCGTAATTCGTCCAACCCTTGTTTATGAAGGATGGCGATAACACGACAAGCCCAACACGACTTGTGGCCAAACCTCGATCAATTGTCTGTCTCAGGCTATCACCAATGCGCAAAGAAAATTCGTCATACCAGACGCTCAGGCCCTGTGAAACAAGCGCATTTGCCAATGACCTTACTATTTCGTCTTTATCTTCCGATGCGTGAGATATGAAAACATCATGAGTTCTACCCCCTGATTCAACTGGCGGCGGAACATCTCTCTGCACAAGGCTGGGAACGTCAGAGAGTGGCACTTGCGCTATTTCAGGCAACGGTCCTGGCAAGACTCCTACCGAAGCCCTGGTGCTTCCACGCAGCCCTTGCATGTCGACCGCAACATGCCAGTGCCCTGCATTTGGAATGGTAAGACGGATAGGCGACTGTTTAGCCAAGCCACCGTAGAACCTGTGGCTTCGACCGTTTTTGTAACTGGCGAGATTCGAGCTATCCATCAAGCGGACATTCGCGCCACTCGTGAGAGTGATTTCAACAATGTCTCCTCTTTGCCTGTAGCCAAGATCCGTATGTATGAATTGCACAACTATCTCCTTCTACGCCCAACGGCACTGCAGATGTTGGCGGATTCCGAGGAGAAGCTCGCTTCGCAGTCAACTACCGGTACCGACTACTAAAGCTGTTAGTGTAGTTGTCGATCTCGTCTCGGTCAAGGAAAAGTGCGGTGCCACTCAAGGAGACGTTTGGGCGCTTGGCAGAACGTGCCAGTTGCGTCGGTTCGCCTCGAGAGTGGAGATGCACCGCGGCTCATCGCGAGCCATCTCTGTGAAGTCCGCCCGGCCGACGTTCCGGTCCGCGGATTGATCGGGGTGTTCGGGCGGAGGAGCGTGTTCGGGGCCTGGACTTGGAGGGCTTCTTCGAAGTCATGACGCCGGAGCACCGCAGGCGTCTCAAGAAGCTGCTGCATTGATTTCCTGCTGTGCCGACTGTTCGTGGGCATCGAGCCGCTTGCGTTGGCGCGCCTCGCCTGCACCCGGTACTTGGGTAGCTCCCGGCGAATCCTTCCTTGCCCGCCTCGCCTGCACCCGGTACCGGGGTAGCTCCCGGCGAATCCTTCCTTGCCCGCCTCGTCCACCCGCGCTATACTGCCGCCGTATGCCGTTGGGGGTGTCCTGGCCAGGATGGCGGGACTGAGAGCAGACCCCTCGAACCTGATCTGGGTCATACCAGCGTAGGGAAACGGTGGAGATTCGAGCCACGCCTGGCACGGGATCGGCCCGGTCGGGTTCCCGTGCCTGGGCCGGAAGCAGGCGCCTCGCCGGGTGTGCGGCCTCGATGCGCGGTGGCGCACCCCCGTTTCTCTCCTCCCCGGCGGTACCACCACAACACGCGTCGTTTCGGCCCGATGGGATCGGAACGCGCAGCCAGCCTGGAGGCAGCCCATGACGTTCCTGGAAGCCATCTGGCACGACATCGATGCGATTCGCACCAGCGCCCCGCTCGTGCACAACATTACCAACTACGTGGTCATGAATACGACCGCAAATGCCCTCCTGGCCCTCGGCGCCTCCCCGGTGATGGCCCATGCTCGTGAAGAGGTAGAGGAGATGGCAGGTATCGCGTCTTCCCTGGTCATCAACATCGGCACCTTGAGCCCGCCGTGGATCGAGGCCATGGCCACCGCGGGCGAGACCGCGGCAAGGAGGAGGATTCCCATCGTGCTCGACCCGGTGGGCGCCGGGGCGACCACCCTGCGGACCCGCACCGCCCTTCGTCTCCTCGAGGAGGTGTCGCCGTCCATCGTGCGTGGCAATGCGTCCGAGATCCGGGCGCTGGTCTACACCGAAGCCGTTACCAAGGGTGTCGACGCCACGCACGGTGCGGACGCGGCCCTCGACGCCGCCACTGCGCTGTCGCGGCAGCGCCGGTGCGTCGTCAGCGTCAGCGGGGAGGTGGATGCCATCGTCGGAGAGGGCAAGGTGGCTCGAGTCCACAACGGGCACCCGATGATGCCTCGAGTCACCGGGCTCGGCTGCACCGCGTCGGCCCTCACCGGCGCGTTCGCTGCGGTCAACCCGTCACCGTTCAGCGCCGCCGTCCACGCCATGGCGGTCATGGGTGTCGCGGGCGAGATAGCGGCGGAGAAGGCAGAGGGCCCCGGCACGTTGCAGCTCCATTTCCTGGACGTGCTCTATCGGCTCGAGCAGGACGACCTCGAGCGCGTGCGGGTGGAGGTCGCATGAGGAGGGCGGTGGACCTGACCCTGTACCTGGTCACGGACCGCGAACTGTCTCGAGGGCGGCCCCTGGAGGATGTCGTGCTTGCCGCGGTCCGTGGCGGCGCGACGCTGGTGCAACTGCGGGAGAAGCATACCGGAACGCGGGACTTCGTCGCCCTGGCCCGGGCGTTGCGCGCGCGCCTCGAGCCGTTGAAAATCCCGCTCATCATCAACGACCGGGTGGACGTGGCCCTGGCGTCGGGAGCGGCCGGGGTCCACATCGGGCAGCGCGACATGGCCTACCCGGACGCCCGGCGGCTGATGGGTCCCGGCGCGATCATCGGCCTGTCGGTGGAAACCCCGGAACAGGCGGCGGAAGCGGCCCGCCTGGACGTGGACTACCTGGGTGTCAGCCCGGTTTTCTCCACCCCGACCAAGACCGACACCACCACGGAATGGGGGATCGAGGGCCTTGCGAACCTGGCTCGAGTCTCCCCGCACCCCCTGGTGGCCATCGGGGGCATCAACGCGACCAACGCGAGAGCGGTCGCCGCTGCGGGAGCTGCCGGTATCGCCGTGGTGTCCGCGATCTGTGCAGCCGTCGACCCGGAGGCGGCCGCGCGGGAGCTGCGCGTCCTGTTCGGGAAATGACCCGCGTGGAGGTGTCCCGGGCTCGTTTCGAGGCATGACTCCGGCGGTCCGGGACCGTGACAGGGGGAAAGACGGATGAGCGAACGGTACCTCGGCGAGATCGGGGAGTTCGGGTTGATCGATCGTCTGGATCGCGCTTTCCCGGCGCCGCCCGGCGTCGTGGGGATCGGGGACGATTGCGCGGTCCTGCCCGGCCCCGGCGGTGTCGCCAGGCTCGTCACCACCGACATGCTGGTGGAGGACATCCACTTTCTGCGAGACCGGATTCCTCCCGGCGACCTGGGTTACAAATCCCTGGCCGTCAACCTGAGCGACATCGCGGCCATGGGCGGTACCCCGGCGGAAGCCTACCTGTCCCTGGCGCTTCCCCGCGACACGGAACTGGCCTGGCTCGACGCCTTCTTCGACGGCATGCTCGAGCTGGCCGGCGCCCAAAGCGTGTCCCTGCTCGGCGGGGACACCACACGCTCGCCAGGGCCGATCATCGTCAACGTCGTGGTGATAGGAGAGGTGCTCGAGGCCAGCGTCCGCCGGAGGAGCAGCGGGCGGCCGGGGGACCTGCTGTGCGTCACCGGGCTTCTCGGCGAATCCGCCGCCGGACTCCGCGCCCTCCTGGACCGCCCCGACCCCGACCCCGACCCCGACCTCGAGGCGCTCGTCCGTTGCCACCATCGGCCTCGACCGCACCTGGCCGAAGGCCGGTGGCTCGCCCGGCAGCCCGGCGTTCGTGCGATGATGGACGTGTCCGACGGCATCGACTCCGATATCCGCCGGATCCTCGAGCGGTCCAGGTGCGGTGCGGTGGTGGAACTCGACCACCTTCCGCTGTCGGACAGGCTGCGCCGTGTCTGCGCGCGACGCGGATGGGACCCGGTCGAGTCGGCCTGTACCGGCGGCGAGGACTACTGCTTGCTGGTATCGGTCGCCCCGGACGCCTGGCCGCAGGTCAGGGTAGGGTTCGAGCAGGCTTTCGGCAGGCCGCTACATGCCATCGGCATGCTGGACCAGGATGCCGGCAGGCTCCGCTATCTCTCGAAGGGAAAGCCGGTGTCGCTTCGCGCCGGGGGCTATGACCATTTCGGCGCGTGATGTACCGGCGTCGTCGCCCCGCAAGGAGGCTTGCCCGCCCGGCATGATGGACCAGGATGCGGTCGCGCAGCGCGTACTCGACCATGCAGCGCAGTTGCATTCCGATTCCTGCCTGCCGCGAATGGGTCGCATGCTTTCTCACGCGAGGAGGTAGCCCGGTTGTATTCCGATTCCTGCCTGCCGCGAATGGGTCGCGGAGGCAGACAGGCGCGCTCCCCGCGCGCCAGGCCAGGAACCCTCATCGAGCTTGGGATCGCGGTCGACACCCGTGGTTCCATGGTCACGGCGACCGGTGCGGTGATTCGGGGTGATGCAGATTCACCGATTCTTGCTTGAGCCATCCGCGCTGTCCAGAACCTGAGTCGTTTCACGGCGAACCGAGGCCGGTGAAACAAAGTCACCCCAGGTTCCACGCCGGAAACGCCCTGGAAGGCGGGAGCCACAGCCTATCTGAAGCGGATTCCATCCCGGACCGACTACGACGCAAGAGGAGGAGAAAGCAGACTGCAGGTAGACAAGCGGCACGCCACGCACGACGTTGGCACCGGGACCGGTCTGCTCGTCCCCCGTCGAACCCCATTCGATCGCACCTAATCGCCCATCCAACCGGCAGCCTCGCGCCCACGCACGCAGCTCTCTTGACCGCACGGGGCGCGGGGACCCGCTCGCAGCCTCAAGATCCCCGGAAGCACGGACCCGCAAGTACTCCCATCTCTCCAAAAACCCTAGCAGCGCGGATTGCTCATCTCAGGTTGCGATTCTCCCTGGATGGCGTATGATGGTGAGGAGAGGCCACGTCTCCGGGGTGCCGGGTTCCGGACTGGCCCGGGAGGCGCGGGGAGCATGGTTGTGGCCCGGGGCTTGGGGCCGTGTCCCGGCCAGTGGTGGCCTTCCGGATCCACAGGGAGCCGTGGTGGGCGAACTCGATCAGGCACTTTTCGAGATCACGCGCCGCTTCGCCGAAGGTGACATCGATGGCGCCTTCGCGTGGATGGCGGACCTGGAGCGTGAATGCGAGACCGATAGGCAGCGCGCGCAGGTCATGGCCAGGTACGCGAGCCTGTTCCACTTGCTGGATCTTCGAGACGAGGGGCTTGCCGCGATCGCGCGGGCGCTCGCCCTGGATCCCTGCAATCCTCGAGCGCGCTACTTGAACGCCGTCCAGTTCATGATCGATGAACGGTGGGACGAGGCGATCACGGAGTTGAACAGGGCTGCACGCTACTATCCACCCGACGACAGCGAGCACCTTGCCGAAGTATATGGGAACCTGTCCTACTGTTGGGACCAGTTGGGGGACACCGGGCGGGCCGAGATGTACGAGGAGATTTGCGCCGACCTCGACCCTGACGGAATGCCGGCGCCGGAGGCGCAGCCTCGAGGTGCGTGGCCGGACGGATTCGAGGTCCCCGTGGAAATGTCGCCCTTCCGCGAGGGCGAGGGAGGGGGGGGCGACGGCGATGCGTCCTCGGCATCCGGCGCTGGTGTCACCGGCTCAGAGTTGATTGACGAGATGGTGAGGGACCTGATGCCGAAGGCGCGAAGGCGTTCGTGCCGCCGGCAGCGTACCGCGAAGAAGGCCCGTGCCGGCGCCAGGCTCCGGGGGGCGGAGGGTGATGGCAACCTGGCCGTGCCGGAGAAGGCGCCCGGACGGGGGGCGGGCGTTCGGCCTTCGCCCCGCCGCAAGCAGCACCGTTCCATCGGCCGGGGTCGAAATCCACGTTCATGACCTGGGCTCGCCGCTTCGGAAGCGTTATCTGCTTTGTTTCTCGCCCCGATGCCGCTATAACACCCGCGGAAGTGATCGAGCCATCGACCAGCCGAATGGGATGAGGAGCAACGGATCATGAAGAGATGTCTCGTCGTGCTGCTTTCATGGATGTACGTGTGCAGCCTGCCGGTGACCGCGTTCGCCGCGGAGTACCTCTACATCACCGAAGACACGCAGGCCCGCAGGTTTTCCGATACCGAGACCCCCGTCAGCGGCGAAGTCGGCGCCGGTGCCCGGGTCGAAGTCGTGTACCGGCTCGACAGTTGGATTCGCGTTCGACTGCCCGGAATGGCCGGATTCGGATGGGTCCCTGCGGACAAGACGACCACCGAGGCACCGGAAAACGCGGGCGAAGGTTCGGAGCCGCCGCCGCCCGGTGCGGGCACCCTGACACCGGAACAGAGAAAGCAGCTCGAGGACGCCCTGAAGAACCTGGGCAGGTAGGAGCGTGCGGGCGAGGATGACGTGCGGGCGTGACTCGAGGGTCCGCTCGAGGCTGCCGCCGGCCCGGGGTCCAGGTGTGCAGCCATGTCGAATCTCCTGGGCTTGATCACGCGGTGAGCCGGGGAGCGTCCCGGCATTTCCGCCGCGCTTTCGAACCAATCGCCGTTTCATGCGTTTGCGTGAAGATACCAGTGAAGTACCCAACACGAGGAGAGGGCATGGTATGAAGCAGATGAGAGCCAGCACATGGCTGCTTGCCGTCCTGGCATTGACCGGATGTGCGACGGCGACACAAGAAGCGAAGATTGCACCGGCTGAGCGGAGCGAAGTCGCGCCCCGGCAGCCACGGGTGGACGTGCAGCAGTTCACCCTGGACAACGGACTACGCGTGATCATATCGGAGCGGCACGACGCTCCTGTGTTCGCCCTTGCGGTGACCTACAACGTGGGCTCGAGGAACGAGCCTGAAGGCAAGACCGGGTATGCCCACCTGTTCGAGCACATGATGTTCCAGGGATCGGAGAACGTGGGCAAGGCGGAGCATTTCATCTTGATCTCCAACAACGGGGGGCAGATGAACGGCTCTACCAGTTTCGATCGGACCAACTACTTCGAGACGTTGCCCGCCAACCAGCTCGAGCTGGGGTTGTTTCTCGAGTCCGACCGCATGCGTTCCCTGGCCATCACGCAGGAGAACCTGGACAACCAGCGCGAGGCGGTCAAGGAAGAACGTCGGATGCGCTATGACAACCGTCCCTACGGAACGGTGATGGAGCGCCTCATCGGCCTGACGTTCGACAACTTCGCCTACAAGCATTCCACCATCGGGTCCATGGAAGACCTCGATGCCGCCACCATCGACGATATCAAGGAGTTCTTCCGGCTCTACTACGCCCCCAACAACGCCGTCCTCACCCTGGTAGGGGACGTGGACACCACCAGCGCGCTTGAGCTGGTCAAGCAGTACTTCGGCGACATTCCGTCACAGCCGACCCCACCGGCGCCCGATCTTACCGAGCCTATCAACAAGGGCGAGCGGCGTGACACGTTCCATGACCCCCTGGCCCCGATGGCGCGGATCGATATGATGTATCCCACCGTGCCCGGCGGTCAAGACGACACCTATCCGCTCGAGATGATCGCGCAGGTCCTGGGAGGCGGCGAAGGTTCTCGTCTGTACCAGAGGTTGGTCAAGGAGAAGCAACTCGCCGTGGCCGCCCATGCGTTCGTTCTCGAGAACCGTGGCGCCTTCACCTTGTGGGTTTTGGCCATCGTCGCCCCGGGAAAGGACCCCGGCGAGGTCGAGGCGGTCATCAACGACGAGATTGCCAGGATTCAGACCGAGTCCATCTCATCCGAGGAGCTGAGCCGTGCCAAGACCCGTGTCCGTTCCCAGCTCATCGACTGGCTCGGGACCTGTGCCTACACGGCGATAGTGATCGGCGATGTCACAACGCAGTATGACGACCCGGAACTCGTCAACAAGTGGCCGGCATTGTACCAGGCCGTCACGCTCGAGGACGTCCAGCGTGTGGCGGCGACCTACCTGAACCCCACGAACCGCGGTGTGCTGGTTACCGTACCGGCGAGTTCGGAGCAAGGCGCCCCGGGTGCGAACGAGTAGAGGAGGAGACCACTCATGCGAATTCATGTTACCACGTGTTGTGCGTTGCTCCTGACCGCTGCCGTCACCGGTACGGCCGTCGCCCAGGGGGTTGGCGGTGAAGACCACACCAGTTCCCGGGCGGGCGCGGTCATCAAGAACCGGGCGCCGGTCAACGACGAGGTGCTTCAAGTCGAGTTTCCGCGCCCGGCGGAAACGACGCTCAGCAACGGCATGCAGGTGCTGGTCCTCGAGGACCATTTCCTGCCCAAGGTGCTGTTCCAGATCCTGATTCCCCACGGCAGCCTCGATGACCCGGAAGACATGCCGGGCATGGCCAGCTTCACCGCGGACTTGCTCTCCGAAGGCGCGGGCGACTACTCCAGCGTCGATATAGCCAACCGCCTGGACAGCATGGGCGCTTCCTTTTCCGCCGAAGCCGCTTTCGGATCGGAAATCACCCAGATTCGGATCTCGGGCCTGGCAGAACACACTCGAGGTATCGTGGCCCTGTTCGCCACACTGGTCCTCGACCCGACCTTCCCGCGGGAGGAGGTGAACAAGTACAAGACACGGGAGACGGCCGCATTGCAGCAACTCCGCACACGGCCCCGCTTCCTCGCCAAAGAGAGGTTGATGAGAGCACTGTACGACGGCCACCCCGCCGCCGTCACAGCGCCGACCGCCGAATCCTTGGCCGCCATACGGACCGAGACCCTGAAGCAGTTCCACGATACCTACTATCTGCCCAACGGAGCCATCCTCGCTGTCACCGGCGATGTCAACTTCGACGAGATCGTCTCGATGCTCGAGGAGACCTTCGGGGGGTGGCAACCTGGGGAAGCACCCGCGCACCCCTCACCCGAAATCGTTCCCAACGCCAGTGTCGCCATCGACCTGGTGGACCGCCCGAATTCCGTGCAGACGACCTTGAAGCTCGGCAACGTGGGTATCATGCGTACCGACCCGGACTACGTGGCGATCAACGTCCTCAACCAGGTCCTGGGCGCCAACGCCAGCTCGAGGCTCTTCCTGAAGCTCCGGGAGGAGAAAGGATACACCTACGGCGCCTACAGCCACTTCAATGCCGTCAGCTTTCCCGGACCATGGTATGCCGGGGCGGACGTACGCACCGAGGTGACCGGCGACGCGCTCACCGAGTTCCTTTCCGAACTCCAGAAGATGATCGACACACCCGTGCCCGAGGATGAACTCCAGAACGCCAAGCGTGCCATCATCGCCCGGTTCGCCTTGTCCCTCGAGCGCCCCGAAGTCCTTGCCGCCAGGGCGGTCGAACTGAAGTACTATGGCCTCCCCCAGGACTACTGGGACAACTACCCGGCGGCCGTCGCGGCCGTGACCGCGGAAGATATCCAGCGCCTGGCCGCAAAGTACCTGGATACGAGCAAGTTGCGTATCGTCGCCGTGGGCGACGGTGCCACGATCCTGGACGTCCTCAAGACCTTCGGACCCGTCACTCGCTACGAGGCCGGTGGTGCGGTTGCGGAGTAGCGCGTGACCGCCGCGGGGCATTCGGCTCGAGTCGCTCGATAGTGCACGTCGCCCGGCCACGGCCCGTGCCGGGGGGGGGTCGCACGATGCGGCCACCCTCGAGACGGAGCAAGCGGCTCGCGAGGCGCCGTAGTTCGACAACGTCGTGGCTCACGTAGAGCATCGGCACATCCAACTCGTCCACGACGCGCTCCAGGTAGGGCAGGATCCTTGCCCTGGCCTCCGAGTCCAGCGAAGCCAGCGGTTCGTCCATCAGCAAGAGGCGAGGGCTCGCAACCAGGGCTCGCGCCAGGGCCACACGCTGGCGTTCCCCTCCCGACAGACCTTGCGGGCGGCGGTCTAGCAGCGGTGCCACCTCGAGAAGCTCGACAACCCGGTCGAGCCGCACACGACGCGCTGAATCGGGGACCCGGCGCCGGCCGTACTCGAGGTTGCCGCGCACGGTGAGGTGGGGAAACAGGACCGCATCCTGGAAGACCATGCCCGCACTTCGCCGGTGCGCAGGCACAAAGATCCCCCGCTCATCGTCCTGCCACCAGGTCGCCCCCATCCGCACGGAACCTCGAACCGCCGGCTCCAGCCCCGCGATCGCCCTCAAGAGCGTCGTCTTGCCGCTCCCCGACGGCCCTTGCACACCCACAACACCCGTGTCCGGTATCTCGAGAGAGACATCGAGCACGAAGCGCGCACGTTCCAGGCGAAAATCGACCGAAAGACTCACAGCCGCACCACGCTGAATCGCCTGTTGAGCCCGTACACGACGAGCAGCAAGATGAAGGAAAGCGCGAGAAGCGCGCCGGACAGCAGGTGGGCCTGGCCATACTCGAGGGCCTCCACGTGGTCGTAGATTGCAATCGACAGGACCTGTGTCTCGCCCGGAATGTTGCCGCCTATCATCAGCACCACCCCGAATTCGCCCACCGTGTGCGCAAAGCCGAGTACCGCCGCCGTGAGCAACCCCGTCCTCGCCAGGGGAAGCGCCACGGTGAGAAACCGGTCGAGAGGCGACGCCCGCAGCGTGGCGGCTGCATCGAACAACCGGGGGTCCAGCATGGAAAAAGCGTTCTGGATCGGCTGCACGACGAAGGGAAGGGAGTAGCAAAACGACCCGATGACCAGGCCGGAAAACGTGAAAGCCAGCGACCGCCCGCCAAACAGATCCATCAGTCCTGACAGCGGCCCTTGGCGCCCCATCAGCAGCAGGAGGTAGAATCCCAACACTGTCGGCGGGAGAACCAGTGGGAGTGACACGATGGCCTCCACCACGACCCGCCACCGCCGCCTCGAGACCGTCAGCCACCACGCCAGCGGCGTCCCCACCAGGAGAAGCAGCGCGGTCGTCAGCGCCGCAAGCTCGACGGTGATGCGCACGGCCGACACGTCGGCCGGTGTCAACAGCGGTGTGCTCTCCACGCCTGGACCTCCTCGACGACGCGCGGGCGGGCCGTCGGACGCGCCTCACCGCGGCAGGCGATACCCGTACTTCGAAATGATCCGCCGGCCCTCGGCGCCGCGCACGAACGCCACGAGCGCCCGGGCCGCCTCACTCGCCTCGAGGATCACCGCCTGCTGTTCGATCGGGGCGTACAACGAGTCCGGAACCACCCACCACGAGCCGACCAGGGGACGGTCCGGACCACCCACCTGCGACATCGCCACAAACCCCAGTTCCGCGTTCCCGGTCTCGATGAACTGGTAGACCTGCCCAACCGATTGCCCGCGCACGAGCTTCTTCTCCAGTGCCGTCCAGAGTCCTCGAGATTCCAGAACCTGTTGCGCGGCAGCACCGTAGGGCGCCAGCCTGGGATTCGCAAGCGCCAGGTGGGAGAACGTCCCCGCCGACAGGACCCGCCCAGCCGGATCCACAAGGCCGGGATTCGGGCTCCAGAGAACCAACCGCCCCATGGCATACGTGAATCGCGTGCCGGCGACCGACAGGCCCTCCTCCTCGAGAAGCCTCGGCCGCTCGGCGTCCGCCGCGAAAAAGACCGCAAACGGCGCACCGCCTCGAATCTGTGCGTAGTGCTTGCCCGTGGACCCCACCGAAACCACCACGCGATGGCCGGTTCGCGCCTCGAACGCCCGCACGATGGCCTTCATGGGCCCGGCAAAATTCGCCGCGACCGCCACCCGTATCTCGTCACCCATCGCATCCCGCCCGGCCAGGGAGGCGAGACAGCCGAACAGGAAAACGACCATCCACCGTGACCCCCGGAGGCCAGGCCGACAGCCAGACCGGCCGGATTGCCGGCGTATGCGCAACGACCGTCCCGGACACACCCTCACCGTCCATCCTCCAGCCACGGAAGCGCTCCAGTACGCTCCTCCAGGAATTCCACGAAGGCCTGCTGCAACCGGTGGAACACATCCAGCGCCTCGAGACCGGCAGCAGTCAGCGTCGCACCACCACCGCCCTTGCCGCCCACGGCCTTGCTGACGAGCGGGTGCGGCGCCTGGCGGTTCATCGAATCCACCAGGTCCCAGGCGTGGCGGTAGGACATCGACATCGACCTGGCCGCAGCACTGATGGAACCGTGGTGATGGATGCGCTCGAGGAGGACCATGCGGCCGTGGCCCAGGAATGTGCCCTCCGGGCCGTCGATCCAGAGTCGTCCCCTGACAGCGTACCGGCATTTCGAGTTTCGGTTGCCCATCGGCGTTGTATATCATGGGGAATAACGGATGTCAAGCAACCCTGCCGGCGACGATTCGGCCGGCAAGGAGGGCCGAATCCCTGCGTCCCCGGTCCTGTCACTCGGTGTCACGTTGTGCGATCACGTGGAGAGCAAGGTTTCGCACTTGCGGGTGGGGGTCGAACGTCGCCGTTTCCAGGAGTGCCTCCACCTGGTCGCCGCTGCACGACAGCAAGCCTTGAACGAGGTGATAGCGGACGGGCGCCAGGCCGTCTGTTTCGGGATCGTAACCCTGATCATCCGGGTCATCGAGACCCGCATCGATGAAATGGGCGACCCGGGGCAGGTATTCGTCGCCGCCAATCTCGAGCAGGGCCCTCACGGCGAGCGCCACCAGGATGGCGTTGTTGCGCGCGGCGTAGTCGAAGTAGGTGCGCCACGGTTCGAGGTCGAAAGCGATGATGCGCAGCAGTTTGGGCAGGGCTCTCGTTTCCTTGAGAGCAGCGACCTGTCTGAGGACCTCTTCCTCGAGGTCTGCGCCGGCGGGGTAGCGCCCCTGTGGGGTCATGTCGATGTCGTCGAGCACCTCGAGGAGCTTGGTCCGATGGGTTTCGCCGCGCGGTGGTGGGCGCCACACTTTTCTGCCGTAGGGATACCCTTCGGTGACGTAGACCGGTCCGATGGGAACATCGATCTTGTTGGGGTTGTGGTGGGGGTGGTTGGCGCAGTAGGTCCAGTAGGGGTCCGGGATTTCGATGTCCCTGATGAGACATCGGGTAGGTCCTGGTATCTCGTGGTCCGGTGGCCTGTCGCGGCCTTCGTTCGTCTTGTTGAACCAGCACGTTCCGCAGCAATCCGATCCTCCGTTCGGCATGGTGCATCGTCTCCCTGTGTCCGTTTGCGTGGCGTCTTCCGCGTGGCGGGCGAACGGCGCTGATGTTTCCGTGGGGAGTCTGTCCCGCCGCCTCGAGAGTGGTGTGGCGCCCCACGCCCACGCCTACGCATACCGCCAGGCTGGTTCCTGGTCAAGGGTGGATTGCGGCTTTCGTGGATCAGCCTGAATACGAGCCTCCCCGCGAGGATCGGGAGGACCCGGATTCCCCGGGCCATCCACGATTGACGAATCGGCGGTGATTCTCTATCTTGTGCCATCCATTGGTCGATTCCGCGACAGAGAAACAGCCATGACGGACCATCGAGAGGACACCGGTCGCCCCATGCGCATCCTCCTCATCGAGCACAACCAGGGCGACGTCGCTTTCATCCGGCACGCGATAGCAGCCGACGTCCAGCACCCGATGCGCCTGGAGGTTACGACCTCCACCCGTGACGCGCTCGAGGTGCTGCGTGGCACGTCTTTCGACCTTGTGCTTCTCGACCTGGATCTACCGAACGGCCAGGGGGAGGCGTTTCTGGGGGAGTTGCATGCGGCGTTTCCGGGGACGCCTATCATCGTGCTCGTCGATAGCGACGATCTGTCGGTCGCCGAACGCTGCTTCCAGGCCGGGGCCATGGATGTCCTCGTCAAGGGCAGGATCGATGCCTTCGTGTCGCGCGCGATATACCACGCCGGGGCTCGAGCGGCTGCCCACAAGACCGTGGAGGGGTCCTATCGCAACATCCGGCGCATGGTGGCGGACAGTCACGATCCCATCCTGGTCCTGGACCTGGAGAGTCGGGTCAGGTTCGCCAACGAGGCTGCGGCGAGATTGTTCAGCGGGCGTGCGGTCGAAGGTCAACTCTTTGGCTTCCCCCTTGCCGATGACGGGAGTGGCCACGAGATCGATGTACCCCGGCCCGACGGTACGGTGGCGGTCGCCGAGATACGAAGCAACGACACGGTCTGGCACGGAGCCCCGGCCCGCGTCGTCTCGTTTCGTGACATCACGGAACGGAAGCGGATGGAGGCGGAACGGGAGCGACTGGAAAGCGTGTTGCGGCAGTCCCAGAAGTTGGAAGCCATCGGGACGCTCGCGGGCGGCGTGGCCCATGATTTCAACAATCTTCTCACCACGATTCTTGGCCACGCGGAGCTTGCCTTGTCGGCCGTCGATCCGGGGGACCCGCTGTGCGAGTATCTGGAGGAGATCAAGAAGGCTGCCGGAAAGGGCGCCAACCTTACGCGGCAGCTCCTGTCGTTCAGCCGCAAGGAAACCCGGGCGCCACGGCCGCTGGACTTGAACGACACCGTGGACAAGATGGAGAAGATGCTCCGGCCGCTCATCCGGGAGGATATCGACGTCGTTTCGATCCGCGAGTCCAACCTGTGGAAGGTGCACATGGACTCGAGCCAGGTCGACCAGGTCATCATGAACCTGGTGGTCAACGCCCGGGATGCCATGCCGGACGGCGGGACGTTGACCATCGAAACGGCCAACACGGAGTTGGACCGGGCCTACTTTGCCGGGCGAGGGCTGGACACACCCTCGGGGGAGTACGTGATGTTGAGCGTGAGCGACACGGGGGTGGGCATGGACGAGGCGACCCGCTCCCGGATGTTCGACCCGTTCTTCACCACGAAGACGCGGGAGACGGGCACCGGCCTTGGGCTTGCCACGGTCTACGGCATCGTGAAACAGAACCGGGGCTACGTCTGGTCATACTCCGAGCCGGGGCACGGCACGACGGTGAAGGTCTACTTCCCGAGGGCCGGTGTCGCATCATCGCCCGACCAGGCGTCGGGCACGGCCACGGAAACCATGGGGGGCGAGGAGACGATTCTCGTCGTCGAGGACAACGATGCGGTGCGGAGACTGACCTGCACTGCGCTCCGCCGTTTCGGTTATCGAGTGCTCGAGGCGCCTTCGGGCAAGGTGGCGCTCGAGATTGGTCAGGCCTGCAAGGAGACGATTCACCTTTTGCTGACAGACGTGGTCATGCCCGGCATGAGCGGCAAGGCGCTTTCGGATGCGCTGCAGGCGCGATGTCCGGGCCTGGTGACGCTCTACATGTCTGGGTACACCAACAACGTGATCGTGAAAAAGGGGGTCCTCTCTCGCGACGTGCACTATCTCCAGAAGCCTTTTTCCCCTTCCGCGCTGGCCCGAAAGGTGCGTGAGATTCTTGACCAGTAGGTGAGCGCCCCGTGGCAAGGTTCGGCCCCGGGGAGTGGTGGCAGGGTCAGCCGCCGATGTCTCGAGGGGGGCCGAGTGTCAAGTAGGCGACGGCCGCGGCCACGGGCTTGGGGAGGATGCGTGTCATCCAGCCGTTCAGAGCGTTGATGCGGCCGGGGACGATCATGGCCTTGCCCTTGAGCATGGCTGCCACGGCGGCCCTTGCGACCTCCCGGCTGTTCATGGCGAGCATGCGTTCGAAGGCGGTGAGTTCCTCGTGCCCGGCCACCTGCTGGAACTCGGTGATCGTGATACCAGGACACAGGACGGTGCAGGTCACCTGGGATTTGCGTAGTTCGTGGTTGAGGGCGACGCCGAAATCCAGAACGTAGGCCTTGGCCGCGGCATAGGACGCAAAGCCCGGGACGGGTTGAAACGCCCCGATGGAACTGACTTGCAGCACGTGGCCGCGGTCTCGCTCCACCATCTTCCGAGCATACAGGTGGGTGAGGTGGGTCAGGTTGGTCACCAGGAGTTGCAGCATGTCCCCGGTGCGGTCCCAGGGGATGTCGAGGAAGAAGCCGTGCACTCCGTACCCGGCGTTGTTTACCAGGATGTCCACGGCGATGCCCCGGCTTGTGGTCTTCTCGTACAAGGTTGCCGGTGCCCCGGGTTGGGCCAGGTCCAGCGGTATCACGACGGCCTCCACGCCGAACCTCTCGGAGACCGTCTTGGCGAGTGCATCGAGCCGGTCCGTGCGGCGTGCGGTCAGCACGAGGTCGCACCCCAGTTCGCCCAGTATCTCGGCGATATCCTTGCCGATACCGCTCGACGCCCCTGTGACGAGCGCCCATTGTCCCTGCAGTCTTCTCATACCTTTTTCCTCCTCGATGACGGATGGCGCCAGGTTCGTTTTCGCGGCAAAGGCGCCGGGGGGGTCGCATGCGAGCGGCCGGCGGAGAGCCGGGCAGCACATCGCCGGCCATTGTAGCGCGATCTCCCGTGCCGGCACGACGAAAAACGGCGGGTGTCCGTGCCGGGGGGGCTATCGGCGCCGCGGGCGAAGGCGTGCCAACGCCAGCGCGCCGGCCCAGAGGACGCCGGCCCACCAGGCTTTTCCCCGTCCTGAAGAGGTGTCGCGCATCGCTCGAGCCGGTGTCGCGGCGCAACCGCCGCACCCTTCGCTCGAGCATCCTTGGTCGGCCTCGCCGGAACAATCCTGGTCCACGCCGTCGCCACACAGGTCGGCCGCACCGGGGTAGACGTCGTCGAAGCGGTCGTCGCAGTCGCCCTCGGCAACGGTGAAGCCATCCCCATCGGCGTCCGCCGGGGGTGTTGACGAATCCGCAGGCGCGGGGGTCGGTTCTTCTTGGCCGGGGTCCACCACGCCGTCGCAGTCGTTGTCCATGCCGTCCAGGAGTTCGGGCGCGCCGGGAAACACATCCGGATCGGTGTCATCGCAATCGAGTCCGCCGGTCTCCAGGGAACCCCATCCGTCGCCGTCGGCGTCCTCGGCGCATGCAGGGTTGGGTTCTCCGGGGCTGCCCCGGTCCGAGTCGTCTGCCCACGGGCTCGGTGCAGGGCACCAGCAGGAGGACGGCTCACTCTTCGAGGCAGCGCAGCCGGGGTCGCGTTGAAGGGCAGCGCCGGCGTACACCGGGACCCCGGCCTCCTCCCCGTAGGCCACCTCGTCGATAACCGATGACTGTTGGAACAAGGTCAGCGTATCGCCCGTATTGTCGAGGGCGAATGTTGCGAGCAAGTAGTCGATGAGCACGCCACCGTTGCTCGATGTGTCCGGGTTCGGTCCGAGCGTGAGGAGACCGCCGGGGGGGATGCGCGTGGTGCCGTTCGCCGGGTCGAGGGTCTGTCGCTGTCCCGTGGCGCTGACCAGGGACCAACCGTCCAGGTGAATGGGACTCGAGGACAGGTTGAGCAGTTCGATGAACTCCCCTTGGCGGTCGGGCACCGCGCCGGGATCCGGCATGAACTCGTTGAAACGCACATCTCCGGGCTGCACGAACGGTTCGTCGATCAGAATGTCGCAGTCGTCGTCGATCTCGTTGGCCTGTTCCTCGATGGTAGAAGCGCGTGCCGGGTCGGTGTCGTCGCAATCTCCGCCACCCGCCTCTTCGGCCGGGTCCCCGTCTCCGTCCAGGTCGTCGAGATCCTCGCCGTCGCAATCCTGATCTACCCCGTCGTAGGGAATCTCTTCCGCGCCGGGGTGGATGGCCGGCGCCGTGTCGTTGCAGTCGCCCTCCTGCCGGCTGAAGCCATCTCCGTCGTCGTCGAAGTCGTCGGTGCCTTCGTCGATCGTTCCGTCGCAATCGTTGTCGATACCATCCCCTTCCGGGCGCCCGTCGCCGTCGGTGTCGGCACCTTCCGGAGCACCGGGGTGGACGGACCACAGCGTGTCGTCGCAGTCACCATCCTGCTCCGAGTAGCCATCGAGATCGTCGTCGAAGCATTCGGTGTCGTTGTCGATTCTGCCGTCGCAATCCTCGTCGATCCTGTTGCATTGTTCGGTCGCACCGGGATAGATCGTCGGGTCACCATCGTCGCAGTCCCCGTCGAGTCCCGCCCAACCGTCCCGATCCCAGTCCCGCACCAGCTCCCAGTCCGCGGCAACCTGCTCCGGGGACGTGCCGAGCAGGTAGACGAACGTGAAGGTCTGTGCATAGCCCGGCGCGATGTCCGCGACGGGAACCACGACCTCGAGGTCCCAGTCTTCCACCCGCCCCTCCGGATCGATGGGATCGAACGAGGCGTCGGCGCAGCGGTAGCAGAACCCTGCCTGGGCGACCGCGTTGGGCACCCCGGCCCCGATGCTGGATCCCGTCGTCGGGCCCGAAGAAATGGCCACCTCCCCGAAGACCGACTCGTGGACCATGTCGGCCGTTTCGCCTTGCCCGTAGTTGTCCAGGTCCGGGTCCGGATTGGCGGCACGGAAGTAGGTCACGCCGATCAGCGGGTCGGTCCCGGTGTTGGTGAGGACGATCTCCATGCGCAGCACCGTGCCATCCTTGCGTATTCGAGCCGTCTGCTCGTATTCGAGCGGTCCTTCGGCCAGCGTGCACCGGACGATCACCTCGTCTTCGCCGGTAGCCTCTTCCAGGGTCCCGTGATGCTCGACCGACCCCGGAAGGCCGGTGTTGGCCAGTGTGTAGGCCTGTTCGCCGGCCGAAAAGGTCAGGACGAACCGATCGAAGGCCCGTTCGGCGAGAAGCATGCGGGTGACCGGCAGGTAGGACGCGCCGTCCGGGTCGAAGTCGAGTGCGGTTTGGCCATTCGACAGGGTGCAACCATCGTTGAATGCGCCCGTGAGGAAATCGGTGGTGAACGTCGTGCTGCCGCTTGTCCGGGCATCGAGCGGCTCCGGTCCCGGAGTCGCCTCGAGCGGTGGAGCCGAGTCGAGCCTGGAAGCCTGAGAGGCGACCAGGATGACTCCGGGGAGCCACAGCCACAGGGGGGGCAGTCCAGGTTTCATTCGACATCAACCTCCGGCTGGATACCGTCGCGCGAGGCCGCCCGGCTCCGGCCCTCGACCCCGCGTGACCGGCGAGCGACGTCATTGGTAGACTATCCGGCATCTCGGGCAGGCGCAACTGCGACCATGCTGGGGCCGGGGCGTATTGACCGGGCGACGTGGATGGGGCGATTCAGTACGATTCGTGGGGGTGCGATCCACCGGTGGGGGCGGGTGACGTGGATGGGACGACAAGTGCCGATTTCACGGAATCGTTTGGATATGCAGTCATTGTGGGGGCGACCGGCCGGTCGCTACGAACAGGTCATCCGCGACGACGAATCCCTGGACCGCATTCGGAAACAGATCATCAACAACCCGTCGCAATGGGCGTTCGATCGCGGCGATTCTCGCCGTTGGGATGGGGCGGTGTGGTAGAATCCGTTCCGGAGAATCGTCGGCGACGAATCGAACCATTCGTAGGGGCTATCATGACCCGGCCTTCCACGCGCGTGTTGCTGGATCGAGCCGAACGGCTTGCCGAGAAGCGACGGCCGAGACTCGAGGAGGTTCTTCCCTTGACCGAGCATCCGGACCCGGCAGTCCGGGCCGCCCATGTCCGGCTCCTGTGGGCCGTGCCGTGCGATGCCACGTTCTCGAGGCTCATGGCGCTCTTGCGAAACGAGACCCATCCCGGCGTACTGGCTGCTACCGCCCATGCTCTCGGGCGTTACATCTGGTCAGGCATGCAAATCGACCCGTTCCTGGACGAGGAGTTCGGATTCGCGGAGAACGTCACGATCGAGCAGGTCGAGGAGGCGCGGCGCTGTCTTCACGTCCTTTGTGACGCCGAGCAGCTTCCATCCCGGACCAGGTTCGAGGCACTGCGCGCCCTTGCCCACGACCCGGATGACAGGACGGTGGCTCGGATCGACGAGCTGGCCCGGACCGGCCGCCTCGAGGACCTGCTCGAGGCTGTCGCGTGCATGGGGCGTTCGGGGCTTCCCCGCTGGCACCAGGTGATCATGGCGCTGCTCGAGGAGACCGGGGAAGCCGACGTGCTCAGGGCTGCCCTGGATGCCGCTGGAGAAGCCTGCATCGAGGCTGCGGAACCCCGGATCGTCCAGTTGACGCGGCACCCGGACCGGGAGGTCGTCCTGGCCGCCGTGTGGGCGCTCCGCAACGTGGTTGTCACCGAAGCCGGAAGGCAGCGGCTCCTCGAACTGCTCGATGCCCCGGACCTCGAGGTGGCCGAGAGGGCCAGGGCGGCCCTGGTCGAACTGGACGCGCTCGACGACGAAGACATGGCAGGCCCGTGAGGCCCACCGTTTTCCTTGCGGCCGCGCCGTGAACCGGTATAATCTGTCTTCCTGCTCGAGGAGGATCGAAACGGCGGTGCGCAGCATGACCAGGCGGCAGTTCGACAACTTCGACGATTTTTCCCGGGCCATCCGGGACGCGCGTATCACGCACCTGGTCGAACGTGTCGTCCGTGAGATTCGGCCCAGGGCGGGCGAGGGAACAGCGGTCATCGTCGATCACGCCCACTTCGCGGAGTTCCTGGCGTACCGTGACGGGGTCGTATTGACCTGCGTGGTGGATGGCGGCGCGCGCGCGGACCATGAACAGAGGCTGACGGAGATGGGTGTCCAGGTCAAGAAGGTGTCGGGAAACATCACCTGAGCCTTCCTGGCGGTCAGAAGGGCATCCGTTCAGCGCAGAGGGGTGCTGTGAGTCCTGGCACGAGATTCGAGACTGTAGGCGTGACGTGTCCGTGGAACCACGCCTGCCAGATCCAGGTGCCGGTCCAGCTCGCCGTGTTCGAAGACCCGGACCCGCGAGACACCATTCTGAGCGATCGGTTCAACCGGTACACCTGTCCCACCTGCAATCGCGATTTCGAACTGGACCAGGCGTTGACCTACGTGGACTACGTGCGTGCCCATGCCATACGCATGCAGCGGGCCACCGACTCGGCGGCGTGGCAGCGATGGGAGAAGGTCGCGCCTTCGATCTTCAAGGAGCTGCGGGACAACGCGCGGGCCGAGCGTGTTCGCCCGCCTTCGCTGTTTCGTCTCGTGTTCGGACGGTGGCAGCTTCGCGAAAAGCTCCTCGAGTGGGAAGCGGGGCTGGATGATAGGCTGATCGAGGTCCTCAAGGTCGAGCACCTCAAGGGCACGGACCCGTCCCTGGAGGAGCGTGGTCTGTCCCACCTGGCGCTGCTCGAGCTGGATCTCGAGGCCTGGGAACTGAGATTCTGGGCCGACGCGCTGCCTCCCACCGGCAATGGCGAGCTGGTCACGATCAGCCTGCACCAGTACGAGGTCATCACGGGCCTGACCCAATCCTACGCCCATGACTATCCTGATCTGTTTCGCGGGCCCTACGTGAGCGCCTTGAGATACGCTGGCCTGTGACCGTAACCTTCCATGTTTTCCCGCCCCTTCCCTCACCTGGGGTCTTCCCTCACCCGGGGACCCGAATCGCTGTCCGTCCCGGCCCGATCGCCCCTCCGCCCCCCGCCCCTCCGCGTGCGTTCCCGGCTTTCGAATTGTCAACCAGCACTGGCCATGCTAGCCTGAGAGAGGACGAGGGAGAACGCGGCCGCTCGGCGCGCGCGTGAGCCCCCATCCTGATTGTCTGATGCCCTATTCCCGGATGATGTTCAATAATGTGGACGTGTACCCCCCATCCCGACTCTGCGGCCCGGACCAGGCGGCAGCAGCATGCCGGCCGCCGGCCGCCAGAACCAGGAGGGGGCGCGTGACATGGTGGAGGTTGGGCCATGATACCCAACAGGTGCATGGTCGTATGGTGTGTTCTGACATTCAGCTCCATGGCCGCTTGCTACGTCGCGCCGGCAGGCGACGATGACGACGCCACGAGCGCCCAGGCGGACCTCGATGGCGACGGCTTCTCGGCCGACAGGGATTGTGACGACACCAACCCGGAAGTCTATCCGGGCGCGGACCCCATCTGCGAGGACACGGACGCGGACTGCGACGGCAACGTCGATGACCCGCCGGACCGCGATCGAGACGGCTATTCTCCCTGCCCGGGCAATGACGCGCCCGCCGATTGCGACGACGCCGACCCCGATATCAGTCCCGGCGCGTTGGAGTCGTGCGACGGGATCGACAACAACTGCGATGGATACACGGACGAAGGATTCGACCAGGACGGCGACGGCGTGACCACGTGCGCAAGCCCGACACCGGACTGCGACGATACCAATCCGGACATCTACCCGGGCGCTCGAGAAGTGTGCGACGGCGAGGACAACGACTGCGATTCCCAGACCGACGAGACATCGGACAACGACGGCGACGGCTATACGGAGTGTTCCGTCCCGGAACCCGACTGTGATGACACCAACCCCTTGGCCGCCCCGGGAATCGACGAGATATGCGACGGCGTGGACAACGACTGTGACGGAGAAGTCGACGAGACCTTCGACACCGACATGGACGGGTTCACGCCTTGCATGCCGGAACCCGACTGTGATGACACCGACGCCGATGTCAACCCGGGCGCCGTGGACGTGTGCGACAGCGGGCGCGACGAGGACTGCGACGGGCTATCGGCGACCACCGGCGATGGAGACGGGGACGGGTTCGACGACTGTTCGGGAGAACCGCGGGATTGCGACGACGGAGATCCGAACACCTACCCGGATGCCGCGGAGGCATGCGACTTCGTGGACAACGACTGTGACGGGATGATCGACGAGGACTTGCCAGGCGATGCCCACGAGCCGAACGATTCTCCGGACGATGCGACCGACCTGGGAACGATCAACGGCCAGGAGGCCACGGTCTACGGGGCCCTGAACGAGACGGCGGACGAAGACTGGTACATGTTCTACTCGATGGACGAGGGGGACGACCTGTGGCTGATCCGGGTCACGCTCAACGGGATTCCGGAGGGCGGCAACTACGACGCATTCCTGTATCGCGACGACGACTTCGACGAACCCCTCATGTCTGGAGAGCGGTCGGGGAACCAGCCCGAGTCCTTCTCATACCAGGGGGAGGACGACGGAGAGCATGGGGGCGAGGCGGACCAGATGACCGGCTGGTACTATGTCAAGGTGGTGTGGGTCGACGGCACGAACGGATGTCCCGAGTACACGTTGACCGTCTACGCGGGGTGAACCCGCTTGGATGGCCCATGGCGGGAGGACCGTAGGGCTCCGAACATCCTGCGATGATCTGTCACCTTCTCGCGCCGGGGCGTCCTAAGCCCCGTCCGGGGCTCCGTTCGGGCGGTACTGCCGCGCCAACGCGTCGATATCGGAGAGAAACGCCTGGAATCCCTTGCGCTTCGAGACGTAGGTGTCCGCCCCGATCTGTCGAGCGCGCGCAGCGAGTTGCTCCTCCGGGAGCGCCGACATCAGCACGAACGGGACGTGGCGCGCTTCCTTACCGTCTCGCGGCAGGCCGGGACGGAGCCCCCCGCCGGTT
This sequence comes from Myxococcota bacterium, assembly GCA_024278455.1. Taxonomy (GTDB): domain Bacteria; phylum Myxococcota_A; class UBA796; order JAJRTE01; family JAJRTE01; genus JAJRTE01. The sequence continues at coordinate 47,829 of JAJRTE010000040.1, forward strand.
TCGGGGGTGAAAAGGTCCACGAGCACCATGTCCGGAGTGAACGAATCCAGCAGGGGTGGGAGCGCATCCACACCGGGGATCCCCTTGCAGTCGTACCCGGCGTCACGGAGCGCGCCGACGAGCTGCCGGCGCATGATGTCGCTGTCGTCGATGATCAGGATGCGTCTCGCTTCCATGGGTTGCCTCCCCGGCGAAAGTGCTGGACGAGGTGCCGGCGTCGGTCCCACCGCCGTTCGTGCCCGGGTAGCCGTTGCACGCCTCTTGGCGGATGGGATCCTCAATCCAGATCGAATCGTACACCCTGGGCGAGCGGAAGGGAAGTGCTCCAGTTGATGGTGTTCGTCTGGCGGCGCATGTATGCCTTCCAGGCGTCGGAGCCGGCTTCCCTGCCTCCGCCGGTGTCCTTCTCGCCGCCGAAGGCGCCGCCGATCTAGGCGCCGGACGTTCCGATGTTGACATTGGCGATGCCGCAATCGGAACCCGCGTGGCTGAGGAACTTTTCGGAAGAGATGAGGTTTGTGGTGAAGATCGACGAGCTGAGACCCTGGTCCACCGAGTTGTTGAGTTCGATGGCCTCCTCGACGCTGTCGACGTCGAACAGGTAGAGGATCGGGGCGAAGGTTTCTTCGCGGGTGATGGCCATGTCCTTGTGGGCCTTGACCAAGGTCGGCTCCACGAAGTAGCCCTTCCTGTCCAGGCGCTTTCCGCCGTAGATGATTTCGCCGCCTTGTTGCTCGATGATCTTCAGGGCCTCGATGTAGTCGTTGACCGCACCCTGTTCCACCAGTGGTCCCATCAAGATGTTGGGGTCCAGCGGATCGCCGATGGTGACCGAACCGTAGGCCTTGACCAGTCTCTCCGTGAGTCCCTGGGAGATGGACCGGTGCATGATGAGGCGGCGCGTGGTCGTGCACCGCTGACCCGCTGTCCCCACCGCGCCGAACAGGACCGCCCGGAGCGCCAGGTCGAGGTCCGCGTCGTCCATGACGATGACTGCGTTGTTGCCCCCGAGTTCGAGGATCGTGCGCCCGAAGCGTTGGGAGACGGGCCCGGCGATCTGCTTGCCCATCCGGCACGACCCGGTGGCGGAAACCAGGGGAATACGGCGATCGTAGCTCATTTTCGCACCGACGCCGCTCGAGGGAGCGATCAGGATGTTGCTCACGCCCTTGAAGTCGTGGGCCGCCAGGACGTTCTCGACGATGTTCTGCACGGCGATGGCGGTCAGCGGCGTGTTGCGGGATGGCTTCCAGACCACGGTGTCCCCGCACACGAACGCGATCATGGCGTTCCAGGCCCAGACCGCGACCGGGAAGTTGAAGGCGGTCACGACGCCCACGGGGCCCAGGGGGTGCCACTGCTCGTACATCCGGTGGCCGGGGCGTTCCGAGTGCATGGTCAGCCCATACAACTGGCGGCTCAACCCCACGGCAAAGTCGGCGATATCGATCATCTCCTGCACTTCGCCCAGGCCCTCGGTCAGGATCTTGCCCATTTCCAGGGAAACCAGGTGGCCGAGCGGCTCCTTGTACTTGCGCAGCTCGAGCCCGATCTGGCGGACGATCTCGCCGCGCTTCGGCGCCGGGACCATGCGCCACCGCTCGAAAGTATCCACCGCGGCCGTCACGATGGCCTCGTAGTCCGCCTCGTCGATCTGGGCGACCGACGCGATGGGCTCCTCAGTCGTCGGGTTGATCGAGGGCTTGAGGTCCCTTCCTTCGAAGGACAGCCAGCCGCCCGCATAGCCACCGGGATTGACCGCCTTGATCCCCAACTCGTCCAGGATGTGCTGATAGGATGTCATTCGTTTGCCTTCCTCGTTTGTGCGTTGCGAGTGAGTGTCCCGCTTTCCGGGACGACGACGCGAAAAGGTGTTCCGGAACATGGCCGCCATTACCCTGGTCCCGCCGGGCGGTTGCGACTTCCCGCGAGCGTCGTTCACCGCGGGAAAAGGCGAGCCGCCTGGAAGGACCGTTGATCCATAGCTACGGTGGCGTACAATGCCTGTGTCCGGTGCTGCTCTCCCGGGGCGGGCCGGGTCCTTTCGTCCATGAATTGTTGACTGTGTTGTGTAGTCGATCATCCCGGCAATGTCAAGAGACCGCGCCCTGGCGCCGATGTTCCTTGCCCGGCGGGGACCGGCCGTGGTATGAAAACTGCAACGTGGTCCGCTCGGTCGTGGTGCGGACAGGACAACCCCCGCAGGAGTGAAATCATGTCCGACAAGAAGAAGGGTCGCGCGCTACTGTGGATCATTCTCGGTATCGTCGCGTTCAGCGTGGTTGGGTTCATGGTGCTCGTCGGCGTTGCTGTCAGCATTGTGTCCCGGCAAGAGAAGGTGGCAGAACGGGGGGTGCTCGAGATAGAGTTGAAGGGCGCCTTGACCGAGGGGCCTTCCCGCAACCCGTTCGAGGACCTCGCCGGCCGTTTCGGGGGCGACAAGAAGCAGCACCTGTGGAACATCCGGCGGGCCCTGGCCCGTGCGGCCGATGACGATCGGATTCATGCTCTGCGCATCGATATCACCGGGCGAGTCGGGGGCATGGCCGTGGCCGAGGAGATTCTCGATCTCGTGGCCGAATTCCGCGATTCGGGCAAGCCGGTGTACACCTACCTGAGCGGGGACCTGGCGGGCAACCAGCCGTACTTGCTGGCCACTGCCGGCGACCGGATCTGGCTGCCTCCCCAGGCCGGGTTGATGGTCGACGGCCTACGCTTCGAAGTTTCCTTCTGGCGCGGTACGCTGGACAAGCTCCACATCGATCCCCACTTCATCATGTACAAGGAGTACAAGAGCGCCGGGGAGCCGTTCACCCGCTACGAGATGAGCGCGTACTTCCGGGAACACCTCACCGCCGTCGGAGAGGATATGGAATCGAGACTGGTGTCGGTCATTGCGCAGCGACGCAACCTGGACCCGAAGGACGTCGAGGCCACGATCGACCGTGGATTGATGACCGCCACCGAGGCGCTGGAGGCAGGTTGGGTGGACCGGCTGGGATATCCCGACGAGTTGGAATCCGCCATCGCCGATGCGGTACGCCTGGACGAATACGAGGGCATTCCCGTGGGCAAGTATCTGAAAGCCATGGGAAAAACCAAGATCGAGGGCGACCGGATCGCGGTGATCTTCGGTGAGGGCCAGATCGTCGCCGCAGACTCCGGGTCTCCGTTCAAGGAATCGAGGATCTACGGGCCGGAAACCGCCAAGGTGTTCGACGATGCTGTCGAAGACGACCATGTGAAGGCCATCGTGTTTCGTGTCAACAGCCCTGGAGGCTCCGCCATCGGCTCGGACTACGTATGGCGAGCGGTCAAGAGGGCCGAGGAGGCCGGGAAGCCGGTGATCGTCTCCATGTCGAGTGTCGCCGGATCCGGCGGGTACTGGATTTCCATGGGCGCGGACAAGATCGTCGCCCAGCCCACGACGATCACCGGATCCATCGGTGTGGTCATGGGAAAGTTCAACGTGAGGGGGTTCTACGAGTGGATTGGCGCGAACGTGTCGGACGTCACCTTCGCCCGAAACGCTGACCTCATGAGCGCGTTCGAGCCGCTCAAGCCGGAGCACGAGGAGCGGTTCCGGGCATGGATGGACGAGGTCTACACCCAGTTCAAGGAAAAGGTGGCCCAGGGCAGGGGGCTCCAGGTCAACGACGTGGAAACCATCGCCAAGGGCAGGATCTGGAGCGGCCTGGACGCCAAGGAGATCGGGCTCGTCGACGAGATCGGGGGACTTTCCGTGGCGCTGCGCCTCGCTCGAGAAGCCGCCGGCCTTCCCGACGCCACCCCCGCCCAGGCATACCCCGGACCCAAGGACTTCTTCCAGATGCTCGCAGAGGGAGACTTCGACGTGCGCATGTCGCAACAGCTCTCCCTGCTCGACATCAGCCTGGCTCCCGCTGTCCGGTCGCTGCCCGGAAGCGCACAGTTCCTCCAATTGCTCCAGGAACTCGAGACTCCGCGCCCCTGGGCCATCATGCCGTCGATCGAAGTGCGCTAACCCCTCCTCGTGCTCGTTCCCTCCCCCCCTCCTCGTGCTCGTGCTCGTTCCCGTCCTCCTCCTCGTACTCGTGCTCGTGCTCGTGCTCGTACTCGTGCTCGTTCCCGTCCTCCTCCTCGTGCTCGTACTCGTGCTCGTGCTCGTTCCCTTCCCCCCCTCCTCGTGCTCGTTCCCGTCCTCCCGCCCGTCCCCCAGACGACGCGCCATGACGAGGCAGGGATGGGGACGGCGCGTGCAGGGGCTTCCCCACTCCCGGCATGTGTCGGATCGCCACGTCGCAATCGAGATAGTGGGGCGCACCCAGCAGTGGCTCGAGGTTGAACAGCGCAACACGGGTGGGATCTTCAGCCGCGGGCAAGAGCACGTAGTGGAGTCGGGCGGTTTCATTCGTGCCCCAGGCCTCCCGCCGGTCCGAAGGCTGCCGGTCGAGCGCTCGGCGTCCCCGCGCCCACGCATGTTCAGTCGTCAGGGTCACGGCAGGTAGCAGTGTTCCGTGAAGATGCCCACGACGACATGCCTATCGTCTTCGTCGTAGAGAAAGTGAATCCGATCGCGGTCAGGCTCGAGCTTGGCGTGCCACCAGAAAATGTGCGCCGTGTCGTTCCACGTGCGAGTTCGGTCGTCGCGAGCCCGTGCGTTGCGCATGGTCCTCCCGTTCTCACCGGTCACCGTCAGGCCGTGCGAGCCGAAACGCGCCGCCCATTTCCCCCGCTCGCGTTCGCGACAGATCGTGGACCCGTGGTCGTCGAGCGCGGCGAGGTGGTGGGTGATCTTGGCGCGGAGGTCGCGGAAGGGTTTGCTGAAAGCGCGAAGGCCGCCCCAGACGCCGTCGGCCCAACGCAAGTCCGGAAACGCGGAGGGGGCGAGGGCGCGATAGGCCTTTTCGTCAGCGTTTTCGACATCGAAGGCCGCACGGAAGAATGCGCGGTGTTCAGTCTCGTTCGTCACGAAATGCACGGTCTCCACGCGGCCATCCACGGTGACGGTTATCGGGCCGGCCCAACCCGCAGTCTGCAGGGGCAGGCAGGCCACCGCGTTGCCTCGGCCCACAAGGCCATGGGCGTAGGCGATGGACGGGGCCAGTAGCGTGTTGCCGCCCATCTCGACATCGAGCGCGACCTCTTCAGACCACACCGCGAGGCGGTCCAATGCCCGGGAAACCCGCTGGCGCAAGTCGCGGTCCAGGAGCCTGTGGGAGGATTCGAACAGCAGAGAGTAGGGTTCGATCCCGACCCCGTCGAAGTCGTAGAACCCCTGGTAGAGCCTGGCCTCCTCCCCGCGAGCACTGGCGGTCTCCAGGCGTTCCAGGAAGGCCTCGAGCGCGTCTTCGATGTCATCAGCGGATCGACCGCTGAAATCCCAACTCGACTCGTCCACGACGAACCGGACCATTCAGCGCCTCCGCTGGCGACGCGCGATGGCGCCGAGGTCCCGGTCAATCTGGTCGAAAAACCCCACGGGCCAGGCCGACAGCTTACCGCGCTCGTTCATGGTTATCTCGGTGACCGCCTTGTCGAAATAGTGAACGACGGCCTCATCGGCAGGCAACCGCCGCTCCGCCACCGCCCGGCGCATCCCGTTGATCACGTGGTCGCTGTGGGTCTCCACCAGCACCTGAACGCCATCGGCTGCCACCTGGGCCAGGAAGACGCCGATGGCGGACTGGCCAGCCGGATGTAAGTGGATCTCGGGGTTCTCGATGATCAGCAGCCCGCCAGTCTCGGCCAGCAGCCCGGCGACGAGGATGGGAAGCACTGTGGACACTCCAAAACCCATGTTGGGAGGCCGCACCCACTCATGGCGCACACCGGGGCTCTTGTATTGCAAGCGGGTAACGGTCGAACCCGGGAACCACTCGGCGCGGATTTCCAGCGGGCGGGCGACGGTTCGCATCCAACCCTCCACGTGGTGCTGGAGGCTCGCCGGCTCTACGTCTGGATGGCGGCGTCCTTTCGGCACCTTTCGGCGGTCGAGCACAGCCAGGAGGTGGGCGACATGCTCGCCTCGAGACCCGACGCCCATGGAATCGGGAGGCCAGGAAGCCGCCGGAAGGGCATCCTGTGGGCCAAGTCGATCGGCGCTGAGGTAGGCAAACCTCCGGTCGCGCGCCAGGAGTGGGGCGGGTGGGCGGTCCGGACGCGCAAGGATCTTGCAGACCAGCGACCGGTCGTCCGACGTTTCGAAATGCCAACGGTGGGCGATTCCCTCGTCCTCAACCTCCACCACGAACCCTTCAGCGGGTTCCGCGTCCTGGTGCAGCACGTCGGCAGCCTCTCCGAGCTGGAGCCCGTAGGGACCGTTGAGACGCACGACGCCCGACGTGGTCGTCGTTCCTTGCCGGGACAGCAACAGAGCGTGGACCACCGAGGTCTTGCCTGAGCCGTTCGTGCCGGTGAGTACCGTGAGCGGACGCAAGCCAAGGGACAGGTCGATGAAGCGCTTGAACCGTTGCAAGCGCATGCGCGAGATCATCGCAACGCCTCCGCAACGATCTGGCGGCCTTTCATGAAGCGGTAGGCCACGCGGGCCGGATCGCCAGTCGCCTGGCTCACGGCGCGAACGAAATCCGCGTCGTCATCGAGGGCGGTCCGTGCTCCCGCGACGATCCGATTTTTTGCGCCCACCACGGCAGATGGGTCCTGCTCCACCAGGACCACGGACCATACATCGAACAAGGCACGGTTGAGAGGCGTGTCTTCCCGCTTGCGGAAGGCGAGATCTCCAAAAACCTGGCGGGCCAACGTCATGGCCTGGTCGAATCGATGCACGATCACGTCCCGTTCCCGCTCGTCGATTTTCTCGAGGGCTTCGGTGACAAAGCTGAGGAAGGCGTCGAAGCTGGGGTGGCTGCGGTATACGTCGATGGTATGGCGAGAAAACGCGATATGCCGGAGGGCGACTTCCTGGTCCGCCATGCGGATGTGTTTCTTGAGGCTCCCTCGAGTCGCCTCGTGGAACGAATCGAGATCCGTGCAACGACGCAGCAGCGCGCGCGCGCGCGGACCGGACATGCAGTGGCGGATTTCCTGGGCGCTCAGCGGCGCTCCTCCCGTGTTGATACGCTTGAACACATCGAACTTTACCGCAGGAGGGGTCTGTGGATCGATGACGTGGGCCAGGATCTGGGTGTTGTGGTAGCGCCGCTTCAAGGGAGCACTGAGATCGTCAAAGCTCTTGTCGTCAAGCTCGTTGAGGTACTCGAGCCTCCGGAGTTTGAACGCCTGCTCGCGTGCGAACCCGTGAATCGTGGTCAGACGTTGGACCCCGTCCACCACGCGCATACGCGCGTCGGGCTCCTCGGTAAAGTAGAACGATGGCATCGGTATCCCGAGCAAGATCGACTCGATCAAGCTGGACTTTTGGCGCTCCTTCCACACGTAGTAGCGCTGGAAGTCCGGGGCAAGGTCGATATCGTGATCGTCGATCATGTCCATGATCTGCCGCAATGAGAAGGTCTTCGGGTGAATCCGGATCTTGTCTGGATCCCAGGGCTTTTTCTCCTCGAGCACCCCATCCCCCTCGACATCCTCGACCTCCACGCCCGTCGCTTCGTTGTCGACGTACTCCTGCTTGATCTCCGCCTCGAACATGGTCACTCCCATTCATGGGAAAAGGGTTCAGCAGCGTGTCGCCGCCATCCACGCACCACCCCTCGAACGTCTCGTCGAAGCCAGGCTGCCTGCTTCGGATACCGCGGGGCGCCGCAAGTACCCACATGCCCCGTTCACCGCACCAAGGCTCATCGTACAGCCGACGGATGAGGTCGAGCGCGTCTTGCCCAAAGCGAACGAATGCTGACAACGCGGCACAACTTATCACCGCTGTCGAAAAACTGTCAAGCGCTGTCCAGCTTCGAGGAGGCGTTTCTCAAGCCAAGGAAACGAGGACGGGGCCGGAAACCGAACTGGAATGACTGGACAGCGGCGCGGATGCTGGCGTCGTACCATGACAGTGGGCTGAGCCGACCTGCGTGGTAGTGCCCCGAACCCCGAACCCCGAACCCCGAACCCCGAACCCCGAACCCCGTCAGTGGGCAGGCATGTCAGCGACGTGCCCGATGACGCCGATGGAGAAAGCGTCGTTCGATCCGTCGCCGTCGGTATCGTAGTCGGCGTAGTTGGGGAGCGTGGCCTCGATGGCGAGCATGGCTATCTCGATGGGAATGCCGGCGTCCATGACGTCGTTCATCACCGTGAGGACCTGCTCGATGGCGGCGAGCATGACCGGGGCCGTGACGACGGCGCCGCCTGTGAACTGGAAGCCCTTCCAGGCGAAAGACGAAATCTCGATCTGGGCCTCGGAGAAGATGAGGTCCAGCGTGATCTCGAAACTGCCGTCCGCGCCACCGTAGGAGTCTGTCACCAGGTGCAGGTCGCAGGTGCCGAACCGGCCTGCCCCCTGTTCATCGAGCGTCCCGGTCATGACACAGCGGCTCGAGTCCGTTTCGGGTGTCTTGGACAGGTACCAGGTGAACGACAGGTCGCCAGCGAGGCTGTCCCCGTCCATGGCAGCCAGGTAGGTCGCCTCGCCGGTCTGGATGGGGGTAGTGATCGCCCAGCTCAAGGTCGGAAGGGAGAAGGCGATCTCGATGAACGACTGGGCCTGGGCCAGCAGGTCCGCCTGGTCGTCCGAGCAACCCTCGTCGCCGCACAGGGCGTCCTCCACGCCCGCTGACACGACCTCGCTGACCACCTCGAGCATCGCGGGAAGACCATTGTCGATTTCGCCGTCACCATCGAGGTCGAGTCCCTGTCCAGCATCGGCGAGGTCCAGCGACGTGATCCAGAAGAACGTGTGCACCGGGGCCGATGGGTCGGGCGTCGGCTCGGGCGTCGCGCTCGAGCAATCATCGCTCGAGCCGCACGGCGTGTCCTGACCACCACAGCCCAACAGTGCGAGGAACGCCCCCAAAGCCAGTGCCCGCGCGGCTGTCGCCGGGACCGGGGGAAATCCGAACGTCGGTGTCATCATGTTGCCTCCAACCGCGGGTGCGGATCGTTTCTCGAGTGCCGGAGTAGATATAGTCTACACATCGAGGTGCCCGCAAGGAAACATTGCGTTCGACGATCACACCTGAACGATACCGTACTTCGGACTGGTGGCTCGAGAGCGGTCTTCGGAGTGGAGGAGCGGCACGTCCACCCTGGCCACGCGGGCGGCGAACGCATGCCTGTCCTCGACCGGGCGGTGCAGAAGTGCTTCGAGCGGTTTGAAATAGACTCGAGGTTCCACCAGGACGGCGTCGGTCCAGGCCCTGACATGGTCCAACGTGTGGAGGTAGGGAATGACCGTGACCGCCCCCCATCCCATGGCGGACAACAGGTCGGTGACCGAGGAACCGAAGTGGCTGCTCGTGACCGTCAGCGTCTCCGGGCGATCGACGTCGCCGGCAAGGACCTCGACCAGGCGCGCACCGGCGGCATGCCCGGATTCGATGTCCGAAAGACGCTCCACGGGGCAGGCGTAGACCAGGTACAGCACCTTGGACAGGAACGGGATGATTACCCGGCGCAGGATGGCCTGTACCAGGTGTTCGATGTCCAGGATGCTGTCTTCTGGGAGTATTGGCGGTCCCGGGAGAGCGGCCGAACCGTTGGGTCTCGGTCCGTGGAGCAAGGCATTGTCGGGCCGGTTGCATTTTCCTGTCTCTCGGGATACGTCAATCTCCCGGAACGCCTGGGCCACGGCGTCCTCGAGAAGTGCTGGCGCCGGGGTGTCGCCGTTGGTTCCCCCCGCCGCGCCGTTTCGGCCAGGGCGGGGGGCGGCCTCGCGCGTTGTGCCGGTGCCCGCCAGCGGGCGGACGAGGCGCGTGAACGCCTCGGCCTCGAGCAGCCCGAGAGGCGTGCTGCCGCTGCTGCCGTGCGACAGGTGGATCCGCATGCGCGAGAGAGCGGCGAGGTAGCCGAACAGGATGGATTTCAGCGTCTTTTCGGCCCGGATGACGCTTGCGTGGTCGGGTCCTGCGGCACGGCACACGGTCGCGAAGGAAGCTTCCGGCGGATCGATGCGTCCGGTGAGGCACTGGGCGACGCGGATGAATGTGCGGGCCTCGGCCTCGAGCCGTCCGGCGCCATGGAGGATACGCTCGAGGCGCCCAGCCCCCGCGGCGTTTGCGCCGGCCCGCAGCGGTTGCAGGAGGGCGGCGACGCGAAGCCAATCCGGGTCCTCGGCCGGGACGGGTGCGCGCACCAGGTCGTCGTCAGACACGATCCCCTCGATGCCTTCCTCCAACGCACGCTGCTGGGCCGAGAGAGATTCCACCGTGGATCGCAGCCTGGTCAGGCGCTGCTGTTGCGCGCGCACTTCGGATTGGAGCCCGTCCATGGTGTGCCGGTGAGCAGCGTGCATGCCCTGGAGATCCTTCGCTGCCTGCTGTACCGACTCGAGTTCCCGGCGGAGGCCGGATAGAGGCTGGATGTGCTGCTTCAGACTGTCGCATTCGGCAGCCACGCCCGCGACGCGGCGTTCGAACTCGGGCAGCTTGCGTCCCACCTCTACCGCATCTTCCACGGCGGTTTCCAGATTCGCCAGCCCGGCCGCCGTGCGCTCGAGGGCGGCGATCCGGTCCTGGTGCGTGTCCACCCGGTCTTCCACCGCGTCGATCGCTTGCCGCGAAGCCTCGAGCGCGCTCAGCCGTGCGCCGAGGGCGTCCAGGGCCTGTCGCTGGCGGAGTTCCAGGTCGTCGAGCCGGGACGCTGCCGTTTCGAGCGCGTCCAGCCGGTGCTCGAACGCTTCCAGCGCCTGGAGCCGTGCCTCGAGCACGCTCGCGAATTGCCTGAATGCCGCAACGTCGCGCTCGAGTGCGCGGGTTGCGTCTGCCAGCGACTCGAGCTGGTCCAGCGCTTTCTGAAGGCCGCCGATCTGGTCTTGCAGGCGCTTGCGGCCGGACGCCGTGGCTTCGCGTTCGGTGCCGGCCAGGTGGTCGCCGAGCGATGGTGGCTGTACGGGCGAGTCGTGCCGGGTTGGCTCCTCGGCCTCGAAAAGGGCTGCGGCGCGGGGCGTCGCCGGTGCGCCCGGAGCCGCCCGGCTCGATACGGCCTGGTCACGGTGCGGACTGCCGCTGCCCGCGAGGCTCCCGGGGGACGAGCGTGGACCGGTGGGGGCCGTCTCCGTGTGCCATGTCGCGGTCTGGGCGGGTCCTGGCTTGAGGGCATCGAGCCCCAGGCGTCGAACCGGGGACCGGCGTTCTGCTCGTCGTTCGAGGGCCGGGGTGGATGGCTGAGCCCGCCGGTCGCCGGGTGGGACTTCTTCCCTCGCCGAACGGCCATCCGCCTGCTGCTCCCGGGGAGCGGGCACCGTGTCCCGCGATCGGGAGGCTCGGAACGACTCGCGAACCTGGGCGATGGCGCTTCTCACCATGTTGAACATCACCATGCCCATGAGCACGATGGCGACCAGCCCCACCGCGAGGCCGGCGATGGCGATGAGCCACAACAGGAGTTCTTCTCCCGAGGACCAGATCCAGGTCATGGGTGCCTCCTGCTCGGGCCGATGTGGGAGGTGTGTGCTCCCTCACCTTCCCATAGCCAGTCTTCCTGGAGCCCGGTGACCGGGTGCCGCGTGGCGGGAACAGAGACGGGGCCGAGTTCCACGCGGTGGAGGTCTTCCCGCTCCAACGGGGCGTACAGTTCCAGCTTGCGCTGCTCTTCGTCGATTTCGATACCAAGCAGGTGAGACACCCGGGGCCGGAACCCGTCCGCGAGGATCCTCCGGCACATCGCGCTGTTGGCGAGCGCCTCGAAGGTGCCGGGCCGTCCAGAGGCCAGGTCTTCCACGAGCCGCACGGGGAGCCTCTGGTGAAAGAAGCGAATCCGAAAATCCTCGCCTGCGCTTCCCTCGCGGATGTCGAACGCGACGAGCTTGCGCGCGCGCCCGCCGGCATCGAGCGGCTCGCCCTGCCTGAACAACAGGGTGGTCTCCCCTTCGCGAGACAGGAACGTCTGCATCACGATGTCGTTGCTGGCGCCTCGAGGTAGTTCGTGATGCCAGCGGCGGAACCCGTACCATGCGGCACCGCGCACCACGGCGAGCTTGCTGTCGACCTCGGTGGTGGGCTGGGATCGGTCGCGGCTGCCCAGTGGCCACTGGTATGTCGTCACGTCCGGGTGCGCATAGCCGGCTTCTTCGAGGGCGTAGCTCAACGCCTCGGCGACGAGGGGGAGCCGGGCGGCCCGGCCGCTGACAACGACGCGATCCACCGGGGAAGGAAGTGGGCCGGTGCGCTCGAGCAGGGCCTGGCAACAGCCTCGAGTGACGAGATACAGCAACAACCTGTAGCCCGGGGCCCGCAGGAGATACTTTCCGAAGTCGGCCTGCTCCCGGCAGTCCGCGAGATCCGGAACCGTATCCGAAAGGCCGAAAACCTCCTCGAGGTACGGGTCTGCCGGGGCACCCAGGTGCCCCCTCATCGCGTGAGACCACAGGACCTTGCATTCGCACGCGAGCCGCTTCAGCGCCAGGCGGTGCCGGTAGTCCAGACCCTCGAGGAACAAGGTATCCTCGAGCCGCACCCAGGGCGGTTCATCGAGCGCTGCCGTCTTGCCTACCCGAAGCGGATCGGGCGTCTGCGCCGCGCGTGACAGGTGCTCGGCCACTTCCTCGAAAGAAACGGCTCGAGGGCCGGTGGCGACATCGGCGAAGTATTCGCGAAGCGGTTGCCGGGCCAGGTGGCGGACGAACAGCAGGTCCACGTCGTCGCCGCCGACGGGGAGCCCCGAACGGTGGACGAGCCGGTAGCCGCGTTCCCGGACCAGGACGAGCGCAAGGTCCGTGGTGCCCGCTCCCATGTCGAACACCAGCCAGTATCCCGTGCGGGGGGTCGCATGGCCAGGCTGTTGAGCAAGAAGGGCTGGCGCGGTACCGCCGTTCGCTCCGCCCCCTGACGATGACCCCGGGGGTTCCCCGACACCCGGCCTTGCCGCCTCCCGAACTCTCGCTGTGGCAGGTGCACCCTGATCCTCTCCCGGGCCCCAGGCGCTCCCTTCGCCGGGAGGTCGCTGCGAAGCACCGGGGCTCGAGCCCGGTTGCAGGCAGTGGTGGTGCCAGCAGGCCACGGCCTCGGCCTCGCGAAGGACGTGGACATCGGGCAGACCGGAGCGCCGCACGCCCCACGCTGTCATGGCGTCGGCTCCCGCTTTCCGAGCAGCCTGCACCATCATGTCCACCTCGCCGAACGCAAAGGCGTTGGGGACCGTTACGTACAGCTCCAGCCCGGCACGCCGCACCGCGCCGGCCAGGTATCGCCTGACGCTGGCTGGGAAGCCCAACTGCTTCCGGGCCACGTAGCTTTCCAGATCCTCCTGCGGCACGGGCACGGCCCAATCGTCGTGACCCTGCTCGATCAGGTACCTCGCCCTCACCGTCCCGCTGCGGGCGGGACACAACGCCATGAGCAGCAGTTCCCTGAACACGCCGCCCAGGGAGTACTTCACCACGTCCAGCCTGCCGGAAAGCTCGAGCATACGTTTCACGGATGCATAGTAAGCCGGCGTAAACAGGCCGTTCGTCTTGGACCCACGCAGCCGCTCAAGCCAGTAGCGTCCGGTTCGCCCGAGCACGTACCAGGCCGCACGCGACCCGGGAGCGGACAGGGGACCGAGCAACTCGGAGCCGATGAGCGGCACCCTGTCCTCCAGTCGTGCGTCGATCTCGCCCAGGACACCGGAATGGACGTAGAACGGTGGTCCCTCGGCGTGGATGGCGGTCGCCACCGCGCTGGCCGATGTGCCAAGGTCCACCGCTACGACGGCGCCGATGTCCTCGAGGCCCTGGCTGGCCTTCCTGGCGGGACGCGGGGGTAGTTCGACTGGCACCGGGTGGTGGCCGTCCTGGTGGTGTCGGAACACGGTTTCATGGAAGGGCACCTCGAGCGCTTTCTCGGGACCTCTCTCCAAGCCGGCCTCCGGCTTATCTTTTCGGAGCAGGTGACGCAACCAACCCATGCCTTTCTCCCCGGGACGACAGGGTGTCGTCTAGTCCTCCTGTACGATGAAAGCGTGCCTCCATCGCCGGTGCAACAGCCGCCACTGGGTCGGCAGCAGCGCCACGGCTGGAGGCGCCTGGCTGGCGATCATCGTCGTCATCGGTGCGTAGATCAGAAAATGGTGACCCGTCAGCCGGTCGAGTTCGCCCTCGCTCCGGCCGGCGGACCAGCGGGCCAGGTCGTCCAGGACGACTTGCGGTTCGACGACCTGGTCTGTCCATTGTCTCAGCGTGGTATCTTCCGGGCCGGAACGGGCCGGCAGGTCCCGAACCATCCTCAGAAGGGCACGAAGCGATGCCTCGAGCCACCTTTCGTCCGCCACCCCTGCGTCGGCCAGGGACAGCCAGGGGACGAACGGCCGGACATACCCGGCCGTGCCCTCTTCCCCCTCGAGCGGGAAGACGAGGCGAGCGGCGTCCTTCGGGAGTGCCAGCAATGGTTCTCGAACCGCATTCGAACCGGCGTGTCGCTGCCCGTCGCCTGCCGGGTAGGGGGGAGGGGGAGCGTTCGCGAGGCGGTTCAGGACCTCGATCCAGGTAGCCATTTCGAAGTCGCGCAATGGCTCGAGGATCGAGGGGCCGTAGGGCGGCAAGGGGGTGGCGCCGAACGTCACCACGGCCATGTCGTACCATTTTTCGCCGAACGTGATCCGGTGGACGCGCTGGAAGCCGGTTCTTTCGCGACGCTGCCGGCAACGGAAGCTCGACCCGCCGGCACGGTGTCGAGCGAGGTGGGCCATCCAGGTGGGCGGGACCTCCTGGAGGGGCGTCGCGGGGGGTGAGCGTCGCGGGGTCGCGGTGAGGGGTTCCGGCGAGGGCCGTTGGCGGGAGGAACGGCTCGAGACGGCCGGATGGGCGCGCCGATCAAACACGAAAACGCTCTCCCCGGCAGGCGTCGCCCCCGGTGCGGGCGTGTGGGTCGTGCCGGTTCGGAGGGCTCCCTCTGGCCCCGGGGTCGGGTGCAGCGTGGCAGCGGTGTCTTCTCGCCAGGTGGCCATCCGGCCGGCGCCGGTTTCGACCACCGGGACGTCTCCGGCGTCGTCGTCAGGATCGACATCGGGCAGAATGGCTGGCGCGAGTCGCGTCCGGTCCGGGAACGGGCCGGGGAGGGGCACTGGTTCCGCCATGGCCGATCCGGCGGTGTGCTGGGGTCGCGCAGCGCGGGGCGAGGCGTCTCCGTCCTGCGCGGTGTCCGGGGGCGGGCCGATCGCCGGGTCGCCGGGCGCGCGCTTCAGTTCGTCGGGGCGGATACGCACAGCGAGCCGTCCGCGCGTTTCGGCCTTCCGTCCCTTGCGATCTTTGCGAACGCCGTTCCGGGTCATGGGGCCGGCTCCCGCGGCACCTCCTGTTGCCCCGGGGACGCTGTTCTCCGGGACGCCGTGAGCGCTGTCGCGGAGATCGGGACGCCTGGTGCTGCGGGGATTCCTGGATGTCATCGGGTGAACCTCCCTGGTGTTGCGTGTCCACCGGCCGGTTGTCAAGCCGTGCTCCGTTGCACCCACATCCTCACCACCGGCGGCGTGGCGGGTTGCGCTCCCGCGCCCCGGTCTTCGTCGATCAATCCCGGCATTCTGCGGTCGCGAGCGGCGACGAGTCCGTAGGCGTGCCTTGCCGACCCCTGGCGGAACAGGCCGACAGTGCCTCGAGGCCATGTCCACCCGGCGAAGGTCACGGTCGGGTCCGGTGGCGGGGTGAGACCCAGCACAAGGCCGTCCCACTCGACAAAGCAGTGGCCGCCGGGAAACTCGCCGGCCCACACGGCATGGATTTCCCAGCTCGAGCGTTCCGCGGCCCGCTGCACGCGCCGCAGGGACGGCCGTCCGATGTCGGCGTCTCCGCCGGCGGCCTGGCGGAGGGACCAGCCGTTTCCGTGGCGCTCGATCGCCAGGTGCAACAACGCGGGACCTCGATCCAGTGCTCGGATCCAGTAGTGGGCACTGTTGCCGGAGCGATCCTGGGCCGCGGCGGCCTGGACCGGGGCATTGGCGGCGCCGTCTTTTCCCGGCGTGCCGGCCCCGGCCACATCCCAGGGTTCCTCGAGGCGCAGCAGGTGCCTTCCTTCGCCCGCGGGACCCACCCCGGCCTCGAGCCGCGCGCAAGCGGTCAGGCCCTGGAAATCGACCAGGAGCCGTCCGGGCGGTACGATCACGACGCTTCCTTCTATCGCGCAGGCCCACCATTGTCCTTCTGGGCGTTGCGGGCGGGCACACCAGGCGTACCACCGGAAAGGGTCCGAGCCGTCGCCGATCCAGAAGCGTCCACCCGTGCCGCTCATGCCCTCGAGGAGATGAGGGGGGAGTGCGACGCGCACGCGGTCTCGAGTCGGCTCGCACGGGACCTCCTCCCAGCCGAAGGGAGGAATCCAGGCCAGTGCGGTGTAGGCGCCGGCGCGCGGCACCAGGAACTCCACCGACGGCGTTGCCGACCGGCTCCAGAACCGGCCCCGGGCCTCCACGAGGTCGATGAGGCGGACGTGTCCGGCATCGACCGGCTCGATGGGCGGTCGTACCGGGACGCGTCCCCCCCCGGTCGCCAGGCGGCCCCAGGCGCAAAAGAGTGCCGACGACGTGGCGTCCAGGTCTCTCACCGCCTCCCACCTCGTCCGCCCATGGGAGTCCAGCGAGGGATACTCGAGCCGTTCCACGCGCACAACGGTATCCTCGGGGCGAAACACGAGTGTGCCGTCTTCCCACGGCAGCCACCTGCCGGCCAGGGATGGCGGCACGAGCGCGATACGGCCAAGATCGGGACGGGACGCGCACCCGACCGCCACGACGGCTGGGGGACGAAAAGTCGAAGCCAGCACCTGGCCGAGTTCCGGCGCGCGATACCATGCCCGGCCTTCCGTGTAGGCAGCCAGCGCAAGGCTGACTTCGGCCCGGCTCCCATCGTCACCGCATGCTCGCAGGTCGATGTCCAGGGTCTCCGGCGGTCTGACATCGGCAGCGAAACGCACCCCGTCGATATCGGACCCGTCGCCGGCGTGCTCCAGCGGCTGGTCGCCGGCAAGGGGCACGAGGCCGGACAGCTTCACTTCCACGGGGATGGTGCAGTCGTATCGTGCTTCCAGGGGCTTCCCGTCGAGACGGGCGTCGAGGGCGATTTCGACCCTGAGCGCATCGGGTACTCGCGCCACGGGGAGGCCGCTGCCGAAGTCGATGGTGCCGTCGTACTGGATGCGCATCCGCGCGGGCGGGTCGGGGGCGCGTGCATGACAGACGACCCTGGTCGCCTGCCGGAGCGTCCGGGGGAGCCCGAGGCCGGCGAAGCGCACCGCGACGGGGTGGTCAGGAAGCAGCCGGAGGTCGGCCTCGTCGCCGGCGACACGCATGACGATCGGTGTTCCGTCCGGGGTGACGGCCGGGTCCCAGATTTCGAGGTCGTCGCCGAACCGGGGTCCGAGGAAGAGGTCCGGGTCCGGCGTCGACCAGCACCCGTCCTGTTGCTCGAGCACCTCGAGGTGCCGGTTCCCGGGCCGGTAGCCGGGGAGGACCGGGCGCGTGCCGAGGAGCACCCTGCCGCGGTCCAGGCACAGGGCGCGGGTCGTGTCTTCGCCTGGCAGGCGCGTCCAGACCCATACCGTACTCCCCCGGGGCGCCGTTTCGATCCGGGTGCCCGCCCGGAACACCGGCGACGTGTCGATGGTAGCGATCCGTTCCCCGGCAAGTCCCGACGGCTGCACCGACAGGCGCAACCAGCGAAGAGCGCCCAGCACGGTCTCGGCCCGGGAGACCGCGGTTTCTCCCTCCGCCCCGGGCAGGATGTCGCCATCGGGCGGCACAACCAGGGCCAGCAAGCAGCCCAAGGTCTCCTCGAGGCGACACAAGGCCTGTCGCCCGGTCTCCCCGCCACGTCCGGGGTCGAAAGGCTGCCACCGGTAGTCTTGTCCCACGTCGATCTGCATCGTGCCTCGCTTTCGTCCCGCCGGGCGCTCCCGGCCGGGGTTCCAGCCTCGAGCCCTTTTCTCGCGCCGGCGTCATCACCGGGTTCGGGGAAGGGCGTCGCCCCGAACCTGGTAGTAGGTCGCCAGGTCGTTCAGGATGGCGACCCCGGCCTCCTTTCCCGCCTCGGGGTGGTTGTCGCACACCACCGCCAGCACCAGGCCACGGCCGTCCTCGAGGGCGCGGCTTTGCTCGCCCCGTTCTCCTTGCCATGCCCCGGACCGGTCAGATCCGCCACCGGGGGCGGCTTCCCGTGGGCTGTCACGGGACGACTCGCCCGCCGTCGCACCGGGGGTTGTCTCGCGGTCCGGCCAGGTGCCACCCGGATCCACCAGGCGATCCAGGACCACGGCCACGAGGGACGATACAGCTCCCGGCCTCGGCGCAGCGCTTGCAGCGTCCGATGTCAGCATCGAGAGCCAGGCTTGCGTGCGGGTCGATGGTCCCACCTCGATCGCGGGCGGCATTCCGGGGACCCACGGCCGGCACAATGGTGTGTGGGCGGCAAAGCCGGAGGGCGGGGGCGAGCCGCTCCCGTTCTCGTCCAGGCCGGGTGGGGCGACCACTGCCAGGTCCTCCCTCGAGACCACTCCGCAGGCGTAGAGCAGCAGCGTCTGCGCGCCGGTGCGCCGGCTTGCCGCCGCGCCATGCCCTGGGTCTGTTCCGGTCGCGACCCCCACGCGGCCGGACAGCCAGCGTGCCCGGCTCGAGGACAGGGACGACAGCAGGCCGGCGTCGGCGCCAAGGTACCCATCCAGGACATCCTAGGTCTGCCACCTGGCGCGAAGTCCGGCCCGGACCGTTTCGATGCCGGAGGAAAGGTAAGTGGCCTGGGCGACGTAGGGAGACGGCGCCGGTCTCCAACTGTCGTTCGGGGGCCGGCCCGGTGCCGGAGAACGGCCCTGCCGGGATGTCGAGAACGGTAGTGGCTTCTGTCGAACCGCTTCCACGATGCGCGGGCTGACGAGACGACCATCCTTCGAGGCCGCTGGGGCGGCTATCACGGCGAGAGACAGGGGCGATGCGGATACCTCGTGACCGGAGGCGACCTGGAGCACGGTCTGGAGGGAGCCGGACCGTGGCACCTCGGCGAAGCGCCCCTCGAGCCAGTCGGTGGGTGGCGGTCCGTCCGGCCAGGCCCGGTCGCCGCCCAGGGCCGCGGGCCCTGGTACCTCGGGATAGAAGAAGCCCACGCCGCTCG
Organism: Myxococcota bacterium; assembly: GCA_024278455.1. GTDB lineage: Bacteria > Myxococcota_A > UBA796 > JAJRTE01 > JAJRTE01 > JAJRTE01. The sequence continues at coordinate 66,955 of JAJRTE010000040.1, forward strand.
AAAGGGCCGGAAGCCACGGCGCGCCCGCCGTGGGGTAGGCATGGCCCGGCGCCCACTCCCGGTCGGCCTGCTGGGTCTCCACACCCGTCTCGAGCCTGTATCGGAATCGATGGCCGAGTTCGAGCAGTGTGCCCCAGAGCCGGTTGCCAGCCGGCGGCCCGCCGGGGTCGGCGGGGATGAACCGCTCCCCCCGGTCGCCGGAAGCGAAGTAGGCCATCACCACCGCGTAGGGGTCCCAGGCGGGCGTGGTGAGAAACGTGGCGTCGATCCGGTCGGTGAGTCCCAGGTCGGCCCGGTCCGTGTTCAAGTAGAAATAGGGAATCGATCCGCCCACGCCGGTTCCGCCGTCCACCAGCGCCAGGGCGGAAATTGCGAAAAACACGTTGCATCTTTGTGCGAAGGCTCGAGGTGCCACAGCGCTGAGCCAGGCCGGGTCGTCAGGCCACACGGCATGACTCTCCGGGCAGGATACCATGGGCCGGTCGTCGGCCGTGGTGTCCGGGCGGCGATGGGGGAGAACCTCGTTCCCGACCCGTTCGTAGAGTTGCAGGGCGCCGCGGCACCGATATATCGACGGCCGCGAGGGGTCCCAGCGGTCCGGCAGGACTCGAGGCCGGTCGAACATCCCGGCTCGAGCCATGGCGAGCATGGTTGCGAGAGGGTACACGCCTCCCACCCGGCCGCGGCGCGTGAAGGCCAGGTTTTCCCGGGATGGGTCCTTCAGTACGGGCAGGTCGCCGGTCTCGTCTTCCGCCATCGTGGCAGGGTCGATGGGAGGCCAGGTCGATGCGGCCAGGACGGCTCCGGTGTCTGCGTCCAGCAGGACCGCGGATGCGCTTCCGGCCCCTGTCCAGCCGCCGCGACGCCCCCCGGACAGGTCCCGCTCCATGGCTCGATTCAGCCCGCGAGAGACAATGCGCTGGAGATCGCCATGGATGGTCAGCTCGATACCGCTCGATGCCGCTTCGAGCACGGGTGCGTTCAACGCTGCCTCGAGACCGCTCCGGGTCGCGGTCTCCGCCCCGACCAGTTGCCCCGCGTCGGCGCCGAACGGATACCGGCGCGGTGATCGGGCGGTGGTCCCGGACGCCTGGGCGCCGGCGGTCGCCGCCAGGTCGCCGGTGTCGAACAGGATGGCGGCGAAGTCTCCCCAGGTCACGGTGGCCCCGGAAGCAAGCGGTCGCCACGTGGCCGCCGCGCCTGTGGCCGCACCGGCGGTCGTCCCACCGCTCGTGCCTCGATCGCTGCGCTGCTGTGCCGCTCCAGGAACCGCTCGCTCGCTGGCCGGCGCCAGCCTTGGGTCGAGCGCAGGCAGCTCGAGGGCCCTGTCCGGGCTGGCAGTGGCGCGTTCGCGCGGAGCGGGAGGCACCACCGCCAAAGGCCTGGAGGACGAACGTACGAAAACCCCCGCAGCACCTCTGGCGAACAGCAGGCAGTCCTGCTGTTCAGCCGGAATCGTCCTGCCCAGGCCGATCAACTGCGACCATGACCGGTCCCGGCTGACCGATACCGCTCCGGCCGGGATGGTGCCGCCCCGTATCGCCGGAAGGTCGCCAGGGACCAGATTGTTGGCGTCGAGCGCGCCGGGACGCCAGAAGATGCGTCCTCGAGGCAGGCCCTCCGCGACGCACACTGCGCCGACAAGCCTCCCGGGCGCGTCCAGCACGCCGGTCTCGATCGCGTCCCCCCGGTTGTTCTCGCTGGATCGGCCACTGGTCCCGCGCGATACGCCGGTCAAGACCAGTGCGTCGCCCGGACCGAGCGGCCCGAACCGCCGCACGACCTCGAGACGCGCGCTCGTCGTTCCGGCTCGCATGGATATGTCCGGCAGCGCCACGGGCTGTTCAGGCCCCGCGCTCCTCTTCATTCGGCTTCCCAACTCCCGTCCGCCATCGAAGCGCCTGACGCCCAGCAAGCGCGACGGCACACGGCTGACTTTCAATCGCGGGTGCACCCCCGCTGCCACCTGCCGCGCGGCGGGCGGTGCGTCATCGTTGGTCCAGGAGACGGTGGATGTCCAGTCGAACACGAAGGGGAGGGCTGCTGCGGCTGCTGCGGCCGTGCCGGTCTCGAGGGCGGTGTTCGTGCCGGCGATCCAGCGGCCTATCTCCAGATCGTGGCGCCAGGCGTGCCACACTCGCAACTCGACCTGGGAGAGCGCGCGAAGCCGGTTGTCCCTTGAGCAGCCCAGGGTGTTCTCCGCCCAGGTGATCCGCGGAACGGCAGGAGGGTCGCCCGCGTCGCGAAGGCACAGAAGTCCGGCGTCGATCAGGACCTGGAGCGCATCTGCTCGATGGCGTTCCGCCAGGCCCCCGGCGCCGGTTGCCGGCCCGGCTGCCTGTGCGATCCGGCTGCTGCGCGCGTCGAGATCCGCACGCGTCGAACCATCCCCGCGGATGGTCCAGGTGGCGCCTCGAGCCAGGACCCACGCGGGAAGCAACCGGCCCAGCCACCGCCGATCACCGGCCAGTCGCGCCTGGTCCACCGGCACCTCGAGCACCAGGTGGTTGAACGACAAACTGACGCGCAGCGGCACGAGCCCCGGCCAGATCACCATGCCGTCCTCGAGCGTCAATGTCTGCCCCGGTTCGAGCCGGAACGCGGGCGCATCGGTGGCGTGCTGGACTCGAGTCCGGTCTCCCCCGACCAGGCTTCGCAAGCAGGGAACCGATTTGCCGCAGGCGGGGTCGCTCGGCGCAAGGACCTCGAGGTGCCTTCCTGCCATTCCGGGGTAGGGGAGCACGATGTCCGCACGGCTGTCGGACCCGATGACGCCGTGGTCGAGCGCGGCCCCGGTCAGTTCCAGCGTGCTCTGCTGTTCGGACACCTGGAGGCGGAACCGGTATCCTCCGGCGCTGAAGGACTCTCCGTCACACACGCGGACCGTGGCGCGACGCCCGGTTGGCGTATCCACGCCGGCACACCCCGTCGGGCTCGAGGATGGGACAAGGGTCGCCAGCGGACCGGCACCGGGTGCGGGAAGCTGGATATCTCCGGCACGTGCGCCGGCTCGAACGCTCAGCGCCCCCACTGCGACGATGGCCGCGACAGCCAGAACGGCAATTGGGCACGCGACCGCAAACAAGCGGGTGGACCGGGCCGCATTCGTGGCGAGCGCACCGTTCGTCATGGTCTCGCCCGGGCTCGGAGTGAAAACTGAAGACTCGAGACCCACGGCGACGGTCCAGGCGGCGACCAGGCCGAATACCAGGGTAGGTTGCCAGGCTCCGCCGATCCACGGCAGGGGAGGGCTTTCGCCGGCGTGCGCCGCGGCGACCGGCACGAGGAGCATGACGATGATGTCCCAGGCGACGGCCGCGACCAGGATCGCGGCCCACCGCGCCGACCGCTCCGATCCGGGCCCGGTCTCCGTGAGGGCCCGGTGTGTGCGGGGCCGGCTTGCTGCCCGCATGGAAAACCCACGGCGCAAGGTCAAGGCCTCGATCGCCATGCCGAGCAGCCCGAGCAACAGGAAGGACTCGAGGATGGGGCGCCAGGTCGCGTGGCCCAGGTTAGGCCACAAGGCGGGGAGGCGGCCCGTGGAAACGCCCGCCAACAGGCCAAACCCGTCCTGGAGGATGCGCGCTGGAGGAGGCAGTAGCGGTCGAAGCGTCATCAGCGCCCACCCGGCAGCCAGTACCACAACGATTCCCACGGCCACCCAGGCGGCTCGAGCGGGCGATCGAGGGGGCTGGTATCGGATCTCGCCGTCCGATGGTTGGACGGGCCCGTGGCGGGGACGGTCCCTTCCGGCGAAGGCAGCGCCCACGCTGGCCCAGGTGGCGGCAAGGACGAACCAGCCCGCCGGAGTCGTGGTCATGTTCGACGCGAACCAGGCGGCGGAGAAAAGCAGCAGTGCGCCGACCCAGCGCGGGGTCCTGGCGGTCGAGACGGACAGGGCGAAGAGGATCAGGCACGCCCCCGCGGACCACCATCCGAAACCCAGGGTCCTCTCGAGGTGCGTGGCGGCTATCACACCGGCGCCCAGGGCGGCAACGGGAAGCGCCAGGCTGGCGCGACCCGCCAGCCTTCCCGACGAGGAGCGGATCCGGGCCGCGAGACGGCGAGCCAGGTAGAAGAACGAACTCGCCACCCAGGTCCGCAGGAGCCATGCAAGGGCGATCAGGAGTGCGGGAAGAACCCAGGTCCGCCAGTCGAGCAGGAGGGAAGACCTGTCGCCGGCAACATGGCCGCGCCACTCAGCTACCAGCCTGTCTGCCACCAGCAGCAGTCCGGTGTCGAGCAGCCCGAGCGATGCCTCGTGAAGCGCCCTCGCCCAGCGCGATTCGATCCAGAGCCCGGTTCGAGACGCCAGCAGGACCGGAAACGCGAACAACGTGACCACGCCTGCCGTCCAGGCGCCGCCGGCCAGGCTGATCGAGCCGGCCTCGCCTACCAATACGCCCCTGGCGGACAGGAAACAGCCCGCGGCCGCCAGGGCGAAGGTCAGCCCGAACACGCGCCTCACCGCGGCGGCAGGAATGTGGTCACCGGCGCCGGCGGCCGGCTTGCCGGGGTCTGGCGAGGGGGGACCGGCCCGGACCGCCAATGCGCGCAGGGACACCTCGAGCCGAAGCCCGGCTGCGAATGCTGCGGCGATCAGCCAGACGAGCGGCCCCCACACGACCCAACCCGGGCGGGGTGCCAGCACCTCGATCACCTGGCCGGCGAGCATGAAGCGTTCACCAGGCTCCATTCGGAGCCAGGGCGCGGCGCTGCCGGCGAAGGAGGCGGAGCCGTCACCGTCGTCGTGCAGGAGCCGGAACGGTGCAGGGTCGCCCCCGGATGTCGCCGGTTGATGGGCCCGAACCACGCCTTCCCGGTCGCGGCAGACCAGCAGGAGCGGATCCCTCGATCCGGTCAAGGCATCCCGTGCCCATCCGGGCAGCGGGAAGGAGACGGCTCGAGGCCCGGCCCCCGCACTGTCGTCGCCGCTTCCTGGATCCTCCTCCCGCGCCAGTAGTTCCAGGTACTGCCGCGGTGCGCCCGATTCGCCGGGATGGCATGCGGGGATCCTCGCCTTCCACCCTGGCTCGAGGAGGCGCTGTCGCGTGGTCGGGCCGGCGAGAACACCCGGCCACGCAAAGGCCGCGTCCTGCTCGATCCGGACGGCGTTGACAGGCTCCCCCCCCTGGCCCCACGGTCGACGCTGGATCGTCATGCGGTAGGGACGTCCCGCGCCCAACCAGAGTCGTTCGCCAGGCCGGACCCCGGAGGTGCCGTGGGCGGTCGCGCGCCACGGGACGCCGGCCGGGAAGCCTCGAGGCGTGCAGAGCACGACCTGGACGTTCTGTCCCGGCCGGGCCACGGCGGCCAGGGTCGTGCCTCCTTCGATGGAGAAGAGACTCACCCGGGCACCGGTTCTCGTCCCGGTGGAGATGTCGGACGGAATCGTCAGTCCCAATGGCCAACTCGGCGGCGGCATGAGGTGTGTTGCGCCGGTCTCGGTCACCAGCTCGATGTAGTCCTGCTGCTGCTTTCTCGAGAACGGAGGGGCCACCACGGCCGCTTCCACCGCTGGCGGCGAGGCGGGGCCGTGCACACCGGCCGGAAAACCTGACAGGAAGGTCCACGGGGGGCCATCCTCCTGGCGGCCCACTCGAGGCACCCGGGCCGACCCGGAAGGCCAGCTTACCGAGACGTCCGACTCCGTGACCACGAACTGGACATTGCCGGCATGGGTCTCGAAGCCTGGAACGGCAGGAAATTCGAGGTACCCGGTGGCGCCGTGGCGATCGCGCAAGGCCAGCGTCAGGGTGCGGCGCCGGGAAAGCTGGTAGCGGGACGCTCCCGGAGGCAGGTGCCCCGGAAGACAGTCTTCGGCCGTCACCGCATGGGCGGAAGGCACGTCGAGCAGCAGCGCCGATCCGTCTTGGACGCGAAAGAGCGGCGAACCCGGCGACGCGGCAGCCGTCTCGAGATCCACGGCGCCGGGAGAGAGCTGCGACCCTTCGTGGATGTACCGCCACGCTCCGGAAAGCCCTTCGCGGTAGAAACGGCCGTGCACCGGGAAGCAGTCCGGGCAGGTGAGACGGAGATCGGCACGCTCGTCCGTGCCGACCACTATCCCGTCCACGCCGGGAGCTTCGTGCGCGGTGATGGCGAGGACAGGGCCGGGTGCGGGAGGGGGATCGAGGCGGACCTGGAAGAGCAGGCCGACACCCAGGAGGATCATGGCCGGCACGCCGAGAACCTTGGCGGTTCTCACCGCGTCCCGCCATCGCCCCGGCGCGCTGGTCCTTGCGGTTGCCTTGTACCCGTTCATCGTGTCCTCGAGGCGGTTCCCCGGCCGGACAGGCCCAGGCGGGGACTATTGTATCATCATTCGTCCGGGTTTGGTGTGCAGGTTGTGACGGGGTGGGTATGCGTCGGGGCGGGTATGCGTCGGGGCGGGGCATGTGGGGGCGGGTTTGAAACCCGCCCGTACGTCCGCCCGTTCCGCCCGTACGTCCGCCCGTTCCGCCCGGTCCCGTCCGTCCCGCCGCCCCGTCCCGTCCGCCCCGCCGCCCCGTTCCGCGTGGCGGGTATGCGTCGTGGGGTGTACACGCGTCGTGGCGGGGCATGTGGGGGCGGGTTTGAAACCCGCCCGTACGTCCGCCCGTTCCGCCCGTACGTCCGCCCGTGCCGCCCGTTCCGCCCCCCCCCGTCCCGCGCCGGTCGCGTTCAAAAAACGGGTTACAACGGGGGAATCGTGAAGTATATCGTCCGTTGAGCGTGCACGCGAAACGAGCAGGAGCCATGATCGGGATTCACACGGAGTCAGCGGTAGAGCAGGACCTGAAGTCCTGGATACGCAATCGTTTGTGGGACCAGGTGCCGATCGCCATCGGTGTCATCGGTCGGGACTTTCGCATGGTGGAGGCGAACCGGGCCTTCAAGGAGAGCTACGGCGATTGGCAGGGTCGAAGGTGCTGGGAGGTCTACAAGGGGAGGCAGTCGAAGTGCGAGCGTTGCGCCGCTGCCGAGACCTTCGAGGATGGGCAGGTGCGCATCTCCGAGGAGCAGGGGGTGGTCCGGGAAGACGGGCACCAGGGCTACTACCTCGTTCACCTTGTGCCCCTTGTCCGGCCCGATGGGGAGATTCCCTACGTCATCGAGATGTCTACCGACATCACCGCCACGAAGATCCTCGAGAAGGAGAAGATCGAAGCCGAGCGGTTGGCCGCCGTGGGTCAGACCGTGGCCGGGCTCGCTCACGGCGTCAAGAACGTGTTGATGGGCCTCGAGGGGGGCATGTACGTTGCGCGCTCCGGCATGAAGCGGGGGGACGCCCAGCGCATGCTGGACGGCTGGCGCATGCTCGAGGAAAATATCGAGCGCATATCGGCATTTGTCAAGGAGTTCCTGGAATTCGCTCGAGGTCGTGTGCCGCACGTCGAGGTCGTGGATCCGAACGCTATCGCGGAAAAGGTGTGCGACCTGTTCCGGGAGACGGCGGCCATGAAGGGGATCGAGGTGGTGTTTCGCCCGGACGGCTCGATCGCCCCGGCCCCGATGGATGCCGAGGGGATCCACGCCTGCCTGTCCAATCTCGTCTCCAATGCGCTCGATGCCTGCGAGATCAGCGAAGCGCAGCGGCCGCAAGTGGTCGTGTCCACGCGGGATGCGCGGGGAGTGATCACCTTCGAAGTGGCCGACAACGGGACAGGAATGGACTACGAGGTGAAGAAGAAGGTGTTTACCAACTTCTTCTCCACGAAACAGGCAGGCAAGGGTACCGGGCTCGGGCTGTTGACCACCAGGAAGATAGTGCACGAGCACGGCGGCAAGGTCTCGTTCGACTCCAGCGAGGGGGTGGGGTCCACCTTCCGGCTGGAGTTTCCCCGCCAAAGTCTACCGATTCCTTCGCAGGAGGCGCCTGCCGGCGCCGAGACCCGGTCCGTGTGACCCGCGCCTCGTGCCCGCCTGCCGGCCGCGTCGGTCAGCGGGCGGCGATCCGGTAGGTGTCTCGAGCGATCAGCAGTTCTTCGTCGGTGGGAACGACCAGGATCCGGGCCGGGGAATCCGGGGTGGAGATGTCCGCCAGGCGGCCCACCGCGGTGGTGTTCGCTTCATGATCCAGGTAGTAGCCCAGCGGGCCCAGGCCTTCCAGCACCCGCTCCCGGATGGCGGGAGAGTTCTCGCCCACGCCCGCGGTGAACACGACCGCGTGTACCGTCCCCAGCGCGGCGGTGTAGGCGCCGATGTACTTGCGGACACGGTAGCAATAGATGTCGAGCGCTCGAGCCGCGCGTTCGTTCCCCGCGGCTTCCGCCTCGAGGAGCGTTCTGACGTCGTTGCTTACGCCGGAGACGCCGAGAAGCCCGCTCTGCTTGTTGAGGAGCGTGTCGATTTCGGCGATCGAGAGCTTTCGGGCGTTGTGGAGGAAGACGACGAGCGCGGGATCGATGTCGCCGCTCCGGGTACCCATCATGAGTCCCTCGAGGGGCGTGAGTCCCATGGAAGTATCGATCGAGCGCCCACCGCGGACGGCCGCCATGCTGCAGCCGTTTCCCAGGTGGCAGGTGATCAGGTTGGTTTCGGCAATGGGGCGCTCGAGGAAGCCCGCGGCCTGCATGGTGACGAACCGGTGGGACGTGCCATGGAACCCGTAGCGTCTCACCTTGAGGGAGTCGTAGAGTTCGAGGGGTACCGGGTAGAGGTAGGCGTGCTCGGGCATGGTCTGGTGGAAAGCGGTATCGAACACCGCCACCTGGGGCACGCCCGGGAACAGCCGCCGGGCGACGCGGATCCCCATGAGGTTGGGCGGATTGTGGAGCGGGGCGAGCGCGCTGTTGGCCTCGATCGCGCGTTCCACTTCGCCGGTGATCAAGGCCGTTTCCGAGAACGATTCGCCGCCGTGGACCACGCGGTGCCCGATCGCGTCGATCCGGGCGTCGTCGTCGATGCCTCCGCGAGCCGGGTCGGTCAGGATTTCGACGATCAGCCCTAGTCCCTGTTCGTGGGTGGCGATGGGTTGGTCGAGCCTGGTGCGCACCTCGCCGATCGAGCAGGTCAACTGGCTGCCCGGCTCCCCGATGCGCTGGAGGATGCCTCGAGCCAGCCGATTTTCCGCCGGCATGTCGAATAGTTCGAACTTGATGGAGGAACTACCCGAATTGATGACCAGGATTTTCATCTCGATCACCTCCGCTGTGCCTGCACGCAGGTGATGGCCACCGTGTTGATGATGTCTGGCACGGTGCATCCGCGGCTGAGGTCGTTGACGGGTTTGCGAAGTCCCTGCATGACGGGGCCGATGGCGATGGCGTTGGCGGCCCGCTGAACGGCCTTGTAGGTGTTATTGCCCGAATTGAGGTCCGGGAAGATGAACACCGTGGCGGAACCGGCGACCTTGCTGTGCGGCAGCTTGGTCTTGGCCACGGAAGGATCGATGGCAGCGTCGTACTGGATGGGGCCCTCGACCGGGAGCGTGGGACTGGCCTTACGGACCAGTTCCGTGGCCTTCCTGACCTTCTCCACGCCGGATCCCGAGCCTGACGTGCCGGTCGAATAGGACAGCATCGCCACGCTAGGGGTGACCCCGAAGGCGCGGGCAGTTTCGGCGCTCGCCAGCGCGATGCTCGCCAGTTGCTCTGCTGTGGGATTGGGATTGACCGCGCAGTCGCCGTAGACGAGCACCTGTTCGGGCAGGCACATGAAGAACACGCTCGAAGCAATCAGGATCCCCTCGCGCGTCTTGATGAACTCGAGCGCCGGTCGCAACGTGGCGGCGGTGGTCGTGATGGACCCGGACACCATGCCGTCGGCGAATCCCTCGTGGACCATCATGGTGCCGAAGTAGGTGGGGTCTGCCATGATGTCGAGCGCTAGCTCCCAGGTGGGGTGTTTCTTGGCACGCAACTCCATGTAGCGCTTGGCGAACGGCTCGCGGTGCTCCGATTTTGCAGGATCGAGCTTCTGGACGGCATCGAGCTTGAGATCGAGGCGGGTGATGGCCCGGTCGATCGCCTGGACGTCGCCGAGGAGGGTGAGGTCCGCGATTCCCCTGGAAACGAGCACCTCCGCGGCCTTGAGAATGCGTGGCTCCTCGCCCTCGGGCAGCACGATACGGCGGCGATCCTTGCGCGCCATCTCCACGATCCGATGGATGAACTGCTTGGGCGTGAGCTTTTGCGTCCTGGGCTCCACCACGCTGCTCGCCAAGAGTTCCTCCACATCCACGTGGCGCTCCACGAGGCTCTTGACCATTTCGATACGCATGCGCTGATGCGCGGCCAACGTGGGCTCCACCTGGCTGATCCTGATGGCCGTTTCGTAGGTGTCCGTGTCCACGCGCAACACGGGCATCATCGATTCGGTCATGTCCAGGAACAACTTCTTGATATTGTCTCGAGGCAGCACGCCGCCGGTCATCACCACGCCGGCCGGGCTCGGGACCGTCGGGGACATGTAGGCCGCGGCCAGTCCGATGAGGAGGTCCTCCCGGTCTCCCGGAACCAGGAGCAACGCGCCTCGAGGCACCCGGGCGAGGACGTTTTCCAGGCTCATCGCCGCCACCTTGACGTCCTGCACAAGGGCGTTCAGACGTTCCCGGCCGCTGAGCACTTCCGCTCCCAACGCCGCGGCAACCTCCTCGATCCGGAGCTTCGCCAGTATGTCGTTGCGGGGGATCGTGCCGAGGAGCTTGACCCCGATGGCACGAAACTGCTCAGCCAGGACGGCTTGAACCTCATCGAACACCCGGGGGGCCACCCGGTTCACGATGACGCCGAATAGTTCGCTGTGCTGCTCATCGAGGCTTTCCTTGATCAGCGACACGTTTTCGATCATCGCCTCGCAAATCATCTCGCACCGGTCCTCGTCGCGAACGCTGTTGGCGTCGTGCCCCGAGGCATTGGCGACGAGCAGTATCGGGGACGCCAGGTTCTTGGACAGGTCCGCGTTGATGTTGAACTCGAGCGCCGCCATGGTGCCGAAGTAGTCGGTGCCCTCGCACACCACGAAGTCGCACTGGTCGCTGATGTGCTCGAACGCCTCGAGCATCTTGTCCAGGAGCTGGTCGTAGGTCCCGTTGGCCAACGCTTCCGACACGTCGTCCATGGTCACCGGGACCATCTCGTCGAGCGAGAACTCGAGGCCGAGGCTTTCCTTGATGAGCCGCACGTCCGGGTCCATGCCGTCCACGCCTTTCTGCCCTATCGGCTTGAAAAACCCCACCTTGCCGAGATTCGCCTCGAGCACGTTCACAAGCCCGAGCGCCACCATGCTCTTTCCACTGCCGCGCTGGGTCGCGGTGACCAGTACACTCTTGCTCATGCTTGGCTCCCTGTTCCGGATTGAAAAAAGCCGGTATCTCCGCCTGCGAGAGATTCCGGGCAACCTATCACCGAGTTCGGCCGAGGGCAAGCGAAAGTAGCGGAAAAAGCAGCTACCGGGCTTGACGTGCGTCCAGGAGTCCGGTATGAGTGGGGAAATGGCTCCGGGGCTGGTGCTCCGGGGTGGGGTACACGATGAACATGGCAATGGAGGTTAGTGTGAAGAGCGTTTTCCATGTTGTGGCGGCAGGTATGATTGCGTTGGCGTCCTCGAGTTCGGCAAGCGCGACCGAGACGACTTATGGCGCGGCGGGTTGTGGGCTGGGTTCGGTCCTTTTCGGTGATGAGGGAGGCTTCGTGCAGGTTTTCGCGGCCACGACGAATGGCTTTTTCGGGAACCAGACCCTGGGTATCACGTTCGGCACCTTGAACTGTGGCGAGGGTGCCCTCGACACGGTCGGGGCGAGAGTGTTCATCGAGGCCAACCGCGAGGCGCTCGCCAAGGACATCGCTCGAGGCAGCGGAGAAACGCTCTCGAGCCTGTCCGCCCTGGCCGGGTGCGCTGACGATGCGGCCGTGGGCGCGACTCTCCAGCAGCACTACACCGCGATTTTTCCTGACCAGTCCGTGCCGGCCGATGCGGTCAGCGACGCCATCATGACCACGCTGAGCGACCCGGCGCTCCAGTGTACCGATATTGGCTGAGTTCCGCCTCCCAACGCTGAACATGCCAATGGGGGGCCGGGTGGCCCCCCGCTCTTTCGCCCATGCGCGTCTTCCGCACGATGTCGTCAGGTGCATGTACCTACTGGTCCAGACATTCGTGGTGTTGGCCGCCGCGACCGGAGTGCCGGCGTCGACCGCCGCGGCGGACCCTGGGGCGGGGCGTGTGGACGCACTCGTGCTTCAGGCCAGGGTAGCCGGTCTCGCTCGTTCGGCCGCCTGGCTCGGGCTCGGGCACTGGCGTCCGACACTCTGGGGAGGTTGGAAGAGCGAGGCCGATGGGCCGGCCTTTTTCCTGGCCGAAGAAGACGGCAAGCACGACCCCGCCGCGGAACTCGAGGCCACCATCAGGGCGTTCTTCTCGCGGGAATGGGTGCAGACCCCGGACTGGCTGCCGGCAGCCGGTCGTGCTGAGGACCCTGGCGGGGAGGCCGTCGAGGGGCCCGGTTCAGAGCGCCGTCCCGTGTCGGCGGCGATCGCCCCCTGGCGGGTCCTGCCCCACCCCTTGTGCCGCTTTCCGGCACGGCTCGCCTTCCTCGAGGATGTCCTCGGCATCCGCCAGGAGGAACTCCCGCAGGTGGTCTGTCCAGGCCTCGAGGAATTCCGGCAGGCCATGTCGGTCACCGGTGTGGACCTGGTCTTTTCGTCCTACTATCTCAACAATCCAGCGTCGGCGTTCGGGCACACCTTCCTTCGGATAGAGCGGGCGGGCAGCCTGGTGCGAGGGGTGCGGAGAGACCTGCTGGACTTCGCCATCGACTTCTCGGCGGACGTGGACACGCGCAACTCGCTGGCCTACGTGGTCAAGGGGCTCACCGGCCGGTTTCCGGGTCGGTTCCACAGGATTCCCTACTACTACAAGGTTCGGGAATACAGCGACTACGAATCGAGGGACATCTGGGAATACCAACTGGCGCTCGAGAAGCGGCAGATGGACGCCCTGGTCGACCACATCTGGGAACTGGGCTGGACCCATTTCGACTACTTCTACCTGGATGAGAACTGCGCCTACCACATCCTGGGCGCCATCGACGCCGTGCTGCCCGACCTCTCCCTCCTGGAAGGGTTGAAATCGTTCGTGTTGCCCGCGGACACGGTGAAGGTGCTCGAGGCCGTGGACGGGCTGGTCACGGGCGTGCACTACCGCCCGTCCTTGAGAACCCAATTCCGTGCTCGAGCGGCCGGGATGACCCGCCAGGAGGCTCGAGCCGTCCTGTCCCTGGTTTCCGACCCCGGAACGGTGCTGCCCGCAGCGTTCGAGGCAGAGCAGTAGGTGCGTGTGCTCGACACCGCGCTCGACCTCGTGGACCTGCGGTTCGCGGACGAACTCGTGTTCGAGCCTGGCTCGGACGCCGCGGCGCTCAAGCAGGCCCTTCTCGTGCGCCGTGCAGCGTTGGGTGTGTCCAGCCCCGTGCTCGAGGTGTCGCCCGCCAGTGCTCCGGTCCACCTCACCCACGGCCCCTCGAGGCTGGGAATCGGACTGGGCGTCTACTCGAGCGGCACGTTCTTTCTGCAATACGACTTCCGGCCGGCGCTCCACGACCTGGGCGACCCCCCGGCCGGGTATCCCGAAACATTCCACCTCGAGTTCCTGCCGGCTCGAGTCCGTTTCGACCTGGGCGACGACAACAGGCTGGGCCTGGAGAGGTTTTCGCTGGTGAACGTCTGGTCGCTCAACCCGGTCACCCGGTTCGAGCATGACGCTTCGTGGCACTTCAGCGCAGGAGCGACGACGTTGCGCGACGCCGGCTGTCGAGCGTGCACGGTGGCGACCGCCGAGACCGGGGGAGGGGGGGCTGTTTCCCTTGCCCACGACGGATTGGTTCTGTACGTGACGGGAGACACCGCCCTTTTCGCCGGACCGGGGCTGCGAGGCTGGGCCGACATGCCGGTGTGGCTGGGCGTTGGTCCTGGCGCCGGCGTGCGATTTCGGCCGTGCGATACGCTGGTCGCCTTGGCCACGGGGCGGTGGCTGTGGCTCCCCTGGCAAGGACCGCGATCGACGTGGGAAGCAGAGGGACACGTCCGGTGGCAGGTCGCCTTCCGGCTGGCCATCGATCTGAGCGTGCGTGTTCAACCCGCGTCGACGGAAGTCTTGTTGTCGACATTCCTCTACGACTGAGGTACAGAAACCAGTGCCTTGCCGAACCCGAACGACGAGAGCCTGCTCGAGGCTGAGATCTCCATGCGTCACACATCTACCGTGCTTTTCTCCCTGATCGCTGTCGCCGTTCACGGTCTCGCCGTTGCCGGAGAGACCCTCGAGATCATCCCCCTGGCCTCGTAGGTGCTGGCAGAAGAGATCTACGACGCGGAGAACCTGGCCTTCGACACGCATGGACGTCTCTTCGTCACCGGCGGCGACGGGCTCCACCTCATTACGTTCGACGCGCAAAACGCCGTGGCTCGAGTGCAGCGTGACATCATCGATGTGGAAGGGAGTTTCGGCGGGGTCGCGATCGGCCCGGACGGGTGCCTCTACACCGTCTGCTACCACCACCGCACCACGCGCGTGCTGCGTATCGACATCGAAACAGCCGGGTTTCCGTGGTCGGTCTACCTGGAAGGCACGATCAAGGCCCCGAACGGGCTACGGTTCGACGACGATGGGACCCTGTACGCGGCGGATTTCGGCTTCTACCTGCCCGGCAAGGGAGCGCTGTGGCGTATCGAGCGCAGCGAGGAGACGCCGGAAGCGGCCGCCGGTGTCACTGCGGTCGTGGAAGGCATGAGTGGTATCAACGGCATTGCGATCGACCGGGAGCGGGGGCGGCTGTATTTTTCGAGAACCCTTGCCGGCAAGGTCCACTACCTGGAGCGTGGGGAGGGGGGCCTGTACGAGGGGGATCCCTCCCTGTTGATCGACTTCGATCTCCCTGGTCCACGTTTTCCCATCGTGGACGACATGGCCCTGGACGCAGATGGGAACCTTCTGGTCTGTCTCTACAATGCAGACGAGATCCGGATGGTGAGACCGGATGGCACGTGGATTGCAACATTGATCCCCGGGGAGCTGAAGCGCCCGACAGCCGTCGCGTTCGGCATACGGCCGGACGATCGGCGAACGCTCTACGTCACGCAGAAGGGGAGGATCATGGTGCACGATCGCCGGGGTGGGGACCGGGTATCCCGTTCGTTCGGCGTGGCCGATCCCTACCTCCTGCCGTTCGTGGCCACGGACGCGGATCAGGGCGGTTCGAACTGAAGGCGGGGGCTCGAGCGTTGCGAGGGCTCGAGGCGCTTGGCGGAGGACGC
The DNA here is from genome assembly GCA_024278455.1 of Myxococcota bacterium. Lineage (GTDB taxonomy): Bacteria > Myxococcota_A > UBA796 > JAJRTE01 > JAJRTE01 > JAJRTE01. The sequence goes on from JAJRTE010000040.1 coordinate 82,191, forward strand.
ATGGACGATCCTAATCGCAAGGGACAGTGGATCCAGACCTTCTCCGGGATCTGCTTCTGGCCGCTGGACCCTCGCCCGGAGGAGATCCGGATCGAGGATATCGCCCATGCACTTGCGATGCAGTGTCGGTTCAACGGTCACTGTCGTGCCTACTACAGTGTGGCGCAGCACAGTGTGCTGGTAGCGGAACTGGTGGAGAGCGTGGAGCCTGGATCGGCGCTCGAGGCATTGCTCCACGATGCTTCGGAGGCCTACTTGTCCGACCTTCCGCGCCCGCTGAAGGTGGAACCCGGCATGGCCTTCTATCTCGAGGCCGAGCGGCGGCTCCAAGAGGTGGTGTTTGCACGATTCGGACTTGACGGCGCGACCCGGGACCGCATCGTTGAATGGGCGGACGACGTGCTGCTGGCCACGGAGGCAAGAGATCTCATGCAGGTGCCGATCAGGAGATGGGAAGAGCTTCCCGAGCCGTTGTCCCGGCCCATCGAACCGATGGCGCCTCTCGAGGCCGAAGCGGCGTTTCTCGAGAGTTTCGCCAGGTTGAGACCGGGGCATGCCGGGGGGGCGTTTTGACTTGCGAACCTGGACGAGCTACCAGGATAATGGAGACCGCTGGCGCCATGGTGGGGCCGGCCAGTTCAGCAGATGGAGGTCCAAGATGAAAGTGTCGACCATGGGTACCCTGGCCGTTTCCGCAATGTTGATAGGCGGGTTCACCCTTCTGGCCCAGGCAAGACCGCTACAGGAACGAGGTTTCGTCATCGGAGACACCTGGTTCGAGAGCCACCAGGCCTTTACGGACTCCGGTGCCCGGTGTGGCACCCGGGATCTAGGCGAGGCCGAAGCGGAGGCCGTCGAGAATGCCTTCCAATCGCTCATGCGCACCGATGGAGCCGCGGCCCAGTTCGAAGTCCCTGTCGTATTCCACATCATGATGAACGACGCCGGGACCATCGGCAACGTTTCCGACACCCAGGTTCAAGCCCAGCTCCGGGTGTTCAACGACGCATACGCCGGGTGCGGCGTCACGTTCACCCTCGCGGACATCCAGCGGCACCAGGATGACGATTGCTACCGCATGTCCAACGAG
>JAJRTE010000041.1 GCA_024278455.1 Myxococcota bacterium
CGAAGGCGGCAGGGCGATCCGTGAGCGAGGTTGACATGGATACGTGGAGACACGGCAAGACACTCGAAGCATACGCCAGGGAGCAGGTTCCAGACCCAGAGGACATCACGAGGCTCAGACGCCGTCTCGAGAACCGCCCCAAGGTCCGCCGCGGCGGCGGAGTGCCGTGGTTCCTCCTCGTCCCTGCGGCAGGAGCAGCCTTCTCTGTTGTCGCGTGGGTCGGGCTCCTTCGACTCGAGAACGTCGGTCCGGGAATGGATGGTGCTTCGGAGCCTACCCCGGTGCCATTCTCGGTCATGCAGGCCGGCGCAACGGTACCAGAAGCGTCTTCTGCGGACGAGAACGCCGGAAAGCCAGAGACTCGGGTCGCCTCGGACACCAACGACAGCCAATGTGCCGGGAAGCCAATGGCTCCTTCAGCAAGCGCCAGCGCCGCCCTACTGGTCCTCCCCCTCGAGAGCATCGCCAAACACCGGACGCTCCGGCTCCCGTCAGGCATCGAGGCCACTTTTCGCGGGCGAGGTACGTTGCGGGGGACCGGCTCTGCCGTGGAAATCGACTGGGACAGGGGCGACATCACCCTGGACGTCCCACCAAACCGGGGGATCACCCTCGAGTTCCGCACGAAGGACGCCACGGGAAGGGTGCTGGGGACGCGCTTCGCGATCACACACAACGTCATCGGGACCCATCTCCAGGTCCGGCGAGGGCGTGTCGAAATCACCTGCGCCGGCGAGGAACCGGTCATCGTGCCGGCAGGTGCCACCCGGACCTGCTTCAGCGGCGCCGGTGCGGCGTTGCGCTGGGCCACCGCCAGGTGGGCAGATGGCGGGCCTCCGGAAGAGATCCTCGACGCCGTCTCACGGGCGAGCCGAATCGCGACCGACGGAAGCCCGGTGGCTGGTCGCTTGTTGCTCCTCGAAATGGAGGCCCACCTGTCAATCGGCGACACCGCGAAGGCGCTCGAAGCCGCCGACAAGTACCTGCGCGATGGCTATGCACCCGACCGCACCATGGTACTGGACTTCGCCAGCAGGATCGCTCACGAGTCAGGTGGATGCCCCCGCGCACTGCCCTACCTCGATCTGCTGTGCGAGGACGTGGCCGGCGCACCTCTTTCGGCCGTGACCACGTGGGCGATGTGTGTCGAGCAGGAAGACCCTGAGCACGCGCGATCCCTCTTCCAGGCGACGCTGAACAGACCCGGTGTGCCACGAGACGTGGTGCGCGTCCTCGAGCCCTACCTGGACGACCATGCCGGCATGGAGGGCCCGGAGGCCTCCCGCGGACCGGCCGCGGGGCCAAGGCCGCCATAGTCCTGAAGGCGTCGCACGCGAAACCGGCGGTTCGTGACCGGGCGAACGGTGGGGACCCATGCGGGGCACAATGATTTCCCATGGCACACAGTACGCCCCATGGGGATGATTCGAAGGAGCGAAGCCATGACACATCATCCTCGAAAACAACGGTTCCATGCGTACTGGTCGATGGTGACAACAACTCTGCAACGAGCAAGGACACCCTGGGCCCCAGTTGGTGCGAGGCGGTTCGCACCGCTGCTTTCCCTTCTGTTCTGCTTGCCCGCGCTGGCGGCATGCGATCCTGCGACCATCATCGTCCCGTGCGCGCGTTTGACCGACTACTATCCGGATCGCGACCATGACGGGTACGGCAGCGATGGCGCATCACCCGTATCCGCCTGTGCCGACCCATCGACGGCGAGCCTTGCCTACGCCACGACGCGCGGGGACTGCGACGACGCAAATCCAGACGTCAACCCCGGCGCCAACGAATACCCTGGCGACGGTATCGATCAGGACTGCGACAGCTTCGAGACCTGCTTCCCCGATGCCGATGGGGACGGCTATCGACCCGATACGCCAGCCACAGTGGTCTCCCTGGACGCGGATTGCGGCGACTCGATGGAAGCCGGTGTGGAGACGCCTGCCGGGGACTGCGACGACGGCAACGCCGACGTCCATCCCGGGCGGATCGAGACCTGCAACGGCGTCGACGACGACTGCAACGGCGCTGTGGACGACACACAGGACCAGGCCTGGTACCAGGACGCGGACGGAGACGGATTCGGCGTGACGACGGCTTTCGTCCTGTCGTGCAGTCCGGTGCCCGGCCATTCGGCCACGCCCGGCGACTGCAACGACGCCGACCCAGATGCCTACCCGTTCGCCCCCGAAACGTGCAACGGCCGTGACGACGATTGCGACGGTCTGGCCGACGAGGGTTTCCCGGCCTACTGGTTCCAGGACCAGGACGGCGACGGCTTCGGGGATGAAAAAGGCATGGCAACGTGCGCCGCCGCTGACGGATTCGTCGCTTCTCGAGGCGATTGCGACGATGCGCGCAATGACGTGTACCCAGGGGCCGAAGATCCGCCAGGGGACGTCATCGACCAGGATTGCGGCGGTGGAGATGGACCCCAGCCGAGCGTCGGCCCAGTGACTTCCCTGAGCACATCGCGGGCCACGTTCGACACGATCCAGGCTGCCCTCGACGCCGCCGGCGACAACGACACGATATGGGTGTTCCCCGGCCACTATGCAGAGGCGGACATCCGGGTCCCTCCTCGAGACGTTTCCCTCGTTTCGACCCATTTTGCCGAGGCGACCGTTGTCGGCCCCGGCGAGGAAGGTGGGGCGGGCAGTGCCCCCGTGTTCCGCCTCGAGGACCTCTCCGAATACGACATCGTGCTCGATGGGCTGACGATCGCCGGTGCACGAAACGCGCAAGGTCCCGGGGGAGGCCTTTTCGTGGTGCGATCCAGTCCCCGGATCCTTGGGTGTGTCATTCGTGACAACACGGCCCTTTCGGGCGCGGGCATCTACGTGGAAGCAGGAGCCCCCCGCCTGGAGAATTGCCGCATCTCCAACAACATCGCCCTGTCCGGCGCCCATTACGCAGAGGGCGCGATGTGCTCGGCCATCGGTGGCGGAGGTCTCCATGCGACCCAGGAGGCCCGCCCCGAACTCATCGGCAGCCTGGTCGAAGACAACCTGGCAACCTACGGGGGCGGGCTGCTTCTGACCTCCGGCTCGGACGCGCTGGTCCACGATACCCGCGTCCTCTACAACTCCGCCTTCAACCCGGCAGACCTGGAGCAGGAATCGACAAACTGGGATCCCCTCGGCGGCGACGGCGGTGGCGCATTCCTTTGCGAATCCAACGCGACATTCAACAACACGGTTTTCGCCGGCAACTACGCCAGAGTGTTCGGTGGAGGTGCCATCCTGGGAGACAACACCGGGGGCGAACGGACGGGCTCGAGCGCGACGTTCGTCAACTGTGTCATCAGCGGCAACAGCGCTGGCATGGAGGGCGGCGGACTCGAAGTCTGGATGTCGGTACCCTTCCTGCGTTACTGTACCATCGTCGGCAACACCACCGCGGATGGTGCCGGCTTGTGCCTTCATGATGCGTATACACGGCCGATCATCGAGAACAGCATTGTCGCCTTCAATGCCGGCTACAACCTGTGCCTTCACGATGACGGCTACGGAGATCCCGACCCGGGGGGGATCCAGTACAACGACTTCTACAACGACGAGGCCGTGTCGTCGTTTTCTGGCAACACATTCGACGGCTCGACGGGCACATCAGCCGTTCTCCCCGACTCCAACCTCGCCGTCGACCCTCTCTTTCTGTACTTTGATCCACAAGGCTCGGACCTGCACCTGGCTCGCGAGTCGCCACTGCCGGACAGCGGCACCCCGGGAGACATCGATCCGGACGGGTCCCCGGCATCGATGGGTTGCTTCGGCGGTCCGGCCGGCGACGCCTGGGATCTCGACGGTGACGGCTTCCCCGACTACTTCTGGCCCGGAACGCTCGACGAAGCACCTCAGGCTGTCGACCCGGCACACTATGACAGGGACGACCTGGATCCGACGGTGCATTGATACCCGGGGGCGCGCCCACACGCCGGCGGGGCACCGGTGCACCGCGCCTCGAGGACGACAACGAGAAATCCCCGGGCGCCCCCCCGGGCCGGGCGTCCCCCCGGCAAGGTGGACCCGGAAGAACTCGAGAGGAGAAGCAACGCCCCTGCGGAGTGGCACCCCACAAAGGCGTCACGGGCGCCCCCATCGGCGAAATGGGGGCAGGCTGGAAGCAGACCTTCCAGTGGCATTCTAGCCTGTCCGCGCCCGAAGTTCAATCTGCCGAGAACACGTCTCGGAACAGGAGCGAAAGCAGATGATCCGACTCGCGAGTTCGAGATGCGCGGGCATGGGCCATACAGCCTTGCTCGCAACCTTGCTGGCCCTGGTATCGTGGCCCGCTCCCGGGCAGGCCGCAGCCCTGGATGACACCGTACAATGGGAGGGCGTCTACAGCGACACGACGCCGAACTTCGTTGTCTATCCTCGAGCGCCGTCCATGGCGTTCGGCGATGGGGACCGCCTCAAACTCCGTGTCCGCACACTTCGCGACGATCTTTCCGCAGTGACATGCCGTGTCTGGCTGAGCGGCCCGGATACGGAACAGTACCTGCCCGCCGAAAAGCTCCCCCCAACCCCCGGCAGCCGGTACGACACCTGGAGCGCGACTCTCGATATTCCCGAGAGTCCACACACCACGCGCGTGTGGTACCGGTTCATTCTCGAGGACGGCTCCGACACCGCCTACCTGGACGCCGGAGCCGACACCGACGCATGGTGGGCCAGGGGCGTGCACGATGATCCCGACCGCTGGCAGTTCGACTTCATGCTCCTGCCGGGCTTCGATACACCTCCCTGGTCTCGAGACGCCGTGTTCTACCAGATCTTCCCCGACCGGTTCGCCGACGGTGACCCGTCCAACAACTTCGTCTACCCGGACGATTGCCTCCCCTACCTGGACTACCTGCCAGCACTGCCCGCCGACGACTCGAACTGTGTTCCCTACCAGCCCATCGGCCTGCCCGACGACCCCAAGGGGTCATGCATGGTCCATGACGACTGGTCGGACCCCCCGGCCGGCAACTCGTGCGACTTCTTCGGCGGGGACATCCAGGGTATCACGGGAAAGCTCGACTACCTCGAGTCCCTGGGGGTCACCGCTCTCTATCTCAACCCGATCTTCCGCTCCCCGACCAACCACAAGTACGACACCATGGACTACGACGAAGTCGATCCACGGTTCGGAGGGAACGAGGCCCTGATGGAGCTTGTGCCGAACGCGCACGCTCGCGCCATGCGAGTGGTCTTCGACGGTGTGTACAACCACGTTTCCGAGCAGGGACGGTTCTACAATCTCTGGTTGAACCCGGATTTCGACGGCGAATCGGTGTCCGGGATCGATCCCTACCCCGACACGTGCGGCGCTTGGGAGCAGGCCTATCTCCTGGACTACCTGGGCAACCCCGCCGGCTGCGAGAGCCCCTACCGTGACTGGTTCCACATCTGGATTGCTCCCGACGGGTACAACGTGGACCACGATGACGACACACAGGAATCCGTGGCCCATGCCTGCGGCTGGTGGGGGTTGGAATTCATGCCGGAGATCGACTACGGCATCGACCCGGACTCGGAGCCTCGAGTGTGGCTGTACGGCGGCGCAAGCGCTGCCGACCCGCAGATGGCAGCGGAGTCCCAGGCCGGAAAATGGCTCGCCGACGGACAGATGATCTCCGAAGGACTCGATGGGCAGCGCCTCGACGTGCCCGGCGACTTCGGCTACTTCACCGATCCCGCCCAGGACGCCTGTGAGAGCAAGGTGCGTGGTGACATGAGCGTGTCCGTCGGAATCCGCACAGCGAGCAAGGCACTGGGAGAGGACAAGTACGTATCCCTGGAAATCTGGGAGGATTCTCGAGACTGGTTCGAGGCCTACGCGGGGGACGGCGTGATGAACTACTACTACTTCGGTCAACCGATAAGCTGTTTTCTTACAGGAAAGGGGGTCCACAACGACCCCGGCGAGTGTACCGGGGACTTTGGCGCGCTATCTCCCGGTAGCCCAAACAGCGTTTCCGCCCTGGACAGCCACCTTGCTACCGAGAGACGCGTCTACCCCGCCCCGGCAGTGTTCAGCAGCCAAAACTCGTTGGGAACACACGATACCGCACGCTTCGCGAGCCGAGCCGGGGCCGAAGGTCCGGTTGGTGCGGCCCTCTTCCTGCAAGCGACACTGCCCGGCGCTCCCATGATCTACTATGGCGACGAGGTGCTGGTGAAGGGCGAGGACCAGGACATGGGACGCGCCCCCTTCCCCTGGGAGGTGTTCGATACGGCGGACCCTGATTCGCCGGAACTGGCCACCTGGCGCCTCACTCGCCAACTGATGTGCCTCCGGAGAGCCTATTCGCCCCTGCGGACGGGATCCTTCGTGACCCTGGCGGTCGACGACGGGGCACGGTCCTACGGTTATGGCCGTTTCGATACGTCAGGGCAGGTGGCGGCGGCCATCAACAGCGATACCCTGCCCCACGACGTCACGCTCAACGTGGCTCTGTTGGACATTCCTGACGCCGCAAGCCTGGTGGACGTGCTCAGCGACGCTTCGGAGGAAGGCAACACCTACCATGTCTCCGAGGGAACCGTGACCGTCTCCCTCGAGCCCTACGCCGGCGTCGTTCTGGTACCCACAGGCACCGCCGAGGCCGGCCTCGCCTGCCGCCATCTGGCGCCGGTCGCTGACGCCGGAGAGGACCAGGACATCGCACCAGAGGATCCCGTCGTGCTCGATGGGACCAATTCCTACCATCCCGACTACCGTCCGCTGACCTACACCTGGCTCGACGACACGGGCCAGGTGCTGGGACAGGATCCGGTCGTGGTGCTCGGGCCGTTGCCGACGGGCACCCACAGCTTCACCCTCGAGGTGGCCGACGACCTGGGCTACACCGACACGGACGACGTCGAGGTCTGCGTGGGCTGCTGCGCGACGGGCGCGCCGGCATCGGCCGTGCGAGGGCTGGCGCTCCTCCTCGGCATCGGCCTCGCGCCGGTGTGGCTGCGCGCGCGGAAACGTCTCCGCCGCCGCTGACTCCAGGCCCCTTCGAAAAAAAACGCCCGTGTCACTCCACCAGGTTCAGCCCGCTCCGGCGCCAGTCGATGACGCCGTGCGTCAAGTTGTAGAGCTTCTTGAACCCGTGCCGCACGAGGATCTCCGACGCGACCACGCTCCGGTTTCCTGACCGGCAATAGATGAGAATAGGCCTGTCCTTGTAGTCGGCCAGTTCGGAAATCCGCCCTTCCAGTTGCTGCAACGGCAGGAGCTTCGCCCCCTGTATGTGCCCCCGGTAGTACTCGTTGGGGGTACGCACGTCGAGGATCAACGGGGAGGCGTCGGCGATGAGTTCACGGGCATCCGCTGCCGACAACTCGCGGTAGTCGCCCCCTCCCGCGGCCTTGTAGGGCATGACGACTATCTTGCCATAGCGCGCCCCGTCGCCACTCGGGCACTGCCCGTTGCAATAGATGGGAAACGTCCCAACCTCGCGCGCCTTGAATCGGATCTCCAGGTCCTTGCCCACCGTGGCATCGGCGGACACGCCAAACGCGGGAATGTGCACCGAATAGGGAAAGTCCACATGCTCGATGACAAGCTCGACCTCCTCCCCCTTGTACACGTAGAGACTCTCAGGCGATGTCGCGGTGGATAACCGGATCACCCGGATCCCGTTCACCAGCTTCCCGTCCGGGGCATCCTTGTCCGTTCCCGGCTTGCCGTCTCCCGCGAAATACTGGATCGCCCGGATGTAGCTGGCTCGAGGCTGCACGCCACTGAGCGCGTGAACCGGCTTCTTGTCCTTGACGAACACCACGAACGGAATCCCGTTCACCCCGAACACGGAGGCGAGTTCCGGGCTCTGGTCCACGTTGATCTTGTAGACCGAAACCAGGTCCTTCCGTTCCGCCGCGATGTCCTCGATCATCGGGGAGAGAATCCTGCAAGGCCCGCACCAGTCAGCGTACAGATCGAACATGAGCAGTCGGCCCGGAGACGCCTCGAGCAAGGTCTTCAGTTCGTCGACCGTGGTGATCGCCTGGACAGCGCCTTCCGAACCCGATCGAACTCGAGGAGCCGACATCAGCAACAGGCCCATCACGACCAGCGCCGGACCAACCAACAGGTATCTCCGTGATTTCATCACCCTTCCTCGATGTGACAAGCGCTGGCCCGGAGGCCGGCACGCATGCGACAACCGCCAAATCCATGCGACCCACGCGATCGGCTCCGGGCCTCCGGCATGTCTCTTCGCCCACGCCGGGAGCGCCCGCGTCGCTTCGATACGCGGAACAGAACACGACGAGTACATAGGATAGTCACGCACCGGGAGAAGTAAAGCCGACGTACTGTTAGGATTGTTTCACATACCGCTCGTGCGCCAGGAGGATTACTGTTCGGGGCGACCTCCATCGCGAACGTTCCGGCTTCCCGGAGGTGCCGGCCAGCCGCTCAACCCGGCCAGAATGCCTTTGCGAACGGTCGTATCAGGGGCGCGACGGCAGCGGCCGCCTCCATCGCCACCTGGACCAGGCGCCCGTCTCCTACGGCCGCCACGGGATCGCCACGAGATGCACCTCGACGCCCTCCACTCCCACCGTGCCCTCGACCTTCGCCACCGCTTCCGGCCTCTCCGTGGGCACGAAGACCGCCAGCGTCGCCTCGTCCAGCCCCTGCTGCCGCGCGTACCGCGCCACCTGCACACGGGCGCCGGCAACCTCCCACGCGGCGCCGAGACTCTTGACCTCGAGAAGGGCCGTGGTCTCTTCCCACCGGATACGCAGGTCCACCTTGCCGTTCCCGGTCGGGAACTCCGGCGTGATCACGCACACCTTCCCCACCGCCTGGAGGAGCCAGGCGTAGAGGTGGAAATGGCCCACCGCCTCGGGAAGCTGGAAGTCGGCCCGGAGGGGCTGGTCCCGGAACGGGTCCCGCCCCCGTTGCCGCAGACGCTCCAGGTAGGCCTTGTACCGCTCCAGCAGCGCCGCCACGTCAAGCCGGCCAGGGGTGAACACCTCCTCGAGCATGTCCGCACCGTCCAGGGCGGGCACGTCCTGGTAGGCCGCAGCGACCTGTTGTGAAAAGGCGTGGTAGATACGCCGTTGCACGAACGGGGAGGCGAACGCGCACACGAAGGGCGCCCCGGCAGGTTCCGGGGCCGCAACCGGGGTGATGATGCCGTTGAGTTCGAGGTAGTCGCACCAGGGAAGGTCCACGGAATAGGGCACGTCGGCCTTGACGAACAGGCTCTGCACCTCCCGGGCATAAGGACCCTTCGCCTTCGCAACCAGGTTC
>JAJRTE010000042.1 GCA_024278455.1 Myxococcota bacterium
GCACGTGCACGAGCAATACGAGGGGGGGCACGTGCACGAGGGGTACGAGGGGGGGGGGCACGAGCACGAGTACGAGTACGAGCACGAGCACGAGTAATACGAGGAGGGGCGCGAGCACGAGCAATACGAGGGGGGGCACGTGCACGAGGGGTACGAGGGGGGGCACGTGCACGAGCACGAGTACGAGCACGAGCACGAGTAATACAGGCACGAGTACGGGCACAGGCACGACGGCGGGGTTGGCAACGCCTGCTTTGGGGGGTGGCACCCGGAGTGAGCGACAGGGGTGGCTTCATCGCATTTCAGCAACTCGATCAGAAAGCAACCACCGGGCCCGACAATCGAGACCGATCTCAGGGCAGATGGCGCTGGCTGGCGGCGTTGGACAGTCCGGGCAAACGGTGTATGATGGGAGCGAAATGGACCTGGGTTGGAAGCCCTGGCACCGGCTCGGTTCCACAGGCCCCTCATCGGTGGCAGCCACGGCTCGGGAGGTACCTGGACATGTCAGAACGAATCGATGTGCAGGAGGTATTGAAACGGCTCGACGACGAGGAAGAAGCCCGGCGATACAAAGCCCTCGTCGCCATTCGCGATGCGAAGGTCGATTGGTCGGCCGATCTGATCCGGGCGTTGCGTCGCCTCGAGAACGACCCATCCAGACCGGTGCGCCAACTGGCACGTGAACTCCTGGACCAGGCCGCACGCGAAGTGGGGCAGGAAGGAGGGGACGACGGCATACCGGTTCCACTGGAGCCAGACGACGAACCCTATCCCGGAACCCTGCTGATGGCCTTGATGTCATGGGGTTCCGCTTTCACGGGGGTCGCGTTTGCTGGCTTGAGCTTGGTCAACTACTTCACCCTGGGACGTTTCCCGTTCCCCAGGCCTTTCGAGGTGCTGACCGCAGTCCTCCTGGGCGCCACGCTGCCCTACATTCTCATCGGTGTCATGCTCCTGACCCCTGGCAGGGCACAAAAACGCCTGGCGTTGTTCTATGCCTACTTCTCCTTGTTCGCCTTCGCGGTTCTCACCTTCGCCCTCGGCCCGATCTTCGAAGCCTACTGGGCGATCCAATTCAAGTTGGCAGACCAGGCTCTGTTTCGACATTTCCTGAGTCCGCTTCAGCTCGCCATGCTTTTTCTGCCCGTGTTCGCCGGCCAGGGCTTGCTCATCTACTACCTCAATCTCCACCTGGCCCAGGCCGATGCACGTCGAGCCTCGAATCGAGTTGACACCGGGAAGAACGGGGTCTAACTTCGAACGTGAGAGACGGCAGGTGGAGCCAGCGTGCCAGACCCGCTGCCACAAAGGCGCCGGGACCTGTGCAACGCTCCTTCTGCCCGTGTGACTGCCAATGGGAGGGACCGGACATAGACTCTCATGACCTTGCCGAGTTGTTGCTCCGAGCGGCCATAGACAAGAAGGCACTCGCCCCCGTCATGCTCGACGTCGAGGACCTCGTCTCCTACGCGGATTGTTTCGTCATTTGCAGTGGCAACTCCTCGCGCCAGGTGCAGGCCATCGCCGACGCGGTGGAATCGACCGCGAAGAAGGCCGGTATCCGCCCCCTGAGCGTCGATGGCCGCACCCTCGGGACCTGGGTGCTCATGGACTATGGCACCGTCATCATGCACATTTTCCATGAGCCGGTGCGAGAGTTCTACAACCTCGAGGGCTTGTGGGCGGATGCGAAGAGGCTCGCGATTCCCGGCGGCTCCGCCCGGGCGACCCGCGCGGACCTCGGTGCCAAGCCCGCGGGCGCCGCAACCTGATCGGCTTCCGCATGAACCTGGCGCTCATCACACCAGGGAAATTGAAGAAGGCCTATTTGCGCCATGGCTGCGCCGACTACCTCGCCCGCCTCGAGCATTTCGCCCGCGTGCAGGTCATCGAGGTGCGCGCGGAGCCATGTCGCCGCGGTGCCGACCCGGCCATGATCGCGCGTCTCGAGTGCCGGCGTATCCTCGCCAGGGTCCCCGCCGGCGCCGTGCTCATCGCGTTCGACAGCAGCGGAAGACAGTTGGATTCGCTGGCCATGGCCCGGATGATGAAGGACCTTCGCGACAGCGGGCGTACTCGTATCGCGTTCGCGATCGGCGGCCCGTTGGGCCTCGACGCCGAACTGCTCGAACGCGCCGACGAGTGCCTGTCCCTGTCGAAGATGACCTTCCCCCACGAACTGGCCAGGTTGATCGTGCTCGAGCAGCTCTACCGGGCCTTCTCGATCGTGCACGGCCAGCCGTATCACAAGGAATAGGGCGACCGGCCGGACCCCTTCGCCGTCGGTCCCCGTTCCTGCCGGTCGCAGCCTCTGGAGTCGCCATGGATGGTTTCAGGGAGGTGGCGAACATCGTTCTGGACCTGGCATTGCCCGCCAGGTGCCAGTTGTGCGATGAAATGGCGAGCATGTCGCACGACAGGGTCTTGTGCGACACCTGCGCATCGGGATGGATGCAAGTCGATGTCGGCTGTCCCGTGTGCGGCCAGCCTCGCGGCGACCTCGAGGATGGGGGAGACGGCGGCTCCCCGCCGCGGGAGACGGAAGCACCTGGGCCCGGCGACGCCGAGACGACGATCTGCTCGAACTGCGCCGGCGGTACCAGGTCTTTCGACCGGGCACGTTCTCTTTACCTCTACGAAGACCACGTCGCCGCGGCGATTCGCGCCTTGAAGTATCGCCGTCGCCGAGCGCTCGGCGCTCTGCTCGGACGCCGCATGGCCCAGGCCCTGCCCGCGTTGCTCCCTGGCGTCTCCTACACGCACATCGTGCCCGTCCCCCTGCACTGGACACGATTCTGGTCCCGCGGATTCAACCAGGCCGAATTGCTGGCCCGCCCTGTCGCTCGATCCCTCGAGATCCCGCTCGTGGACGCTGTGGTACGGGTGCGGGCGACACAACGGCAGGCCAGGCTCGGCCAATTCGACCGGCAGGACAACCTCGAGCACGCCTTCGCCTTTCGATCGCGCCATGCTGCCGACTTCGAAGACGCTGTCGTGCTGGTGATCGACGATGTGTTCACGACCGGTGCGACCACGGACGCCTGCGCCGCGGCCCTGAGACACAGCCCGGTCCGGAGGGTCGACGTATACACCCTCGCCCGGACTCCGTAGCCCGCTCGAGTACAAGAGCCGGGATGCCACGACCGGCATCCGGCCGTGCCGGACCAACTCCGGCGCTGCGAACACGATTGTGGTGACAGCGGCCGTGTCGTGGGGTATGACTCTTGCCTCGAGCCGGCCTCACCGGTTCGAACGATAGGCTCTTCTCCGGACAGCACGCCGGCGCACAGGCGTCCAGCATGCCACCGGCACGTGGTGGCACGAATGATGGCTTGGTGATGGAATTCTCGAAACAGATCCTGGACAACGGCCTCGAGGTCGTCACGATCGCCCTGCCCCACCTGCACACCATCGAGTTGGGCGTGTTCGTGAAGTCCGGACCCCGGTTCGAGACTCGAGAGACCAACGGTATCTCCCACTTCGTCGAGCATACCCTGTTCCGCGGCACCCGTTCGATTCCTGGTACTTTCGAATTGCACGCGGAAATCGAGCGGCTGGGCACTCCCATCGCTGCATCGACCAGCCGGGACTTCTCCCAGTACAGCTTCCAGGTCCCGCCCGACACCCTCGAGCGCGCCACGGAGCTGTTCGCCGAAATCCTCCTCGAGCCAGCGTTCCGGGATATCGAGTTGGAGCGGCGTATCGTGCTCGAGGAGTTCCTCATGGACCTCGACGAGTACGGCGAGGATATCAGTATCGAGAACCACTCGAGGGCACTTCTGTGGGAGGGCCATCCCCTGGGCATGAACATCCTGGGTACCGAACGTAACATCCGCCGGTTCACGCGCGACGACCTGGCCGAACATCATAAGCAGTTCTACACGGCCCGAAACAGTGTGCTCTACTTCGCCGGGGCCGTGTCGACCACCCGTGCGCTCGAACTGGCACGGAAGTTCTTCTCCCGCCTGCCCGGGGGAGACCCACTCCCCATCCATCCCGTCACGCCGGCGGCTCGAGGACCACGCTATCGCCTCGTCGACCACGACGCCAGCCAGGTCCAGGTGAGCCTGAGTTTCCCCGCTCCGGCCCACACCTCCCCCTCCCACCCAGCAGCCCTTGCCCTCGAGAGCGTTCTCGTCGACGGCATGGCGGCGCGGATACCTTGGACCATCTGCGAACGGTTGGGCATGTCCTACGATATCGACGGCGGGCTGGAGAGTTACTTCGACACTGGCGCGTTCGACATCGACGCCTCCGTGGGGCGCGGAAAAGTGGCCCCCCTGGTCCGCGAGCTGTTGGACATCCTCGAGGAGGCACGCGCCCGGCCCGTGCGCCCCGAGGAGATGGAACGCGCTCGCCGGCGACGGCTCTTCGCCCAGCAATCGGCCATCGATAACCCGAGTGCCCTCGCGTCGTGGCTCGCCGGGACCGAATTGTACCACACGGCCCCTACCCTGGAAGAAGCCGCCGCCCGGTTCGAACGGGTTTCCGCGGCCGACATCCAGGCCGTTGCTGGCGAAATGTTCCAGCCACGCAACCTGGTGATGGTGGTCGTGGGCCGGTTGAGTCGACATGAGCGCCAGCAGCTTCTCGCGCTCGTCAACGGGGGGGGCAACGGTCCGCGGAGGCTCTGAGGAGCCCCGGAAAGGCGCCCCGGTGCTCGAGTTCGCGCCGGTATCCCGCCAGACAAACAGGAGAAACCGGAGGGGCAGGAGGGTGGCGCACCCGGAGGGCGTGGCGCCTGTTCCACCCGCATGGATACGCACGCCCACTCGCTGCCCCGGCCAGGACAGGACCACCATGGGCAGAACATCGACGAAAACGAAGACCCACCGGCCGCCCCGACGCGGCGCGCGCAAGCGTGGAAAAGCCGGGACACCGCTCATCGTCGACGTGGAAGTGGAACGGCCTGCGCTTGGCGGGGACGGCGTCGCCCGGCTCGAAAACAAAGTTCTTTTCGTGTCCGGCGGATTCCCTGGGGACCGGGCTCGAGTCGTGGTCGACCGGCATGCCTCCCGGTTCATGCGGGGGAAAGTCGTGCAGATCCTCCGGCCAGCACCCTCGAGACGCCCGGTACGCTGCGCCGCCGCCGGGCGCTGTGGCGGCTGTCCCTGGATGGGCATGACCACCGAAGGCCAGCTCGAGGCCCGAGAAGTGATCGTGCGGGAGACCCTGGCCAGGATCGGCGGAGTCGACCGGGCGCTCATAGCCCCGATCGTGCCGGCACCGGAAGCGTTCGGTTATCGCAACCGTCTCCGGCTGATGGCCATGGGTCGCCGTGTCGGCTTCCATGCCTCCGGCTCGAGGCGCCTGGCCGACGTGGAGCGGTGCGAGGTGGCTCGCCCCGAATTGAACGGATTGCTCGAGCAGGTCCGGGCCCACCTGGCCCCTTTTCTGCCCCTTCGCCGGCCCTTGCAGATCGAGATGGCCATCACGGCCGACGGCGCGCTCGAACTCGCACTTACCGGGCCGGACGCCGGCCTGTTCGAGACATTCCCGGCAACTGCACTCGATCCGGTGCGCCGCCGGGACGCGCGTTCGTCCCACCTCACCGCGAATGGCCCTGTCCTCGACGAGTCCCCCAGACACCCCGTCACGCTGCATGTCGACACGGCCCCCCCGGGACCTCGAGGACGCCCGCGGCTCGCCTTCGCCCAGGCCAACCCCGCCCAGAACACCCGCCTGGTACGGCTCGTCCACGAGATGCTCGATCCCTGCCCGGAAGATCGCATCCTCGACCTCTACGCCGGAGACGGCAATCTGACCGCGACGCTCGCCGGGCGGGTCCGCGACGTGGTCGGCATCGATATCGACGCTCGAGCCGTCGCCGCGGCCAACGCACGAACCGGTATCAACGCCCGGTACCTCGCCGGAGACGTGCCTGCTGTGCTCGCCGGCCTGCTCGAAGAGGGCCAGGTATTCGACCGGATCGTGCTGGACCCGCCTCGAGCCGGCGCGCGGGCCGCCTGCGGGCACCTCGTGGAAACTGGTGCGATACGCCTGGTCTACGTGTCCTGCAACCCGGCCACCCTGGCTCGAGACCTTCGCATTCTTGTCGAGTCCGGGTTCCGGGTCGCCCGGGTGACACCGGTGGACCTCTTTCCGCAGACAGCCCACGTGGAATGCGTCACCGTCCTGGAAAAGGAGACCTGAGCATGCGCGCAGACCATTCCGACATCGCCGTCCTGTTCTCGACTCGAGCGGTCGAGGACAGTCTGTTCTTTCCCTTGTCCCGCTAGCGGCACGGCTGATCAACGACGACCGCGGAGGCGACCTTTATTCACCGAAACCGGCGTCCGTAGTACCGCTTCGCTTCCTCGGTCACACCGACGATGGACTCCGTCTTGCCTCGCGTGCACGCTGC
The DNA here is from genome assembly GCA_024278455.1 of Myxococcota bacterium. Lineage (GTDB taxonomy): Bacteria > Myxococcota_A > UBA796 > JAJRTE01 > JAJRTE01 > JAJRTE01. The sequence continues at coordinate 6,368 of JAJRTE010000042.1, forward strand.
TCGATCCCGCGGCGAGGCGGCCGCCAGGCGGATCTTCCGGGCCGCGTACTCTCTGGACACTTCCGGATGTTCGATAGATGTTCCCTTTCGCGTCGGAACGACTCCGCCCAAGCAGGGTCGTACCGCGTGATGACGACCTCCTCATGAATGACTCGCTGGATCCGCTACTCTGGTGTACCGTCCCGTTCCGCCGACTGTCTCCGGTCGCAGGATTCTTGTCACAGAAGAGTTTGAAGGGGTACTCGCGTGGGGTGAAGGCGATCGCCGAGGAGGGAATTCCGAGTATCGTTCTGATTCCGTGTACGGGTTGGGCGATACGGAA
>JAJRTE010000043.1 GCA_024278455.1 Myxococcota bacterium
CGGAGAAATACCCCAAGACAGACGTGGCGGAAGCAGCAGCCAACCTGGTGCTGGACTCGTTCAACCAGCTCAAGGACTGGGAGCAGCTCGACAAGTATGCCAGGCTGTTCCATGCCAAGCCGGAGTTCAGGTAAGCGTTCAAGAAGGATCTCCGCGACATCTACGAACAGGCATCGTTCAAGAAGCTCGAGGCGTTGGATAAGAGCGGCGATGACGCCAAGGTCGCCGAAGCCTTCTTTGCGTTCTACCAGGAGTTCCCATCTTCCAAGCTCAGCGACCGGGCGCTGTTCAATGCTGCCTACTACACCTTCAAGGCTGGCGACGTTTTCCGTTCCATCGAACTCAGGGAAGAGTTGCTGGCCAAGTTCCCGTCCAGCGACCTGGTGAACCAGAATCTCGATGCGCTGGGGAGGCTGTTCGAGTCCATCGCGGCCTACGACAAAGCTGCGCACTACTACGAGACGCTGGCGGCCCGGGATACCGGCAGGACGTTCGAAGGCACGGCGGATGCCTTGTACAATGCCGGGTTGTTCCGCGACGCGCTAGGAGAATGGGAGCGGGCCATCGCCGACTACCGGACCTACGCCACCGACTTCGCCGGCCGGGAAGACGCCCACCTGGTCGCACTGTTGATAGGGCACATCTACGAGACCAACGGTCAGCTCGAGCAGGCTGCCGAGACCTACAAGGCCTACTTCACCGACTCCAAGCTGTCGCGAGTCGACCCCGACGTGACGATGGAGGCCCGGCTGCGCTACGGCAGGGTGCTCATGAAGCTCGGCGATCGCGATCGAGCCATCAAGCATTTCGAGGCATCGGTCAAGGCGTTCGAGCGGATGGAGGGGGGAGGGACGCAGTTCCGGCTCGCCCCTCTCTATGTCGCCGAGATGCGGTTTTACATGATGGAGCCCTTGTGGGAGCGGTATCACGCCATCAGGCTGGACGACCCGACCACGGCGACGTTGAAGAGGCAGTTGCAGGCCAAGATCAAGCTCAGGGAGGAGGTCAGGGACGGGTATACTCGAGTCCTCCAGATGGGGCAGGGTGAATGGGGGATCGCCGCCTTGTTCATGATTGGCGAGGTCGATCGGGACCTTGCGGAGGCGATTCTCGAGTCTCCGACGCCGCCGAATCTCACCGAGGACCAGGCGAGGATCTATCGAGCCGGTCTCGAGGATCAGGCGTTCCCGCTCATCGACACCGCCGCGACGGCGTTCGAGCAGGCGCTTGCCAAGTCTTACGAGTTGGGTATCTACAACGAATTCACGGCGCGAGCCAATGCGCTGCTTGCGGAGTTGCGGCCCAAGGAATACCCGGAGATGGCGGAGCGCCTGGGAGTACCTGACAAGCTCAGCGATTCGTTCTACGTGGCAGATTTCCAACTCTGACCCCGGCGAGCAGCGGGTGATGGTACGAAGTAGAAGACGATGATCATGCATAACAGCGTTCGATCGGCGATCATACTCGGCAGCGTTTTGTTGGCAGCGGCGTGTGCGACCACGGGGGGGACGGGGCCCGGGCCCGCCGGCGAACCGACAGTGCCTGATCGAGGCGCCATGGAGGAGGGCGAGGGCGGTGCGCGTGTGGAGGAAGCGACGCCGTCGCCGGGAGCGGTCTACGACGAGGCGGTTGCCCTGGTCACCGTGGACCCTGACGCGGAGGACGTATCCATCGACTATGCCGCGGCGTTCGAGAAATTCGCGCAGGCAGCGAGCCGGGATCCGGGTCACGTGAAGGCCCGGTTCAACGCCGGCCTTTGTGCCGAGAAGTTGGGGCGGCCGGAGGAGGCTGTTCAGTACTACACAGCAGCGTTGAAGCTGGACCCGGAGTTCAAAGCGGCCTACTACAACCTGGCCAGGGCCTACGTCGCCACCGGGCAACCGGACCGGGCCATCGACATGTACGAAGCCTACCGGGTCGAGCACCCGGACGACCTGAAAGCGCTGAACAACCTGGGCGGCGTGTACGGGTTGATGAAAAACTACGCCAAGGCGGAGGAGATCCTCCAGAAGGTCCTTGCCAAGGACCCCACGAACACGCAGGCCTATCGGAACCTCGCCCGGGTCTACTACGACCAGGGAAACTACAAGCTCAGCCAGTTGCTGAGTGCGAATGCGGCGAAGCTGAATCCCGATGATCCGGGCGTGCAGAACAACCTGGGCGTCACCCACCTGAAAATGGGTGATGAGCGGCTGGCGATCGAAGCGTTCAAACGGGCGATCGAGTTGGACCCGACGCACCAGCAGGCCAACTACAACATGGGCATGATAGCGCTTCGTTCCGGCGACTTCTACCTGGCCCTCGAATGTTTCGAGCGTGCGGTCGAGAAATACCCCGGGAACGTGGATGCCCACCTCGGGCTGGCTGTGGCCTTGCGTGGTGTTCAGGACCTGGATGCCGCGATCGCGGAGTACGACAAGATACTGGAGATTGAGCCGGAAAATTTCACCGCCCTGTACAACCTGGCCACGGTCTACTACACCTACCTCCAGGACTTTGATAAGAGCTTGCAGTACTACAACCGCTGTGTTACACTCGCCTTGGAATCCAGCCTGGCGGGCGAGGTGAAGGCACGAATAGCGCAGGTCAAGCAGGAGCAAGCGGATTTCCTGGAGGCCAAGCGGGCGGAGGAAGAACGCCTGGCCAGGGAGAAGGCGGAGGCGGAGCGAGCCCAAAAGGAGCTTGCCGGGGCCACCGAGACACTCGAGACGTTGATTCGCCAGACAGAGGAAGTCCTCGAGGCTGGCGGTGCGACTTTGCCGGAAGACAAGGCGACCACGGCGAAGATGGCTATCGAGCAGGCGAGGATGGTGCTGGAGATGAACGACCTCGACATGCTGAAGGAAGCCATCAGCTATCTCGAGTCTGTCGCCAAGACGCTGCAGGAGTGAGCCCGGGTCTGTCTGGTTGCACGCGGGGCCGCTCCGAGGGGTTGACTCATGAAGATCGATCAGCGCATAGTTTTTGTCGCAATCTTGGTGTCCACGCTTTCGGCTGGCCCCGTTGTCGCCCAGGAAGAGCCAGACGACGACGCGGTAAACGTGGTGGAGGAAGGCGACAGGAAAGTTCTATACAAGGCCAAGACCGAAATCAGTTTCGAGGGCGTGGACGTCGAGGGCGAGATCAAGAAGCCCACCGGATCCTACCTGCTGGAGCGAAGAAAAGCGAAGTTCAGCTCCCTGATCAAGTTCCGAATGGATTTTGACAAGGAGATGTTGCGGTCCGTCCACGAGGTCAAGTAGCGTGCGAGGCTGCCGTCGAACCCGTCCTTGCGTTCCAGGGGTAACTACATGATGGAATCTGACAGGGCCAAGGGCTACCGGTTCTCCTACCAACTCTTTCGCGACGGCGACCTGGTTCGCGAAGAAGAGCTGGAAGGGACCAGTATCACCATCGGTCGTGCCGAAACCAACCTCATCGTTCTCGACGACGGTGCCGTCGCGGATCTTCATGCGGTCGTGAAGCTGGGCAAGGACCACACCCTGGTCTTGACCGATCTCGGCAGTGAAACAGGCACCCGGGTCGGCACGGACCGCGTGGACCTGCGGGCGGTATTGGACCCGGAGTCGGTGGTCAAGATCGGCCCTTACGAGATTCAGTTTTTCCTCGACGTGTTCGAGGAAGAACTGCCCGAGCGGGAAACCCGGCCTTCCGAGCCTCTCGAATACAGCATCGAGGCTGCCACTCGAGACGTGGTCGCCCTGATTTTCGACTCGTGGGACCGCCAGGATGGGGCCGGTGTCGATGACACGCGAGCCAGCAAGGTGCTGGAAGTGTACGAGGTCTGGGGCGACCAGATCCTCAGCGCGAGGCAGTATCGTCGCAAGGGCAGCAAGGTCGTGATCGGCAGCGATTCGAGGAAGCAGAGGCTTGACTATGTCGTGTCCATCGAGGACTTGGCTGTCAAGCCGAGCTACGCCCTGATCCAGAGTCGTGCGGGCGTGCCCTATCTCCGGTTTTCGGAATCCCAGTCTGGTGTGCTGCACGTGCGGGGCGAGGTGATGACGCTGGCCGAAGCGGTCAGGTCCGGTTTGGCGAGGCGGGTTGCCGGGCAGCAGCTCTACGAGGTGCCGTTGACCGCCGACACCCGTTTCGTCTTGACGGTCGGGCCATTGACCTTTATCGGCGGTTCCTGCTATCCCGCCAAGAGACCCGCGGCCGCCGGCAAGATGGACCTCGATACCAACTTCATGACGCTGCTGCTCGTCATCGCCTTGCTTTTCGGGAGTTGCACGGTCTACATGATGACATTGCCGCCACCTCCCAAGATGGATCTCAACCAGATTCCCGACCGGTTCGCCAAGCTCATCATCCCCAAGAAGCTCGAGAAGCCGGAGCCCATCGAGAAGAAGGACATTCGCGCGAGCACCAAGGTGGAAGAGAAGGCGCCCAAGGAGGAGAAGAAGAGCACCAAGCGGGATGACAGCAAGACCAAGAAGAAATACGACAAGGTGGCAATAGACAAGGCCGCGATGGACAAGAAGATAGCCGAGCGGTCCGGGCTCCTGGGTGAATTGGGAGGAGGGGACGGAAGCAAGGGGCTGTTCGGCGAAGGTCTGGGCGCCGGTGTCATCAGCGGGGTGGCTGGTCTGCTGGGGACGACGGGTTCCAGTTCCATCGCCGGTGTTCCGGCCGGATCTCGAGGTCTCGGGTTCGGCGGCGGGGGGACGGCTGGCGGTATCGGTGGCGTCGGGACCAGGGGAGGAGGCGGTGGCGGCGGTGGCGGAGACGTCCATGTCAAGCGGAAGAAGAAAAAGACCTATGCCGACATTGACGTCAGCGGCGGCAACGCCGTGGTCTTGGGTGCGCTGGACAAGGCGATTATCGAAAAGGTCATTCGCGACCATCTCAACGCGATCCGGTATTGCTACCAGCGTGAACTCGTTCGCAATCCGCGCCTGTCCGGTAAGGTCACGGTCAAGTTCACCATCTCGGGCAACGGGACCGTCTCCCAGTCGACCGTGAAGGAATCCACGATGGGGAACGTGAGTGTCGAGAAGTGTGTCAGTCTACGCATTCAGCAGCTTCGCTTCCCGGAGCCTCGAGGCGGAGGCATCGTTATCGTATCGTACCCATTCTTCTTCAAGGCGGCGGGCTGATGTGGCGTTTTCTTGTCATGATCGGGATGGCCGGTGTGGCACTCTGGTGCACGCCCCCCCTGCACGCGCAACCGGTGCGCGGCACGACCGGGGATGACATCGACGAGGAGGGTGAGCCTGCCTTGCCGTCGGGGGTTGCCGAGGATACCGGGAGAAGCGAGCGGGTCGTCGAGGTCGCTCGAGGCGGCTACATCAAGACCGAGCCCGTGGTGTTCGACTACCTCGGCGTTCTGCCCGGGGCCGCCGACTATGCGTTTGGCTACGGGCTCGCCACCGGACATGGCATGCGCCTGGTGGCCGGGGGCGACCTGGTTACCGGCTCCACGGTCGGCATTTCAGCGGAAGTCGCCTTTTGGCAGGTCGTCAACAAGGCGCTTGTGCCCCGTTCTCCCTCCTACCTTCACCAGGGGCCGACGCGCAGCTACCTGTTTGAAATTTCGGCCCGTCCGACAGTGATTCTCGGCAGTGCGGGACGGTTCAACCTCTACCTGAAGGGAGGCGTGGGCGTCTGTTTCCTCGAGGGAGACATCGACCCTGCGGAGCTGACCGACCCGACGTTGTACAGCTCGTTCACCTACGGGCTCAACCCCAAGCCCCTGGCAAGCGGTGGCGGAGGGCTCGAGTACTACACCCGCCTGTCCCACTTCTCCTTCACCTTCCTGGAAATCGACGTGTTGTACGTCCTCGGTGTCGATGTCGCGCTGGCCGTCAATTTCGCGGGCGTCAAGTACACGTTCTGAGTGGCGTCCGACAGCTTGGGCGCTGTGCTGGGGTGGGAACGGCCGCCCGAGCGCACCGGTGCAGGAGCCTGTCTCGAGGGGCGGTCAGCTCTCGGCGCTTCTCCGGGATTCGGCGGCGTTGCGGCCTGGCCGGATGTTGGCCTCTCTCAGGCGCTGGACCAGGATCTTGATGATGCCGAGCGCGATCTCCCGTTTCTGGGCCAGCACGTCGTAGAACGAGTCCCGGTCGATCCGAAGGGCCGACACGTGGTCCAAGGCAACCACGGTCGCCGACCGCGGTTCCCGGTCGAGTATCGCCATTTCCCCGACGCATTCCCGGGGCCCGAGGACCGCGACCGTGCGGCCTCCCGTCTGCACGGCGACATCACCCGAGAGAATCAGGTAGAGAGAGTCTGCCTCGTCGCCTTCCTTGAGCAGAACCGCGGATTCGGGGTATTCCACCTGTTGCGCGATCGAGGCCACGTTGAGGAGTTCCCGCGAGGAAAGCTGCGAAAACAGCGCTACCTTCCTGAGAAAGAGGACCTTGTCTACTGAGGAAATCATCTGACTGTCTCCACCGGTTCGGGTCCGGGCGACCTGGCGCACATCCATGTCCGGGTCTGTCTTCAAGTCCTCGACTACCCGGGCCCATCGCGCATCGTCGAGGAGATGAGACAGGGCACAGGCAGCCTCCTGGCGGACGACGGCGTCGGAATCCTTCAGCAGTCCCCGGACCTCCCCCACCAGGCGAGGTTCCCCCACACGTCCCGCCGTGTTGAGCGCGCACAGGATCAGCCAACGATCGCTCGACCGAAGAAAGTATCTGCACCATTGGATGTTCTCCTGGATGACCAGCGAGAACAACTCCTTCCCGTGTGTGAGACGGGCTTCCACGGGGATGTCGTCCAGCAGCGGCACAAGCAGTCGCCGGAGCGCAGGGTCGATCAGTTCGTCCACCAGTTCGACGGCGTTGGCCATGTCGCTCTCCGGCCGGCCGGCCAGCGCATCGCTGACCGCCAAGAGGGGGCGCACGGGGTAGACGAGCGCCAGCAGGAGGAGGGCGCGCTCACGTGCCTGGGCGAGTTCCTCTCCAACCACCATGCGGAGGAGATCCCACTCCTCGCCCCCATCGGCCAGGGTGGCGGCGATCGCGCACCACTGGTAGCCGTCCTGGATCTCGACGAGAAGGGGCGTGCGCACCTGGTCGAGTCTCAGGGGACCTTCCTTGCGTGTCCGGAGAATGTGGAAAGCCGCCTGAAGCACCTCGGTCCTCATGGCCCGGTCGGCCGGCAGGCGGTGAAGGAGGGCCTCCACGACGCGGCGGGTGCCGATTCTCTGCAGTGCTACGAACACATTGTGGCGAAATATCGGCTGGGTGTCGGACAGCGGGAAGAGGTCCAGGAGGCTGCCCAGTGCCGCCTCGCCGTACCGTCCCAGCGCCGCGGCAGCCTCATCGCCGGTCACCGGATCACGCATGCGCGCAATCAGCAGCGGTATCAGGTCGAGGAACTGAGCCTTGCCCGCAGCGTCCAGCGCTTCCCGCTGAACGTCGGGGGAGGGGTCCTGGACCAGGCGTCGCAGTCCGGCCTCGTTGGTCGCGAGTTCCCCCATCGCCCAGGCCGCTCGTGAGCGGCGTTCGTCGTCGTCATGGTCGTGGGACATGCGGTCCAGTTCCTCGAGTGCCACTTCCGAGGCCGGGTCCACCGAGTTCTGGACGAGGGCTACGATCACCTTGGCGCGAACGGCCGGAGACGGGTCGGGAAGGTGCATGCGGAGTTCCTCGGGACTCCGGACGAAATCGATGGCCGCCGAACGGACATCCTCGTCCTCGTCGACCAGGAGGTTGTTGAGGATGTCGTCCGGGACATCGACGTGCTCCTGTCGGCAGTAGGCGAGAGCAGCGGCTCTCAGGCGGCCGTCGGGCCTGCGCAACAGGGTGGTGACGTGGGCCCCCCACTCGCCCCCCCGGTGTGCCGGGAGCAGCTCGAGCGCCTCCAGGACGATGTTCGGGTCCGGGCTGCGCAGCGCCTCCACCAGGGCCTGCACCGAGGCCATGTCCGAAAGCATGATCGGGACGTCGCTGTCGATGGGACTTCTGCGCGTCAGCCCAGCGAGCAGCGCTGCGACGTAGCGCCTTTTGATGCCCGGCGCGATGGCGATCCAGGCGATCAGGACCGCGACGAGCACCCAGCTCAGGTGCGTCAGTGCTCTGGATTCCGTACCCATCAACATGAAGAGCACGCCGGCCGATCCAATGGCGAGCGGCTTCAACCAGCCCTCGATCAGGGCCTTGAGCCGCCGCCGCAAGCGAACCGGGAGGGGGAAGTAGAGCAGTTGGAGGCAGGTCTCGTTCAGACTGTATCTGAGCGTGGCGTCGGCAGCCTTTTCGTAGACGACGAGGGCGAGCAAGGGACCTGCGAGCAGGCCGACGGCACCGAAGCTCAGCGCGATGGGGAGGGTCAACAATGCAGGGAGGATTCCTGTTCGTATGAGCAGGCGTCCGGTGAGGAGCAGGTGAAAGAAGAATGAGAGCAGTCCGCAAGCGCCATACAGGATCCCGAAGAAGGCTGCCAACTGGTCTTCGGAGAAATATCTCTGTGTCACCGCCTTGAACTCAAAGTCGATAATCGATGCAGCGACGGCAATGACGATTGCCAGCAGGGCGACGGAGCGTGCATAGGGCTTGAAGTCTCGCGCATCCGGCTCCACGGCCGGCAGCGGAGCGACCTCGTGGGCCTCGGTGGTGCTTCGGACCATCCACAGCACGCCGAGAGAGCCCATCAGCAGGCCGACGCACACCAGGAGCAGATTGGGCGTACCCAGGCGCGGGGCGAGGTAGGCGCCCCCGAAGCCGAAAACGGTGCCCGCCATGACCCCGCCGCTACCGATGATGCCGAAGAGTCGCTTGGCCTCCCTGGTCGTGAAAGATTCATTGGCGAAGGTCCAGAACAGTACGGAGAGCATGCTGCCGGCCACTTCGTGGAAGACGTAGAATGTGTGGTACACCCCTCGCCACTCTGTCGCGATGAGGTATCGCAGGCCGAGGAGAACGGCGATGGCCAGCACCAATTCGCCTCTGAGCACGGTGGCAGGATTCCAGTGCCGAAGAAGCCGGTTGTACAGGATGACGACGATGCTGGAAGCGACTGCGACGGCCACGTACACGACAGGAAGCTGCGCCACACCCATGCGACTGAGCAGAAGGGCGTCCCGCGCGGCTCGACCCACGATGATGTAACTGGTGGAGAAGAAGAGGAGCAAGAAGAGCAGGGCGGTCCGGCGCCGTTCGTCGTCTCGTATCCTGAGCCAGTGCGTCAGCAGTTGATCCACCGTGCCTCTCCGGAAGTGTTCCGAACGGCTCTCCTCGAGCCTCTCGGCTGACAGCACGCCTGGACGCTGGACATCCCGCAACTGATCATCGGCGAGCAGGTCGCTTGCGACCACTCTACCGGCACGCCGCCACGGGCACAAGTCGTTTCAGGGGCGGTCGCCGGCGCCGGCTGCGACGGGGCACCTTGGTCTTCCGGAGCCTGGCGCGTGGCGTTGCCGGTGCTGGCCGGTGGTTCAGGCACGCTTGTCGAGCAGGGGGCTACTCCGCTTCGCAGTTCCAGGCCGGGTCCTGAGCATCGTCCTCGAGCAGCGTACCAAGATATCCATCTCGATCGTATGGGCTCGAGTCGTCCACGACCTGTCCGGTACATTCATCGAGCCGGAGGAGAAGCACCGTTGACCCGTCGACGTCGAGTGGCAGCGTGGGCGTAAACGACTGATCGTAGCGCGCGTCGCCGGAAATGCGTACCTCGAGGACATCGCCGTCCAGGGTGTAGCTTCCTGCCGTCCAATCGGGATGGAGTCCCCCGACGAGAATCCCCAGTCCGTTGTCGTGGATGGGACCGCCATAGGGTACCTCTCCCTGAAGCTCACCATCGACATACAGGCGCAGGTGGTTACCGTCCGCCACCCCGGCGACGTGGTACCAGGTGTCGGGCTCGACGCCCACCTTGCCGGCTACCTGGCTCACCGCTGTTCCGTCGGAGGACACGAAGAACGCGAACGTGTTGGCGCCGGCCAGGAACTCGAGGGATACGCCCGCGGTGCCCTGAGTCGTGTCTCCCCACTTGTTGAGGATCGACGCGTGCCATTGGTCGGCCGGTCCATTGACGCGGACCCATGCCTCGAGGGTCAGTATGCGGCCGATTTCCGGCGCCGATTCCGGGGGGACCTGTACGAAGTCGTCCACCCCGTCGAAGGAGAGCCACCTGGAGAAGATTCCTTCGTCGGCGACGCCGTCGCAATCGTTGTCGGCACCGTCGAGTTGTTCTTCGGCGCCGGGATAGGTCTCGGGGTGCTGGTCGTCGCAATCGGAACCGATGACCACGTAGGTGACCTCGCTCGACGAAGGGTCGTCGCAGGCCTGGATCGCGCCTGCCGGATCCCCGAACGTGTCCTGGTCGGCGTCGGGGTACCAGGTCGTGGCATCGAGCGCGTCCTCGCCCTCGTCTCTTCCATCGCAGTCGTTGTCGATGCCGTCGCAGACCTCTTCGGCGGCGGGATTGACCGCCGGGTCCTGGTCGTCGCAATCGAGACTGGATGGGGAGTAGCCGTCGGGGCGGGCGCAGGCCAGCACCTCGCTCGATGCATCGCCGTAGCCATCGCCGTCCTTGTCCTCGAACCAACGGGATGTCCCGGCAGCGTCAGCCTCGTCGATCTGCCCGTCGCAGTCGTTGTCGATGCCGTCGCAGGTTTCCTGCGCGCCGGGATGGGCATCCGCGTGGGCGTCGTCGCAGTCCAGGCCGCACGTGGGCACAGCATCCTCCCGGCAGTCGCAGGACTCGGGGGTGTAGCCGTCACCGTCCGCATCGAACCCTTCGTCGACAATGCCGTCCACCGTGTTGTCGACGCCGTCGCAACGCTCCTCGGACACGCAGTCCGGCACGCTGTCGCCGTCGAAATCCCAGCCCTCGTCCGTGGCGCCATCGCAGTCATTGTCGGCATCGTCGCAGACCTCGAGCGCACCGGGATAGGTGGTGGGGTCGCCGTCGTCGCAGTCGCCGCCATTGGTGCAGTATCCCCGCGGGGCCGAGCAGGCCTGGAGCAGGCCTTCGTCGTTGCCGAACCCGTCGCCGTCGGTGTCGAGGTAGAACGTCTCGAAGTCGACGGCATCCTCGTCGATCTCACCGTCACAGTCGTTGTCGATGCCGCTCGAGCCATTGGGGCCGTCGCACTGCTCGACTGCTCCGGGGTGAACGAGCGGATCGTCATCGTCGCAATCCCCGTCCGTGCCGGCATAGCCTTCGGGCGCGACGCAAGCCGATGTGGTCGTGCTCGAGGAGCCGAAACCGTCACCATCGCTGTCGGCGAAGTAGGTGTTCAGGACCTCCTCGTCGATGCTGCCGTCACAGTCGTTGTCGTGGCCGTCGCAGGCCTCCTCGGCACCGGGGTGTGTCGTCTCGTCGGTGTCGTCGCAATCCGTGCCGCCGGAGGCTGTCGATGCGAATCCGTCCCCATCGTGGTCGGTCGCCGTGGGTGCGGGGAGCTGGTCGTCGTTCGAGTCGTGACATGCCGCGGCGACTATCGCCACGGCGCCAAGCACGAAAAGGGGTTTGAGCTGCCGAAACCACATACAGCACAGCATGATGGCGCTCCCGCGAAACCACTACCTGGAGTGTCATTATAGTCCGAATCGCACCTGGACAGAAGTCTCCTTTGCCGTGTGACATTTTTTGCTGTTACCACAGGGGGGCTGCGGCTACAGTGTGCGGGCCGGCTTCTGCTCAGGGTTCGAGGAGCCGCCGGTGTGACTCGTCTCGAACCAGAACGCCAGATGGAGGAACGTCGATGAACCGAGTGAAGGGTGGCTGTTTCCTACGCCAGGCCGTGTTGCGGCTTGGTTTCCTGGGTGTCGCGCTATTGTTCGGGGGGAGCGCCCTGGGCTCTCCGGGCACCTATCCGTTTCGTTCGCTCACGCCGTGGGTTGTGGATCTGATTCGCATCGACCACGGGTTTGCTCCCCAGTTGGACTGGTCGGATCCGAACGCCCCGGACCCCCAGGCGTTGCGGGATGCCGCCGAACGCCGTCCGGCGTACACCACGGAAGGGTTGGTGGAGTCCGAGAACATCTTGCTGCACTATGATGTCACTGACGAAGAACAGGCAGCGCTGGCAGCCATGATCGAGGACAACGGTCTCCTGGATGTGGTCTGGGATGGTATCGTTGGGCCGCGGGTCAGCGGCGGCCTGGCCTGGCCCGCTCCGGACTCGGACGATGGTAACGGGGGCGACAGCCGCTACGATATCTATATCGACAACCTCCTGCCGGGTCTCTACGGGGTCACCTATGCCGACCAGGCGAGCGGCCCCTACCAGTATTCTGCCTACACGGTGATCGGCGACTGGATGGACGAGGGGGAAACCAGCGTGACGATGGCCCACGAATTCAGCCATGGGTGCCAGTACGGCTGGGATGCCTTCGAGGACGGCTGGTGGTTCGAGTCTCCCGCTATCTGGATCGAAGATATCATTTTCGATGACGTTGACGACTATCTGTTGTGGATCTACGATTCCTGGCGCCATCCGGAACTCCCGCTGGATGCCTCGCAAATGGCCTATCCGCATGGGATCTTCGTGCGGTGGATGAGCGAGACATTCGGCAACGATATCGTGCGCCAGATCTGGGACCGTGCCGCGGAAAACGCCAACCCGACGTCCATCCGGTCATGCCGGGACGTGGTGAACGAGCAGGGGGGACCGCTGGATTGGGCGGGCACCCTGCACGGATACCACAAGGCGCTGGTGGATGTCTCCCGTTTCGAAGAGGGAGACCAGTATACCAAGTACAAGCTGGGGCTGGCAGGAAGCATGGCCGAGTACCCGGGGACGGTGAGCGGCAGCGTCGAGTACACGGCTGGCAACATCGTCGAACTCGAGGTTCTTGGCAACCAGGACGCCGTTGTCACGGCGACCCTGGAAGGGAGTGGTCTGGTTGCATCGCTCATGCTTGGCAACGAAACCGAGTGGGTCGACTATCCGTTCGAACTCCAGCCCGATGGCGTACTGATGGGCGTCACCGCGGGAGGACTGGGGCAGACGTTCGATCGTGCCTACGTCGTCATCACCAACCCCGCCATCCAGGGTTCGATCGACTACACCCTGGATGTCAGCGTCGATGGGTGGGAAGGCTGTGATCAGCAGCGCGTGCCCATGACGTCGAGTTGGGCCATGTCCCTGTTCGCGACGCTCGGCGTGGCGGGCCTGTTCCGCGCCCTCCGCCGCCGGCGGTAGACCGCCGCCGTGCTCGTCCCCCGCCTGCATGGCTTTCTCCCCGAGCCCGCAGCCCTGTTCGCCGGGTCAGAGCGAGACCTTGATGCCGCGTACCCGGTTCAAGGCCGCCGCGATCTCGAATCGCCGTGGACGGGCGAAGTTGCCGGGGTGCGACTCCGGGCGCAGGTGCGGCGCAAGTTCGTCCAGACCTCGAGTCTCGAAATGGGTGTCGAGCCTGTCGAGGAGTTCGGGCACCGACGGGTCATCCTGCATGTAGCGTGAGCGAGCCAGGTTGAGGGCGAACCCGATGGCTCGAGTCTGGCTAGGATCCACGATCTGTTCGACACTCTGCAAGTCGATGTCCTCGGTGCCGAACAGGATGTGGTGGCGGCCGCGTGCGTCGATCTTCACCTCCCGCCGGCCCCGGGAAGGGTCGAGAGTGGTCCTGAGAGGCACCCGCGGGTGGATCCATTCCGTGCTGGGCGGGGTCTCCGGCGTTCGCAACGAAGGAATCCGCCGCGCCACCTCCCGTGCCTCCCGGGTGACGTCGAACGGGACATAGGTTTTCATCATGATCACGAGGTCCGCCACGTCGATGTAGTCCCCGCAGCCCCCCAGCACGAGCACGGTCGAGACATCGTGCCGCAGGTACAGGTCGCGAACGCAATCGATGAAAGGCGTGATCGGTTCCGATGACTTCTCGATCAACGCCTGCATGCGGGCGTCCCGCATCATGAAGTTGGTGGCAGAAGTGTCCTCGTCGACAAGCAGCGTGGTCGCGCCGGCCTCGACGGCTTCGGCGATGTTGGCTGCCTGGCTGGTGCTTCCACTGGCGTCGCCGGTGGTGAAACGGGCAGTATCCATGCCGTTCGGAAGGCCGGAAATGAAGGCATGGATGTCCACGCCGGCCACGGACCGGCCGTCTTCGGCGCGAATCTTGACCGCCGCGGGGTCGGTCACCACGTACTCCCGGCCGTCGCCCGGAACATGGGTGTAGACACCATGTTGTAGCGCCTGTAGTACAGTTGACTTCCCGTGGTACCCACCGCCGACGATGAGGGTGACGCCTCGAGGAATGCCCATCCCGGTGATGATCCTGGACGCACCCTGCCATGGATTCGGGAGATCGAAGGAGACGCGCAGGGACTCGGGTGATCGGAACGGCACGGCATTCAGCATTGGCCGGCTGCTCGCCCCACTCTCACGCGGGAGGATGGCGCCGTCGGCGATGAAGGCCACGAGGTTTCGGGACCCCAGACGTTCCCTGATGAACGCCTGGTTTTCGCAGCAGTCGACGAAGCTTCGTGCTTCCGTGGCGTTCAGGTGGTGCCAGCAGAGGCCTCGAGTGGCGATTTCGGGGATTTCCCTGCAGAGCATGTCTTCTGCCTGCCTGCCCAGCACGCGCCTGCCCGCCGCGGGAAGGCCGGCCTGCAAGCGAACCTCGACCCAGTCGCGCTGCACGAGCACGCCGGTACGTTCCAGGACCTCGGGTCCGCCCACGTCCACCGTAACGAGGCCGCTCTTGCCGCTGCCCCGGTGTCCTTCTGCGATACGCAGGATGGCGTGGTGCACCTGTCTGAGCAGGAAATCCTCCAGGGCGGTGCGGCGTATCTTGGTGGCGTGGTGGTGTGGTGGGATGCCGGCCGCGGACATCGGGATACGCACCCGGACCCGGGATGGTGCGGCGAAAGGGTCTCCTTGTACGTGGTCCACGAAAAGTGACAAGCCGGCCGTGTGGTATCCCCCTGCGATGTCCTTGTAAGCCTTGTATCCGCGGCCATCGATACGCCGGAGGTGGTTTGCCAAAGTGTGCAGGTCAGCCATCTCGGTTCCCCATGGTGTCCTGTCGGTTCCGTCGCCGCCGGCGACCTGGATGTATTAGCACGGTGATGGGCGGGTTGGCAACATGGAGAAAGTTGTGGGCGTGCCGATGACCGGGTGTCGTGCGCGGCCCGGCGAGGTGGTGGGGCGGCATAGCAAAAAAAGAGGCTGGACCCACCCGCCGTCGAACGTGGGGGGGGGAAACCATTCGGCGGCCGACGATGAGCCCAGCCAGTCTTTGGCGAACCATGATAGTCGGTCCGCCGTACCGGTTCATGTTTGAAAATATAGGGAACGGGTGGCTGTGTGTCAAGGGGTGGCCGGGCGGAAGCAGACAAAAAAAAGGGGACGCCCACAATCTCCTTGCGATTGTCCCGGTGCCGGACTATGGATCGGTGCATGGATCGCTCCGCCGGCCTCGTGGTTTTTCTGGTGCTTTTCGCCGTCTACGTGGGGACGGGTTCCCCGGCCGTCTCCTGGTTCGACACAGGCGAACTCGCCGCCGGTGCCTTCCTTCTCGGCAATGGGCACCCGCCGGGTCAGCCTCTCTATGCCCTGATTGCCAAGGGTGCTACCTTCCTTCCCGCCGGGAGTGTGGCGTTTCGGCTGACGTTGCTGTCGGCGGCTTGTGGTGCCGCAGCCGTCGCCCTGCTTCCCGGTCTGTCGGGGCGGTTGCTCGCCCGCCTGGAAATGCCGGAGACTCCTCGAGGCATTCTCTGGCTGCTGGTGCCGTGGGCAGGTCTCGCGCTGCCGGTCTGGCTACAGAATGTTCGCGTGGAGTTGTATGCCACGCAGTTGCTGCTCTCCGTGCTGGCCGTTCGGGTGGCGCTGGCCAGTCCCGGCGACGAGGGGGGCCGGGCCGCGCGCGCGATGACACTCGGGTTGCTCCTGGGCCTGTCCGGGGCGACCCATCCCCTCCTGGGCGTGTTGCTGGTCCCCGGCCTGTTCTTGCTCGTGGGACGGCCCGCCATCATGGCGGGTGCCGGGATGATCGCGGCGGCTGTGGCCGGCGGCAGCGCCTACCTGTATCTTCCGATTCGTGCGCGTGCTGGTGCCCTGTTGAACTGGGGCGACCCCGGCACGTGGGAGCGCTTCTGGTACGTGGTGACCGGCAAGGCGTATCAGCACAGCTTCGCCACGCTCACCCTGGACCGTTGGCTGGACAACCTCGAGCTGCACGCGGCGCTGTTCGCCGGGCTTCTGGGTGTCCCACTGCTCGTGCTGGCCGCCGTGGGGATTGCGATCTGCTTCAAGCGCTTCCGCGTGGGAGCGGGGTTGGTGCTCCTCCTGGCCGGTAACCTGGCCAGTACGTCGCTCCAGTCGGCCTTCTTCCCCGACAACCCCGATGCTCTCGGCTACTTGTCCCTGGCCACCGCACTGCTGTTCGTGCTCGCCGCCGTCGGGTTGGCCGGTATCAGCGAACGCGCATTGCAAGTCGCGCCGCGACGGCACGTGCGTGCGGTCGTTATCCACTGGGTGGCGCGTATCATCGCGGTTTTCCTGGGATGCGTCGTTGCAGCCGAGGCGTGGCCCCGGCCCGATCTTCACGGCAACTGGTACTACCACGCATACATCGTGAGATTGTTGAGACCGCTGCCACCAGGTTGCCTGGACCTCTCGGGATCGGACGCATCGACCTTCGCCAGTTGGTATGGACTCGCCGTCGAAGGTATGCGACCGGACATCGGCGTGGTGTCCCTCTACACGCTTCCGGACTCCGCGGTATTCAGGCTCGGTAATCCTCCTTCCATCCCCTACCCGACGGGCAACCCCGGGCCGGGCGGCATGGTTCGGGCGCTCGTCGATCAGGCGTTGCCGCGGCGCCCTATACGCATGACCATGCACGACCTTCCCGTCGACCTGAGCGCCGAGATGCGTATCGACTTGGCGGTGTTTCGGCTGCTGCCGGCCTCGGCCGAGGTCCCCCTGGACGACGGCCTGGACGAGTTGGAGGCGTTTTGGCTCCGCCAGGCGCGGCGCCTGGGGCGGGATCCCGGCTATCGCCGGGACCGACAGGCGCGCCTTCGGTATCCATCGCACCTGGAATCCGTGGGGGACCATCTTCGACGCATGGGTCTCCTGGAGCCTGCGCTACGAGTCTACCGAGTGGCCGAGCAGCTTGCGCCGGATCCGTACCGACTCGTGCACCTCAAGCGGTTGAGGGTCGAACAGCTTGTCGCGGAAATCGGGCTCGAGCCGCGGGGGTCTCCGGGCGCGGGTACTGGAGAGAGCACGCTGGCGACCACTGGCGGCGACATGGTGCGCGTGCGCAAGCTGCTCGAGCTGGGAAAGCGGCAGGCCGCGAGGGGTCTTCTCGCGCGTCTGCCCCTGGAAGATCCACGAGCGGTGCTTGCTCGAGCATGGTTGGCGTACCTGGAGGGACGTTGGGGGGCTGCGCGGGAACGGCTCGAGCACCTTCGTCAGGAGAGGCCTTTCGGGGACGAGGCACGTGTTGCCCTGACGAGGCTCGAGCGGGTGCTGTCGGCGGCTGGAGCGGTCGAGTGGATGGAGGAATACGTGAAGCGCCGGCCGTCGGCGGAGGTCATGGCGGCCCTGGCGAACCGCCTGCGCGAGGCGGGGCGCACCGGCGAAGCCGTGAAGGTTGCCAGCAGGGCCGTGGCCGAGGACTCGAGCCTCGTCGCCGCCCACGTGGCCCTGGGCTGGGCGCTTGTCGCGCGGGGGAGGCTGGAGGAAGCCTTCGGAGCGGTGACCCGCGGGCTGGAGCGGGACCCTACCGATCCGGTGGCGTTGCGGCTGGCGTCGTACCTGTACCGGCGAGGTCTGCGATGATACGGCGAGGCTTCTCCCTGGCGTGGCCTGGTGTCTCGAGCGTTCGTTCGCATGCAATATCGTTGACGCAGCCGGGGAGGTCGGCTAGGCTTCTGCGTTCGCTGTCTGGTGTCTGTTCTTGTCGTCGATCACCCGGCTGAACGGCCGGTTGAATGAGCATCGTCCCATCGCTGCGGAGCTGTCCTGCCATGAAGAAGTCGAAAGTGGCCATCCTCAAAACGTCGCCCCGAACCGTCTTTCGGGACTATCACGAACTCATGAACCTGGCCGGCTACCAGGAGGTCGTCGACAAGTCGGCCGATACGGCGCTCAAGGTCAACATTTCCTGGCATTTCTTCTTCCCTGGCGCGTCGACGGTGCCCTGGCAGCTCGACGGGGTGATTCGGGCCATGAAGGCCGATGGCTTCTCGAGCGACCTGATCCACGCATGCCACAACCGGACGGTTGTCATCGATGCCCATCTCGGTGAGCGGGAGAACAAGCAGATCGACGTGGTGCAGGCGCACGGTATCCGCAACGTGCACCTGTACGAAGGGGAGGAATGGATCGATGTCCGCGAGGCCGTGGGCGAAACCGCGAAGTCGTTCCTGTGCCTCAACGATGTGTATCCGCACGGTTTTTCGATCCCGCGGCGTTTCGTCGGCGAGAACATCATCCACCTGCCGACGGTCAAGACACATGTCTTCACGACAACGACCGGCGCGATGAAGAACGCCTTCGGTGGGTTGCTCAACGAGCGCAGGCACTGGACCCACCCGGTCATCCACGAGACGCTCGTCGACTTGCTGATGATTCAGAAAAAGATCCACAAGGGCGTCTTCGCGGTCATGGACGGCACGTTTGCCGGGGACGGTCCCGGACCGCGCTGCATGATGCCACATAGCAAGAATGTGATTCTGGCCTCGTCCGACCAGGTGGCCATCGACGCCGTGGCTGCCAAGATCATGGGCTTCGACCCGTTGCAGGATCTCAAATACGTGAGGCTCGCCCACGACATGGGCCTCGGCTGTGGGGACGTTCGGGAGATCGACATCGTGGGAGACGTCAAGGCGGCTCGAGAAAACTGGCGGTTCGAAGGTCCCTTCCGGAAGATGACGTTCGCGTCCAGGAATCAGCATCGCATCTACTGGGGGCCGCTGAAAAAGCCTCTCGAGTGGTCTCTCAAGACCTGGCTCGCCCCCTGGGCCTACCTCGCATCCGTGACCTACCATGACATGTTTTGGTACCCCATGTACGCCAAGGACCGGATTGCCTCGGTGCTTGAAAGCGAGTGGGGCCGGCTGTTCGCGAACTGGGGCAACCTCGAGACGGACGACGCGGGGTTCCTCGATGTCGGCCCGGCCAGCGTGGAGCTGAAACGCGCGGGACTGGAACACTTCCTGGAGGGTCTGCGCCTCCTGGGCATGGCCGTGGTCGAGTCTCCTGAGTTCAGTGCCCGCAAGCGCAGGCGCCGGCACGCCGGTGGACACGACGGCAACCTCTAGCCTCCTCAGCACATCCGCGCAGCCACTGCTCGGCCCGGATCGCGCCGGCCGGCTATCCCATCGATCGACCCTTGCGCCGGTTGCGCCCCGGTCCTGGAGTGCTATAATGGCAACAGTTGTCGCGTTGGCTCTTGCTCTGGAGGCGGACTGACCATGTGTGCGTGGATCGCAAATCGTGTAGATGAGTCGGCCAGGGTTCTCCGCGTTGCCACGGTGAGCCTGGCCCTGTCCTTCGGCCTCACGGGTTGCCTGCAGCAGGAAGACCTCTCCGCGGACGTGTTGACCTCTTTCGAGGAACCCACTCCCGGGGTGGGGGCGTCGGTCGGGCCGGCTGAACACGTCACCGTGGAACATCACGCCATGCCGGCCGGGGCGGCTGCGAACGCTGCAATCGAGGGCATGGCGCCGGGGGAGGGCGGTCGTGGTGGCTCGAGCGAGGGGGGGGCGCACGTGGCGGAGTCGGGTGCTGGGGCGGCGAGCGAGAAGGCCTCCGTGCAGGTTGCGCCGGCGACGGAAGGCTCTGCGGCGGCTTCCGGGGAGACCGTGGCGGCGGAGCCTGCGGCGGGAGTCCCCGAATTCCACCCGCACCGGGAGATGCCGCCTGGGTATGGGAGCAGTCTGCCGCCGGATCCTCAGCCCGAAGAGGTCCCTCCACCGGTGGTCGAGGAGGTTCCACCGGGGGCATCGGCGCCGGGAGAACCCGAAAAGGTCAGGCCTGCCGTGCTGTCGCCGTTCGAGCGGGAGTTCGAGGGGCAGAAGTTCATCACGGTGAGTGGCACCATCAGCTACGACGGTGACCGGGCCACGACGGTGGACATCGACTGTTTCGTCACCGACACGTCGAGTCGAGCGGGTCGCAAGCTCGTCAACAAGGTGAAGGTGGAAGGTCCGGGCGCCTACACGATGAAGGTACCGGCCGACTACGGCGAGTTGCATGTCACCGCGTTCATGGACCTGGAGAACAACGGCCCGGACAGCAGAGACCCGCAGGGAAGCTATGAGCACAACCCCCTCGAGATAGAGGACAAGGACATCGAGAACGTGGACATCGTGCTAAGATCTCCCGCGGGCAGTGCACAATGACGCTCGATCCGGGCGACACCAAGCCTCCTGGTCGCCTCCTGACCCGCATGCGTGCCGGTTTCCATCATGCCGGACCCTTCGCGTTGCTCTACGGCTTCTACCTGTTTCTGGCAGTGGGGTGCTACCTGCCGGCGCTTCACAGGCTCGATACCGCCCTGATAGGGAAGCCCGGAAGCGACGTCCTGCGGAACGTGTGGGGCTTCTGGTGGTTCAAGGCGATGATCGTGGAGCGGTTTCGGTTGCCCGCGTTCACGACCTACCTGAACTTTCCGAGGGGCATGACCATCCTCGTGATCGACCCCTTGAACTGTCTCCTCAGCATACCGTTGCAACTGGCCGTCGGGCTCCCGGCAGCCTACAATCTCTACATTATCGCTGTCGTCGCATTCAGCGCATTTGCCGCGTTCCTGTTCGCTCGACACGTGACCGGATCGACTGCGGCGAGCATTGTTGCCGGCGTCATCTACGGGTTCGCCCCCTACGTGCTCTCCGGGTCGATCGCCGGCAATTCGGAAGTGGTCAACGTGGGGTGGATCCCGCTGTTCCTGATGTACTTTCATCGGTCGCTGATCGGTGGAAGGCCTCGAGACGGGTGGCTGGCGGGTTTGTTCCTGGTCTGCACGACGGCGACGAGCTGGTACTACGGGTACATCGTCAGCTTGTTCGCCGTCCTGTACGTGATGGGTTTCCTGGCGATTCAGCTCGTGCGGCGGCGGCCAGTCGGACGGTCTATCACGTCGCTGGGGCGGGCGCTCTTGCTGTTCACGGTCTTCAGTGCGGTGATGTTCGGGCTGTACCGCGACATACTGCCGAGCGTGGAGCGGAGCACGGCGCAGGTCGCCTACGACCGATGGACGACGCTGGCCGGGAATGCGGTGAACCTGTGGGAGGTCTACCAGCCTGCGCCGGACCGGTGGGATCGTCCCTCCCTGTACCATCTTCCCGCGGTGGTGCTGCTTGCGCTGGTGCCGGCCCTGCTGCTGGGTTTCCGGCGGGCCTGGTCGTGGGCGTTGATGGGGATCCTCGCGCTTCTCCTGGCCATGTCGGTCAAGGTCCAGACCTATCCGCCGGAATGGCAGCCGTCAGTGTGGCGTCTTTTCGAGACGTTGACCACGGTGAGCAGCCGCCTTTACCGGTTGTTCCTCGAGCTGCCTCTGAGCGGCATGCTGAGGTTTCCGGCCCGGTTCATCGTCATTGCCAACCTTGCGGTGGCGGTCGTGATTGCCAGTGGTCTGCAGCGGGTTTTCCTCGAGCGGGGCAGGCTTCGCCTGGTCTGGATTCCGGTCTCCCTGGTCCTCGCGTTGGGGTTGACGAGGCAATCGTTGACCATCTCCCGGTTTCATGAGATGTTCGCCATGACGGAGACGTCGTGCCCGGAGTATGTCTCGGCCATTGCCGAAGACCCGGATTGGGTCGGCGTGGCCAACCTGCCCACCAACCTGCAAGGGGGGATGCAGCTCTACTACCAGACGATTCACCAGAAGCCCCTGATCAACTATGTGGACTTCGTGACGTCGAGGTTGTACTTCATCAACGAACACCAGATCCCGCTGTCGTTGTCGGATGGGTTGTATGGCATGCACCGTCGCGGGTTCGATCCAGCCACGGAGCGGTTTCCCGACACCGTGCCGGACTGGCCGTCCCCGGACAAGCTCGAGCAGGAACTGGCGTTGATGAAGCGGTTCGGATTGCGCTACATCGTGGTGGAACGGACGTTGTTCAAGGAGGAGAGCCTCGAGGCGTTCGAGGCGTTGTTCGCCCCGTTCGTGGAGGCGGTGTCGAGGACGGAGACGGTGGACCTCTACCGGTTGCGTTGACCCAGGGCGTGGACGCGGGCGTGGGGCTGTGCCGTGCGCTGTCGAGACGCCGGCGGGCGGAGGTCGGCCTCGAGGAGTGGTGTCTGGCATGGTCGGTGTGGACAATGGCAGCCCTCGAGTTCGCCGGAGCGTCGTGGTCGTTCTGGTCGTGCTCTATGCCATCATGGCGGGAGCAGCGCTTTACCCGGTCCCGCTGGCGATCGGGGACCGCATCGTCGGTGGCGGGGAACTGGGCGGGTGGCTGTGGCGCTACTGGTTCATGAAGCTCGAGCTGACGGCGTTGTGGGCCGAGACCTGGCG
Source organism: Myxococcota bacterium (assembly GCA_024278455.1). Classification (GTDB taxonomy): domain Bacteria; phylum Myxococcota_A; class UBA796; order JAJRTE01; family JAJRTE01; genus JAJRTE01. Next base: position 22,374 of record JAJRTE010000043.1, read on the forward strand.
CCACCCTGTGACCTTTTTCTTGCAGGTCATCTCGCTCGGGCGGTTCCCGGAGACGGGAAATATCGCCGACCTGTACCTGCTTTCCCTGCCTCTCGAAGCGTTGTTCGGCCATCCGGCCTACTACAACGTGAAATGCGTGCTCATCCTGGTGCTGAACGGGCTTGCCGGATATGCGTTGGCCCGGCACTTCACGCCGTCCAGGGCGCTGGGATTCCTTGGCGGAACCGTCGCGGCGTTCAACAGCTTCGTGTTCCTCGAGCTGTACCAGTCCGGGCTGCGCCAGGCGATTCTCTGGTGGTTGCTGCTCGCCGTTCTCTACCTGGAGCGGGTGCTCGAGGCCGGACGGAGGCGGGACGCGGTGCTTGGCGGCCTCTGCTTCGGGCTGACCGCCGGATTCTACTGGTTCTACGGGTTGTTTCTGGCCATGTATGCCGTGGCACGTGTGTTGGCCGGTGGCAGGCAGGTGTTCAAGTCGGAGAGGCGGACTCGGATCCTGGTGGCAGCGGTCCTGCTGGCGGCCATCGGGCTGGCTATCGCCTATGTCTTCGCCTACCCCTACATCTACATCGAGACCGACCACACCGGCAATCTGCCGGAGGTGCAGTGGTTTGCCCCGTTTCCAGACCTGGATGAACTGCTCAACGCGCCGCTGACTCCCCACACGCTGGAAGAGAACCTGATCGCATCGCTGGCTCGAGTTCTTGTCAGTTCGTGGACCCTGGACTACCTGTGGAACCCGTTGCATCCCCGGAACGTGCCTGTCGTCCTGTCGGTGTTGGCTCTCGTTCCCGCCCTGGTCCGTATCCGTAGGGAATGGTTTTGGCTGCTCGTGACCCTGTTTTTCTGGCTGCATACGGGCGGGCCCTATCTCGAGACCGCCTTCGAGGGTGGGCAGCGGACCTACTACATGCTGGGCGATGGTCCTCTGAAGCTGCCCTACTACTACACGTTCCAGTATGTGCCCTTGATGAGCCGGCTGTTCGCCCCGTATCGTTCGGCGGCGATGGTTTGGCTCGGTCTGACCGTGCTGCTGGTGCGGAACCTGGAAGCGTTGAGGCTGCGCCTCGGTTCCCGCGGCAAGATCGTGCCCGTGCTGTGTGGTGTCCTGGTCCCCATCTACCTGGGCCAGTATTTCCTCGATGAAGCCATCGTTCGTTGGCTCGATCCGGACGAACGGGGATTCTCGGGGCGGGGGCTGCCGGTCGAGAGCAGTGTGATGAGTGTGCATCCGTTCTACCGCGCACTCGCCCGAGAGCCGGGACAGATCGGGGTGATCGAGGTACCTGTGCGGGAGCAGCAGGACCTGGTGAACTACTACCAGGTGATTCATCAGAAGAAACTATTCAGGGGGTGGGCGCTTCCCGGCGCTCTGCCGCCTGCGCTCCGGTACAAGCACAGGTCGGACAAGCCCGCGACACGCCGCCTCATGTGGATCGTCGAGCCGGACACCCCTGCCCGGAATTCCTTCGCCGAAGCGCTCGAGCAGTTGAACCGGCCGCCATACGTGCTTCGGGGCTATACCTCGCGGGACAGGGACGAGTTGGGTCGCCGTGGCTTCAAGTACCTGGTGCTGCACGAACGTGGCTGCTACATGTTGCTGCCCTCGAGGGGCCGTGCCCTGTACGAAACCCTCAGACGCCGGCTCGGCAAGCACCTGGGGCAGTCCAAGGAGTTCGTGGAACTGATCGCGCCGGAGGACCCGGAGTTTGGGAAAGTCGACGCAGGCGTGCTCGGAGAGTGGGCGTCCAGTGCGCTCCCCGATGTGGCCCACCCGCCTTCGAGATTCCGGATGACCGTATTTCGCGTCCCGGGCTATGAACGCCGCTAGGCCGGATTCCTCACCAGCCCAATCTGAATTGGTAACCTGCGCAAGGGGATGGATGGCGCCGGACTGCGCTGACTTGACGTGATTGCGCTGTCAACTGTGATCATTTGCATAGGGGGTTGAAAGGAAGCAGCGGAGCATTGATCACATCCCTGGGTCCGGCAAGAATGGCTGAGGTGGGGCGCGCAATCCGCTTTGCCCTTGATCTCTGAGATATAACAGGCAATCTGTCAGTCCACCTGGACGGTTTTCCGCCACGCATCACACCGCCAGGAGACTTCAGCGTTGGACGCACAGAGATGGAGATGACCGTGATCAACAGGATACACCTTGCGGACAACCTCGATGTCCTTCGTGCCATGCCCGAAGGGTCGGTGGACCTGGTCTATGTCGACCCACCCTTCAATACCGGGAAGCGGCAGGAGAGGCGGCGCATGAAGGTCGTCCATGACGAAGAAGGAGGGGACCGTGTTGGCTACCAGGGCAAGCGATACCGGACAGTCGATCTGGGGACATCTGGTTGGGACGACGCTTTTGACGACTTCATCGCGTTCCTGGCGCCCCGTCTTCGGGAGGCCCATCGCGTGCTCAAGGCAGATGGCAGCCTTTTCCTTCATATCGACTACCGTGAAGTCCACTACTGCAAGGTGGTGCTTGATCGGATCTTCGGTCGAGACTGCTTCCAGAATGAGATCATCTGGGCCTACGACTATGGCGCCCGTACCAGGAAGAAGTGGTCCGCCAAGCACGACAACATTCTCTGGTACACGCGCGATCCCAAGGACTACACATTCAATTTCGACGAGATGGACCGTATTCCCTACATGGCCCCAGGACTCGTTGGGAAAGAAAAGGCTGCCCGTGGAAAGACCCCGACCGACGTGTGGTGGCACACCATTGTGTCCCCCAACGGAAAGGAGAAGACCGGCTACGCGACCCAAAAGCCGCTTGGTATCCTGGATCGCATCGTCAAGGTGCACTCGAGGCCCGGGGATCTCGTCATGGACTTCTTTGCAGGTAGCGGAACAACGGGCGAATCCGCCGCCCGGCACGGTCGCCACTTCATCCTCGTCGACAGCAATCCCGAGGCCCTCGCCGTCATGGCGCGGCGCTTCGACGGTGTCGAGGGAATCGAATGGGTGGGATTCGATCCGGCACCGTATCAGGAGCGAGAGAAGGACCAGAGTCTTTTCGCGGAACGAGCCGCCTTGGAGGGGTAACCGAATGCAACACAGAATCCCAGACACCGGGGTGCAGATACTCGAAGGCATTGCGCGTACGCAAAAGGACGATGGAACGCAGATTGACATCCCCTCGAACGGTAACTACAATGTAGATATTGTCGCGTCCAGGTCCAGAAGTAGCCTGTGAGAGCATCTATCATTGGAATTGGGAATTCATGGGGGTTGCGTCTGCCAAAAGCAATCATCGAACATCGACATATTTCTACCATAATTGTAGCTCTTATGACTACCAAAGGCAGGAACTACCCCTTTCGGCTCTATTGTATTTTTCACGGCAAGAATGGACACGTCATGCTCGATCAGACAAGAGCAATAGACAAAGATAGAACGGTCAAGAAACTTGGCAAGATCAGCAAGAGGGTTCAGATGGAGGTGCTGCAAGTATTGCAAGAGATGTTCAATCCATGAGCTTGATAGTGCAATAGAAATAATGACAAGCAGCATAACAATTAGATACGCCTGACCGCAAAGAAAGGAGGAAGCCGTGTTCACAAGCATTCTAGTATGGGGAATTGTGGTTGGCGTGGCTCATTTCATCGTGGTGGGCGTCTTGTACATGAACCCCCTGGTTGCCCGCATATACAAAGAGGCGTGGGGCCACGCCGCACTCAGGGTATGGGAGAATCAACGGGAGTACTTGATCAAGATGTTTGCAGGGACACAAGTTGAGATCTTCGTCTTGACTGGAGCCTACTTGTACCTACGTCGCTTCTTTCCCGATCCCGGAGGTCTCGGTTCGGCGGTGGTCATTGCCTGCATTTTGTCCGCAACACGGGTCTATCCACGATTCTGGAACATGTTGATCCAGACCACCTATCCATTCCGACTATTGATCGTAGAACTCGTGAACGGAACCATTGGGACGTTTGTCGTCGTTCTGGCCCTGTGGTTGCTACCAGTTGCTCCTTGACCGCGGCGGCCGCCCCGGCGTCCGATCAGTGCCAGTATGTCGTCTATCAGCGGGTCGGGGTGTTCCCGCACGATCAGCTTCTCGAGGTTCCGGGACTTGACGAACCCTTCGCCCACGCTGTGCTCGAGGAAGCGCAGGAGATGGTTGTAGAAGCCGGAGACGTTGAGAAGCGCGATGGGGCGGACATGCAACCCCAACTGGGCCCAGGTGAGCGCTTCGAAAAACTCCTCGAGGGTGCCGAGTCCGCCGGGAAGCGCGACGAGCGCGTCGGAGAGATCGGCCATGAGGGATTTCCTGGCGTGCATCCCGTCGACTTGGTGCAAGAATGTCAAGCCGGTCTCGAGGATCTGTCCCGGGAAGAGCCCCTCCGGCACAACGCCCTCCACGTGCCCCCCCGCGGCCATGCACGCTTCGGCGATGGCTCCCATCATGCCGGTGGAGCCGCCGCCGTAGACCAACCCGATACCCCGGGCCGCCAGGCGCTCGCCGAACCCTCGAGCCGCCTCGAGGTATTCGCGACGCCCCCCTTTCTGCGCGCCGCAGTAGACACAGATGTTCGTGCCGGGTCGGTGCCTCGAATGCATGCCTGCGCTCCTGTTTGGAACCTCCGAATCGTCCTCGGCCGGACGGCGGTCCGCCCCCGGTCGTCCTCCTGCGCCGGTGGGGGCACGGGCTATCCCGGGCGCGGTGTCCCCTGGTCCTTGGAGGGCGGAGCGAGGCGCCGATTCGCTCGAATCTCGGGAACCACGATGCCGGCCGACATGATCAACTTGACCCCCTCCTCGACCGTCATGTCCAGCACCTGCACGTCGCTCCGGGGCACCATGACGAAGTAGCCCGAGGTGGGATTCGGAGAAGTCGGCAAGAAGATCGAAATCAGTTCCCTCGCGACCGGGCGGTCGGACGAACTCAGCAGAGTCGCTTCGTCCCGGGTCAGGAACCCGACCGTGAACATCTCCCTTCGTGGATATTCCACCAGCACGACCTTCTTGAACGAGGAGGCACTGCTGCTCAGCGTGATGGCACTCACGATCTGCTTGGAGGAGGTGTAGATGTTCTTGACCAGCGGCACCTTGGCGAAGAGACCCTCGAAGTAGCGCAGGACGGACTTGCCGACGATGTTCTTGGTCAGCAGACCGATCCCGATGATGGCCACGATGGTGACAACGAAACCCAGTCCCCAGATTTGGCGCCCGATCAGAGGGTAGATCAGCCCGCCGAGGATGCCGTCGATCATCTTGAACAGGAAGACCAGGATCCAGACCGTGACGATGATCGGCAACAGCACGATGAGCCCGGCGGCGAAGGCGTTGCGTATCTCCACCAGGACGCTCTTTCTTTCCAGTGACATGAACAGACCTCGATTATGACGATACGTGTCGATGAGCGCGACGATGATGACAACAGGCGACCACGGAGCTACCAGATCGCCTCGAGTTCCTGCTCGAGGAACGTCTGGGCGGAAGGTCCTGTCAGCACGGTGTAGGCCACCTCGCCGATGGCCTCGAGAACGGGACCCGGCGGAGCCACGGGCAGGTCGAACGCCTCGAGCAGTTCTTGAACTGTCCTGTCCGCCCACAGGCCGTAGACAGCCCGCACGAGTCTTTCGACACGTTCCCGGTGCTGCTCCACGCCCATCAGGTGGGCGGCGACATGCGCGGCCAACTGCACCTGGTCGTCCAGTTGCTCAGCGCTCGGCGGGGGAAAGAGCGACGACACCGGGGCATCCAGGAGCACCTCGAGCACGTGGAGGCGCGCGTCACGCGCCAGCCGGGCCTGTTCTTCCCCTTCGAACAGCACTTCGCCCAGGATCTGGACGGAACGGTTCATGAACCCGGCAAGGAACGGCTGCAGTTGTTCCTCGAGCTGACGGTACAACGTTCCGCCGACGCCTTCGACGAGGGACTTCCCGGCCTTGGCGGCTCGCTCAGCTCGGTGCGCGATACCTCTCCCGATGGTTCCGAGCACGCGCCCGCCCGGCACCTTGCGGCCCACGGCGCCCGGCCGGAATTGCTGGAGAAACTGCTGGATACTGCGTTGCACGAGGTTTCTCAGCGCCTGGCGGATGTAGGGCTGATCCATCATCTGCTCGATGAGCTTCCGGTTCGGGCGTCCTCCTTTGCCCCCCATCTTCTTCAGGTGCGCCACGGCGTCCGGCCCGAGCAGATCCCGGACTTTCACGTCGGAAGCGTGGATACCTTCCGCCTCGGACAGGATGGCTTCTTTCGGGAGGTGGGCCCACACCGCGCGCGCCGCCTGTTCGGTCAGCAGCAGCGGCAGGACGCTGTCCAGCCCCTCTTGGGTGACGAGTGCGCGGACAGGGCCTTTGAGCAGGTCGCGCCAGATCAGTGCCCCGAGTTCCTGCTTTTGCTCTGCGGTGGGATGTTGCCACCGCTCCATCAGCGATGCCGCCAAGAGGGCGGCGGTACGACGACGTCTGGTGATGACAGGTCTCCTTCTCGAGTCGGGGTTGCATTCCAGGATCAAAATATAGATTCCGGGGGGGCGCGAGTCAAGGTCGCCGCTTCCGATAGGTCGGCAGGCTGGCGAGCAGGGCCGCTGCCACCCCGGCTGTCAGCCATCCGATCCCCACGGTCGGTCCGGCGACCTGCAGCACGATGGTGGCCACCGCAACGCCCGTGACCTGGCCTGCACGACGCAGGAGCCCCGCCAGCCCGGTGATGGTGCCGACCTCGGCCCCCGGTCCACTGATGATTTCGGCGTTGGTGCCCACGGAGAAACTCCCCAGGCCCACACCGGTCAAGGCCAGGGCGGCCATTCCCAGGCGCCCGTAGGCGAGGAGACCAGCCCCTGTCAGCACCAGGCCTACCTTGACAGGCAGCTCCGAACCATGACTGTCTCCGTAGCGCCCGCCTGCGAGCGCACCGGCCACCAGGCCGAGAGGGAAGGGGAGCACCTCGAGGCCCAGCCGCAGCCCTTCCAGGCCGGCGGTGTGGGCCAGGTACAGGGGCAGCACGAAGCCGAGCCCGGCCAGAACACCGCTGCCCGCGCACAGGGTGGCGAGCGCCCACGCGGTGCGCCTCGGAATGTTGCTGGTTTTCAGCAGTGTCGAGCGCCCTGAACGGTTGAGAACGAAGGTCCCGTATCCGGCGGCACCCGCAACGGCGAATGCGACCAGGGTCTTCGCGGACAGGGGACCCCAGGCGCCGACTCCCCACAGCCCGCCCAGGGCCGCGGTCGCGGCGGCGACAAGCAGCGTTGCCGTGGTCCAGGGCAACGTCCGCCACCATCCAGACGGCGCAGGGAGGCCGTGGGGTAGCCTGTGGGAAACCAGGTAGATTCCCACGGCGACACCACCACCCTCGAGCCAGAAGATACTCCGCCATCCGACATATTCGGCCAGCGCTCCGCCTGCCACCGGGGCGAGGATGCCTCCCACCGCCATCAGGGCCGTCATGCGTCCGAGGGCGCGTCCGCGCTGGTCGTCGCCGAACTGCTCGGCGATGATCGCCAACCCGTTGGCCACGATGGCCGATGCCCCGGCGCCCTGAACGATCCGGGCGGCCACGAGCGGTCCGGCTGCCGGGCTGAGCGCGGCCATGGCCGACCCTACGGCAACCGTCGACAAACCGGCAAGATAGACACGCCGGCGTCCGAACCGGTCGGCGGTCACGCCGGCCAACGGGCTCAGGGACGCCGTGGCCAGCAGGCAGGCGAGCGGGATCCAGCCGACTACCCCGATCGAGAGGGACAGGTCCTGCTGGAGCGACGGCAGGGCGATGTTGACCAGCGTGCCTTCGACGTTGGTGAACAAGAAACCCGGGACCAGGGCCGCGAAGCATTGCCAACCCACTCGCTGCGCTGGATTACTGTCGTGCGTCTCTGCCGTCGTCATGTGTCGTCCATGAAATACCTGCCCGACCGGCCGGTGGCTGCCACCCGTCGGCCCGGCCGCTCGAGATACTCCACCCTGCCACCAAATCCGTTTTGCAGCAACCGGTTGCCGTCTATAATCGAGACATGCGCACTCTCCTGCTGCGTCCGCCGCCGATCAGACCCCTGGGAGGCGGGTTTCGTGTCCCGCCGCTTGGGCTATTGTCCCTCGCCTCGTCCATGCTCGATCAGGGGCTGCCCGTGGCGTTGATCGACGCCGCGGCTGAAGGGCTGTCCTGGGCAGACATGGTGCATCATGTTCGCCTCATGCGTCCCGACCTCCTTGGCATCAGCGTCATGACCCCGGTGTGCGAGGTCGCCTACCGGGCGGCTCGAGCACTCCGGCCGTTCGTCCGCCACATCGTTCTCGGCGGACCACACCCCACCGCGATGGGCCGCGAGGTGTTTCGGGAGTGTCCGGAAGCAGACTTCGTGGCGACCGGGGAGGGGGAGCACGGCCTGGTGCACCTGGTCCGCGCGCTGGAAGGGAGGGGCGGTGCCGAGACGGTCCGGATTCCCGGCATCATCGACCGGCAGGACGACGGGGGCGCGGCCCCCCCCCCGGACCTCGACGCGCTTCCCCTGCCGGCCGTGCACCTGCTGCCGGTCGGCGCCTACCGCCACCCCCTGGCCACACGCCTGCCCATGTTCACCATGGTCACGTCTCGAGGCTGTCCCTGCCGGTGCACATTCTGCGCGCAGAGTGTGAGCCGGACCGGCTGGCGGGGACACAGCGCGGAGCGCGTCGTGCAAGAGATGGGCCGCCTCGAGGCGTTCGGGGTGCGATACGTGGCTCTCTACGACGACAACTTCACCGCTGACCGGGACAGGGTCGTATCGATTTGCCGCGGCTTGATGGAGAACGGATCGCGGCTGGCATGGAAGTGCGAGGCTCGAGTGGACATGGTGGACGACGAACTACTCGGCCTGCTTGCCCGGGCGGGGTGCAAGACGGTCGGATTCGGTATCGAAACGGCCAACCAGGCCGGCCTGGACAGGCTCCGCAAGGGCACCACCGTGGACCAGGCAAGAAATGCCCTGCGCCAGGCGCGCCGGCACGGCCTGGAAACCCTGGCCTACGTGATGGTGGGCATACCCGGCGAGTCCCTCGACGATGTCCGGTACACCATGGATTTCTGCCTCGCCGAGAAGGTCTCGGTGATCCAGGTCGCCACGTTATCGGCACTGCCCGGCACCGCCTTGTGGGAGGAGGCCCGAGAGGAGGGCTGGGCGTTCGCCGGCCATGTGCGCGGCCTGTTGGATGACGAAGTCTCGAGGACCACGGTGGTGTCCCCGGGGTGGCCGCCAGCGCGGCTCGAGGCGGCCGTTGCCGAGGCGCAGCGCCGGAGCTACCTGCGGGCTCGGTTCGCCTGGGCGGCCCTGTCCCGCTGCCGGTCCGTGCCCCAGGTGGCCGCTCTCGTCCGCGACACCGCACGAGGCATCCGGGCGCTCGCGGACCGGCGAGTCGTCAGCCGACCTCGATGATGCGTTTCCCCTTGACAGCGTAGCCTTCGGGCAGCCATTCCGCGACGCGCGGTCGCCACCGGCCGACAGGCCACTTGTGCCTCACGAGGGTCTCAAGGATACGCATGCGAACCCGGCCGCTCTCTTCTTCCTCACCCACCATGACCTCCACGAGTTCCTTCACGAAGCGGTCATCACCCTGCGTATCGATCAACTCGACGGCGGTGAAGCGGACGGATTCGTCGAAGTCCTCCAGGAACGATGCCGCCATGTCGCCGATGCGAGGGTCGGGCGGATACTTGAGGAGCAGGCTCAAGAGTTTGGCACGCTTCGGGCCCTTCATGTCTCCGGCATCCCGTTCCGACTCGAGCACGTCGAGCAAGATGGTGATGACTTCGGAGTCGTCGCCCAACACGTCGGCGAGAATGCGTTCAGGCCAGTTGACATTGTCGGACTGTTTGAGGAATGTGCGGATAGATTCCACGACCGCCTTCCCGCGGCTGACCAGGAGTTCCTTGACATAGACCTTCTCGTCACGATCCATGTACCCCTTTTCCAGGGTCATGTCGTAGCGCTTGAGCAGGCCCAGGTAGGCTTCGTCAGTGTCCAACTCGATCAGGATTTCGGCGGAACGCAGCCGGTCTTCGTGTTGGGCGTTCTGGTTGGTCAGCCTGGCGATGTTCTTGGCCAGCGTCTTGTCGCCGGAACGCGACGTCCATCCCGCGAACAGGTCTTTGAGTCCCAAGGTGTTTCTCCTCCAACGACATATCGACACGGCAGGTGCTACAGATGACCTATGTAGTCCATGTCGTGCGTTGTTGCAAGCGGAAGCTGTCCTTGCAACCCCTTTGGAATTTGTTTTCTTCCCAAACCTCGATATACTGTCTCTGGCTTTTCAGGGGAGACCATGCATACCGTCGGAATCGGGACAAGGTATCTTCTGCTGGCGACCGCGTTGGGGGCGCTTGTCGTGCTGCCGCCGCGTGTTGCGCGTGGGGCGCTGCCGGGCGAGGTTGCAACGCTCGTCGGGTCGGCCGATGGCGAGGCTGCCGGGACGGTGCTGCTGGGAGACGTCGATGCTGACGGCGACGGAGCACTCGATCTCCTGGTAGGAGCTGTCCAGTCGTGGACCGTCTACCTGGTGTTCGACGCGGGAGATCCCGTGGAAGATCGGCCACTCTCGGAACGCAGCGTCCAGTTCGCGGTGAGCGAGACGCAATCGAGGCTCGCATTCGCGGCCGCGGATATCGACGCTGACGGGATCGATGATGTCGTTCTTGGCCTTCCTGACACCGTGGCCGGGGGGGTGGTGGCCATCTTCTGGGGGCGTTCCGACTGGCCGGGCGTGTTGAGCGCCACGCTGGACGCGGACATCCTTCTGACCCTGGACCAGCAAGGTGCGCGCCTGGGGACCGCCCTCGCGGTCGTACCGCGGGCCGGGAGTTCCGGGATGGAGGACCTGGTTATCGGCGCTCCGGGACTCAACCAGGGGTCCGGAGGCGTCTTTCGTGTGCCGCTGTCCGCGCTCTCCTTGCTAGAAGAGCCCGAGACGCCCATCGTCGACGTGTCCGACTTGACCTGGGTCACCACGGGGGGGACCAGCAATAGCGCTCGATTGGGGGAATGTGCGCGAAACGTGGGCGACCTGGATGGCGACGGCGTCGAAGATCTCGCCCTTGGCGCGCCAGGGGCCGGTGCAGGGGGCGAGGTCTACCTGGTCGCATCTTCCTTCGACCCGGGAGGCGCCACGGACCTGGAGGCCTACCCTTCGTTCGAGTGCTTTACCCCCGGGGCCGAGGCTGGGATGGTCCTGGCCGGCGTGGGCGACCTGGGTGACGACGGGTTCGGTGACCTGCTCATCGGCGCGCCCGGAAGCGGCGTCACCGGGGGCCAGGTGTATCTCATCGAGGGGAGTGCATCGCTACCCGCAGACGAACCGATGTTCCTGGCCCGGATGTCCCTGGGAACATCGAGCGTGGACGACATGCTGGGCAGCGCATTGGCCGCCATCCCGGATGTCGACGGTGATGGCCGGTCCGAGTTCCTGGTGGGCGCTCCGGGCAGCTCCGGGGGGCAGGGACAGGTCGGCCTCTTCTTGAGTTCCGGCAATCTCGCCGCCCACGACGCGCTCGATGACGCGGATATGCTGTTTGTCGGTGCCGGTGCCGGTGCCGCCTTCGGGACAGCGATTGCAGGAGGCGCCGTAGGCTTCATCTCCGCGCCCGGCGAGCCCCTGGACAGTGGCGCGGGCCTTGTCCATGGCATCGATTTCTCCGCTCTTGCTTCCGACGGCGATGGCGACGGCTACAGCGTGCTCGAGGGCGATTGTGACGACGCGGACCCAGCGAGCTATCCCGGCGCGGAAGAGATCTGTGACGGTCGTGACAACGACTGCGACCGCGTTGTCGGCCTCGAGGAACTCGACGACGACGGAGACGGCGTGCCCGCCTGTGACGGCCCGAACGGCGAACAGGGGGACTGCGACGACGGAGACCCCACCGTCTATCCCGGCGCCGATGAAGTCTGTGACGGCCGTGACAACGATTGCGACACAGTGGTACCGCCCGACGAGATCGATGCCGATGGCGATGGGTACTTCATCTGCGCGAACGCATCGGACCTCACCGATTGCGACGATACGGATTCCACCGTCCATCCCGGTGCCCCGGAATTGTGCGACGGTCGTGACAACGATTGCGACGGAACCGTCCCTGCCGACGAGGTCGACAACGACGGCGACGGATTCTTCGCCTGCAATGGCCAGCCACCAACCGCCGATTGCGACGACACGTCGCCCGACACCTATCCGGGGGCCGACGAACTCTGCGATGGACGCGACAACGATTGCGACGGCGCCCTCTCCGAGCCCGAGCGCGACGAGGACGGGGATGGCTACCCCGGTTGCTCCATCGATGGCAATGCCGAAGACTGTGATGATACCGACCCAGCCCGCTCTCCAGACCTCGAGGAAGTCTGCGACGGCATCGACAACGACTGCGACGAGGTCGTTCCCCAGGACGAGGCCGACGCCGACCAGGACGGGTACTTCGTGTGTACCAGCGAGTCCCAGCCGGAAGCTGACTGCGACGACACGGCTCCGGCCGTCTATCCCGGCGCGGTAGAACTGTGCGACGGGGTCGACAACGACTGCGATGGCGTGGCCGATACCGACCAGGACGGTGACGGATACTACGACTGCAATGACCCCGAGCACCCCGAACTGGGCGATTGCGACGACACCGACGCCACGGTTCACCCCGGCGCCGACGAACTATGCGACGGGATAGACAACGACTGCGACGGCGTGGTGCCGGGGACCGAACGCGACACCGACGGCGATGGATTCCGCCTGTGCGATCCTGGCGGTTCCCCCGACTGCGACGATACCGACCCGGCCGTCTATCCCGGCGCGGAAGAGCTGTGCGACGGGATAGACAACGACTGCGACGGACAGACCGCCACCGGAGAAGTCGATAGCGACGAGGATGGACACTTCGCATGTCCGGAAGGCGGGTCCGATTGCGACGACAGCGACCCGAACGTGTACGAAGGGGCGACCGAGGCGTGCGATGGCAAGGACAACGATTGCGACGGCGTCGTGCCGGACAACGAATCGGACGAAGACGCCGACGGGTACCGGGTTTGCCACGGAGATTGCGACGACGGTTCTCCCGTGACCTACCCGGGTGCCGAGGAGATCTGCGACGGCCTGGACAACGACTGTGACGGCGCGCCGGCCGCCACCGAAAACGACGACCGGGACAGCGATGGCTACACGGCCTGTGGCGGCGACTGCGACGACACCAACCCGAGGATCAATCCGGGGGCGACCGAAGTGTTCGATGGCCGGGACAACGACTGCAACGGGGCGGTCGACGACGTGCCCTGCGTGGACACCGACGGCGATGGTTACCCCCGCGAGGAGTGTGAAGACAGCCTCGATATCGACTGCAACGACTTCGACCCCGACGTCTATCCCGGCGCGCCCGAGGGCGTCCGGTTGAACGGTCCGGGCAGTCCCCTCGTGGGCGACAACAAGGACAACGACTGCGACGGCGTCGTCGATGAGGGTACCACCTCCTACGATGACGACGGAGATGGGTGGACCGAACTGGCCGGCGATTGCGACGACGATAATCCCGATGTGTCGCCGTCCGCGACCGAGATCCTGGGAGACGGTATCGACAACGACTGCGATAACGCGGTCGACTACGACGATCCGCACGTCGACAACGACGGCGACGGTTACGCCAATGTCGATGCGTCAGGCAACCCGCTCGATTGCGACGACACGGACCTGGCCGTCAACCCGGGGGCCACGGAGGGCACGGAATGCGACGGGGTGTACGACAACTGCAACGGCGAGATCGACGAAGGGCTCTCGTGCGCCGACGACGACGGCGACGGCTACAGCGAGGATGACGGCGACTGCAACGACGCCCTGGCCGAGGTCTATCCGGGGGCCGCGGAGATACAGGATGGCCTGGACAACGACTGCGACGGACAGGTGGACGAGACGAACGTCTTCGAAGGGCCGGGCATAGGTTGCGGTGGGCTCGAGGGTGTGAACGGCGTAACGTTTTCGTGCAACACCGGGGCACCTGGCCAGCGACCCGCACCGGCAGGCAGCCTGGTGCTCCTCCTGGTCACCGCGGCCATGTTCTCCAGGCAGCGGCGGCGCTGATGGATCAGCCTGCCTGTGCCTGACCCCGGCGGGCGCAAGCGGGAAGTCGGCGGCCACGGGCAAGACGTATGCAACGAACACCGCGTGGGTAACCCCTCGGCCTGCAAGGGACGACCAGCCACCAGCCATGAGACAACGCACTTCATCATGCACAACGAGAGTCCTGGAGTCCGCCCCGCGCCGGGACGGCATCCAGACCCCGGCACAAAGACCAGCCGCACGAATGCGTGGCCTGTTCGCCGCTTCGGCTCTGGCTCTGCTCCTCGTCACCTGCAAGCCGGAGAACACCAATCACGCCCCCGTGGCTTCCGCCGGCGAGGACCAGGTGACCTACGTCCACGCAGAACGGGCACCCGACGGGACCCTGATCGATGTGTTCGACTCCGTCGAACTCGACGGGGGCTCCAGCTACGACCCGGATGGCAGCTCCATCGTGCAGTACTTCTGGTCTTTCGACACCATCCCGGTGGGAAGCCGCCTGACCTACGAAGCCCTCTCGCCCAACCCGGACTACTCGCCCCTGACCCACTTCACTCCCGACCACGAGGGCACATACGGCATCGTGCTCGAGGTGTTCGACGGGCTATTGCTTTCCGCTCGAGACTACGTACAGGTGCACGTGGTCCGCAGCAACAACACACCGGTCGCTGACGCTGGGCCGGACGTGAATGGGACGACGGGATCCCCGGTCACGCTCGATGGATCCGGGAGCCACGACCCAGATGGCGATTTCCTCTCCTATCGTTGGGAACTCGTGCTGGTCCCCGAAGACAGCCAACTCGTCTCGGCGGACATCGTCTACCCGAGGACGGCCTACCCCAAGCTGACACCGGACGCACCCGGTGTCTACGCGCTGTCCCTGGAAGTGGACGATGGACTCGGCGGCACCGACGACGACCTCGTCACCGTCACCGCTAGCCTGGGCAACCTGCCCCCGGTCGTCGTCCCAGGGGCGAGCCGCACCGTCACACCCTGCCACGACAACCCGATCACCCTCGATGGCAGCAGCAGCTACGACCCCGACGGAGACCCGTTCACCTACCTCTGGTCGGTCACCGAGGTGCCCTACGGAAGCCAGATCAACAGCGCGGCCCTCACCGCTTCGGATGAGCCCGTCACCACGGTGCAACTCGACCGCCATGGCCTCTACGTCTTCATGCTCACCCTGGACGACGGCGTCAATGACCCTTCCATGGATGTCGTGGCCATCCTCTTCGACGACGGTTCGTCCGAGGTCCCGCCTGTCGCGCATGCGGGCGGCAACCAGCAGGTGCAGGAGACCTCGAGCTGCGACGATACAGGGTGCGCGCCGTGCACGTTTCGTGTGCTGCTCGACGGCACGGGCAGCTACGATCTCAATGACGACCCGTTGACCTACTCATGGGAACTTCTGGATGGGCCAGGAGAACTCGACGACCCCACCTCCCCGACCCCGGAATTGCTCGTGGCCAGCAGTGCGCCTCCAGGACCCGGCCAGATGGTGATTTCGACCCTCGAGGTGCAGCTCGTCGTACACGATTGCATGAGCGAAAGCGCGCCATCGACTGCCGTGCTCACTTTCGTGTGCCAGGGAGCCTGACATGGACACACACACCGATAGCGGCGACCGCCGGAACGAGAGGACGCGGCCAGGTGCGGATCCGGGCATGCCAGGCCGTCGCGGAGCGCCGCGCCGCCCCATGCTTTCGGCGGCGACCAGGGCAGGAACCTGGGCCGTGTTGCTGTGTTCATCGTGCCTCGGCGCCCCGGACCCCTACCCGGAACGCCCCATCGCCGACGCGGGGAACGACACCTTCGGCGACGCAGGGCAGCCCGTCGTCCTCGATGGCTCGGGAAGCTCGAGCCCTCGAGGCGGCGTCATGACCTATGCGTGGCGTATCGAAAACGCCCCGGAAGGAAGCCTCACCAGCGACAGCAGCCTCGAGCCGAATGACTCCTCCGGGGCAGTCACGACCTCGTTCACGCCCGACCTGTCGGGCCGGTACGTCATCCGGCTGAGCGTCTCAGACGGCGTGGCGGAAAGCCTCGATGATTTCGTCGTGGTGGACGTCGGGGGCGGACCAGCGACTCCGGTGGCCGACGCCGGGGAGGACCAGTCCGCCGGCGAAGGCATGGCAGTCTACTTCGACGGGACCGGCAGCTTCGATCCGTCCGGAACGCAATTGTACTATCGATGGAGCCTGGAAGGCACGCCTCCCCTGTCACGGTTGACCACCGAGGACATCGTCAACCGCTACACGCCCTATCCGTCGATCATCGTGGACGCGGGAGGACTGTTCACCCTCTCCCTGGTCGTCTCCAACGGCGAGATCGCGTCCCCTCCGGACTATGTGTTCGTAACGGTCACCTCCACAAACTCACCTCCCATCGCGCACGCCGGGGAAGATCGCGTGGTCTCCGCCGGCACTGGCGTGGTCCTCGACGGGTCGGCCAGCTATGATGCCGACAACGATGACCTGGCCTACACCTGGACCACCCTCATCGTCCCGCTGGATTCCTCCATTCCCACCGGCGTCATCGATGACACGGAGGGCGCGACGGCGAACATCACGCCGGATGTTCCGGGGCAGTACGTGATTGAACTCGTGGTGTCGGACGGGGAAACGAGAGGTGAGCCCGACGTCGTTGCCGTGACAGCGGTCCCGGCACCATGATGGCGCGTCGATGGCGGGCCGGCAACGGGTGGCGTCATGCGTCGCGGGAGGCGATGTGCAACGGGTGGATCCCCTTCAGCCAATCACAGGGGCGCATCGCAGTACTCCGCGTGGAACGTGCCACTGAGCGTGTCGCCGGTGTCGAAGGTCACCTCGAGCGTACCGGTCATCAGTGCGTCATCTGCCGACAGTACATCGATGAAACCGTCGCCAGCGTCCGGCCCAGTCCAGCCGTCGGTTTCGGAGTAGGTCCGGAACCAGGCATGGACCCAGGTTATCCAGTCCGAGTAGACCTCCTCGGGGCTGAGGATCTCGTACTCTCCCTCCTGGACCGGTTCGGTGAGCTGGAATCGAACGAAAAGCGCATTGAGCGGCAACGGTTCCGAGGGTGTGGAGCCTTCGTTGAAGTATGAATTGTAGGTGAGGCAGCCTCCAGGGTAGTTGGTGAGAACCAGTAGCCACTCCTCGAGGCTGCTGGTTCGTTGCAAAAAGAAGGCCGATTCGACCTTGCCGAAGTCCTGGCCGTCCACCGAGCCTTCAAGCTTGCTCCGGTCACAAGCGGCAAGCAAGAAAACAGATGCCAGGAGACACAGTTGCCGGGGGTTGCGCGCCATGGTGTTTCCCTTCGTGAGACCGACTGTTCCAGCCAGTGAAGGATACCACGATCGTATCGGGGCGGGCAAGCAGGGGCGCACCTCTGTTTGCGCCCCGGATGTTCTTGCCCGGCGCTGCGTGTTCCGACACGCTGCTAGATGCCCAACTGCGCCAGGTAACGGAGCAACGTTCCATGCTCCTCGCCGCGCGTCTGTAGGAAGAACAGACCCATGGCGGCCACTTCGCGGCCAGAGGCGAGTCGGACGCGCCGGACGTGGACGACGCGAGCCATCAGGCGAATCGGCCTGGGGAGCCCGGGCAGCTCGAGCGCCACGGGGACGGTGCTGCCTGGGGGAACGGGTGTGCGCGTCCGGACCATCACGCCGGTCGCGCTCAAGTTCCCCAGTTCTCCGGTAGCGATTCTGCCATCGCGGCGGAAGTAGACGACGCCGGTCAGGCCCATGATCCTGGGCCTTACGCGCCTGTCATCGACTTTCGTCTTCCCGAAGTAGGCCATGGGCGACACGGCGTCCTGGCCCTCGGCGGCACGCCATTGTGGTGTCGTGGTGGCTCCCCAGAGGTCCTCGACTGGCGCGAGCGGGCCGGCGGTCTCCGGCCAGTCGAACAGGGTCCTGTAGGAGTCCCCCGGGATTGCGCCGGGGTCGACGGGGAAGGGAAGGTTCCCTGCGGGCCATGGCTCGACCCGGCGGGCCTTGCCCGTGGGGCGGTGAGATGCCGGGGGGTCGGGGAGCGTCGAGTATCTGGCGTGGGCCGCCCGGGTGGGCATGCCCTCGGGGCTCGATGGCCGTACTCGGGGGGTGCGCTGCGCCGATTTTCGCTCCTGCCCGGGTTGTCCCGTCGTGCGGGTTGCCCGATCGCTGGCCGCGCTGGTGGCTCTGGCGGGGAACAGACCGCCCTTGCCTGCGGACTTTCCTGGTGTGATGGCTGCGCGACCGGGTGATCGGGGTGGAGCGGCGGCGATGGGTGCGGAGACCTGTGGTGTAGTCCCTTGCGGCACCTCGGGAGGAAGCCACCAGGGTTTCGGCGAGCTGGTTCCCGGGGGTGGTGCTTGCCCGCCGCCGTCCGGATTGGCGGTCGTGCCGGCTTGTGCCGGGATTGGGGGAGGAGCGGTCTTTCGGTGTTGTTGCGAACGGGTCGCGGCAGCCGTGTCCCGGTGTTCAGGGACCGGCTGTCGGGTGGGCGCTTCCTCTGGGCGCGGCGGCGGAGATGCATCGTCCGGGGCGGTCCTGTCGGTCGGGGATACTGGAGATGTCACCGGGGCGGTTCGTGATGGGGGCGTGGGCGGCCGGTTCTCCTCGGGCGCTGTCGCGGCCGGCACGGCGTCGTCACGAGGAAGACCATCCTTGTTGGCATCCTCGGTCTCGCCGGCAAGCACCCGGACCGTTTCGTTTGACGGTGTCTGGTCCCACCCGGGGGGGGCGACGGAAAAGGCGCCTGTGCTGCCTTCGAGTTCCCCAAGGGCCGTGCTCAGGGTGTCGTCTTCTTCCGCTTCATCCCCCTCGATCTCGGGAACTTCCTCCTGGACATGCACATACTCGGCGTCTGAAGTCGTGACGGGTTTGAGAGCGTCAACGACCACGGGGGCTTCGCCACCGAGACCGATCTCCTCGAGGGCGTCCCGAAGTTCGTTGATGCGGGCGAAGTCGGTGTGTCCGAACAGGGTTGGGGCGTCATTCCGGCAGGACGAAGCGGGTGGCTGGAACGATGTGTCTCCAGGTGCCGAGTCGCCGGGTAGGCTGTTGGCGTTCCCGGCGGGAGGGGGGGGCTCGCCGGTTCCGTCTTGCGCAGCGGTACCTGGTTCCGGCGATCTGCTCGCCTCGCCGCCGTTCACCGGGGCCGTGGCAGTCGCAGCAGGCATCTCTGCCGGCGCGCCGCTGCCAGCGTCCTCTTCCAGGTAGTCCGAGAGTTCGAGGATATCGTCATCATCCTCGATGCCGTCGTCTTCGATCGAGATTACGGCGCTCTCCGAGCGAGCGGGGGGGGACACTTCCAGGGCGGTGGAAGCGTCGGACGGCGCCTCCCCGCCGTTCTCTCCTGCTGGAGCCCTGTCGAGCGGGGGGGCGGGATGTTCCTCGGCCTTCGCCGTTTCGCTCGCCTCGTCGTCTAGTTCGGCCGAGAGGATATCGTCCAAGGCCCACTCGCCGGTGTTTTCTTCCGGCGGCCTTTCATCCTCCTCGTGCCACGGTTGCTGCGCGCCGGCAACCGCCCCGTCTTCAACCGCCGGCCCTCCCGGGGACAGCGTTGCCTCGTTCTTCATGCCCAATTCGTCTTTCACCAGCGCATCCACCTCCACAGGGAACGACAACAGGTCTCCGGCGACTTCGTGACTCTCTTCCACCATGGCAGCGACCACGTTCTCGTCGATGGTCTCCTCCAGTGCCTCCATCCACTCGGGCAACGGGTCGTCGTGCTCCCACGCTTCCTCGTCATCCATGGCGGGAAGAGAAGGATCCAGGACGGCAGTTTCCTCGTCCGGGACGGCGATGGGGGCTTGTTCCGTTTCCGGGGTCGTAGCTCTCGGAGTCGATGTGGTGTCCACGCCTGGCGGAGGTTCCGGCACACCGTCCGGCGGTGTGGCCCGGGCCGCAGCGTGCAGCGCCTCCTGGCCAACCTGCACGTCGGCAACTTCCCCCCCCTCGGCGCACGACTCTTCCCATCTCTCCTCGAGAAACTCGATATCGTCAGGAAAAGCTTCGTCTTCTTGGGGGCGTTCGGTGCGTCCCTGACCCAGCGGTGTTGCGTTCGGTTCGCCGCGCTGTTGTGACCAGCGGTCACCTTCTCGAGGTGAGGGGGGAACGACACGCGCCGCGGTCGAGGTCGCGGTTTCGAGCGGAGCTGCCCACTCGTGGTCCTCTGCGGGAATGGGCGGACTCGTCGATGGCCCCAGGGGCTCGGCGACCGGGGTGTTCTCCAAGAGCGGCGTCCCAGCCGCTGGTGTTCTGTCCGGGCCCGGGGGGGAACCTGTGCCGACCGGCCCATCAGCGGGGAAATCGCCCCCGGGATGCCGGATTCCTGCGTCTCGCGAGGTGACAGGTAACGGGTCGAGGCCCGGCACGTGCTCTTCGCCGGGACCCGTCGTCACGACAGCGGGAGGAACGGCTCTCTTGTCCCTGGATTTTTCGGCCAGGTCCTTGAGGTGCTCGTACAGGTCCTTCCCGTGCAGGCGCTCGAGGGGATCCTCGATGCTTCTCCGCGGTGCAACGGCGGGCGCCGGGTCGGTGTCGACGAGCTTACGCCACTGGCGAGGGCCGCCGCGCAACAGCCGGCTCCTGCCGATGGAAGCGTCGTCCCTCCCGCCGGGCTCCGGGGCTCCAGTCACATTCCCGGGCCCGGGGGGGGACCGGGGTGCATCGTCTTCGCGGTCGGCCGACATCTCTAACCTGTGCCACTGTGTTGTGCTCGTACTGCCTTTCCAAGTATAGCACCATCGGTGCACCTGTCACGTGTATCGAGAAGCGTGCGTCGCTCACAACGGGTCTATCGGGCTGGGATTTGCGCCGGAGCGGAAAACGTCTTTTCGGGACGGTGCACGCGGGCTGCGGGGCAGGGATGTCGTGCCCCCCTTGGCGAGGCGGCACCGGCGCGGGTCAGGCCGGGTGCTTCCCGGTCCCACGCCGGGGCCGGTCGTGAGGCTGCCGGCCGGGTTGCCGGACGCGGCCGTCCACGCGGACTTCCAGGAGTCTCCCGAGGGAGGCAAACGCAGCGAGCCACTCGCCGGTGGGTGCGGGCGTGGTCGCCTCCGCGCCGGAAACGGGAAACGCCTCATCCAGGAAAGCGCAGAACGCATTCTGGGTCTTCCACAAGTTCACCTCGAACGACAGCGACTTGGCCAGGCGCAACATGCCCTCGAGAAGCGTGATCGTGCCCCTCGTGGCCGGGCTCTCCATGAAGCGCTTCATCAGGTTCTCCACACTCTTCTGGATGGCATAGCCCACGCTTGTCGCGTCGAGCTTGACCTGCCAGGTCCGGGCGAGTTCTACCAGGCCCCGGGCACGTTCGAGCCGGGGCGGATCGGCCTCGAGGGCGCGGAGGAGATCGGCGTTCAGCACGTACCGGGCAGCGATGTAGAGTGGCAGGGGGAGGGGGGAGCCCAGGTCATGAACGAAGCGCATGAGTGCGACGTGGCGATTGTACAGTCGCCGGTACACCGCCTCTTCTTCGGCCAGAGTCGAATCCAGGATCCGCTTGAGTATCTTGCGCTGCTCGTCCCGAAAAAGAGACCGGATCGTGTAGGTGGAATCGAATTCCCGGGTCAACACCTGGATGGCCTCCACGCTGTCCGCTTTCGCCGCGGCAGCCTGGATGGCCTCGAACATCCGAACGTAGGTGTCATCGTTTCGGTCAGGCGAGACACCGGCCAGGAGGTTGTGGTCGCCGAGCCCCACGGCCGCATAAGCAAAAGTGCTGGTCTCGAACGTGAGCCGGGAGCGGACGGCGACTCGTCCCGCCGACATGCGGTTGCGTCCCGTCTGGAACGTCGCGCCGCTTCGTCTCGTCACAGTGTAGGCGTGAACCGACGCCGATTCCGGGTAGTCCCGGAACAGGGAACTCAGGGCGTAGTGGGCCGCCACCTTGGCAAGGTCTACCATGGCCGGCTTGACGCGCTCGAGGAACACCCCCTCTCCATCACCGTACTCGGGCAGGTTGCTCTTCGCCGCCCGAAGTCGAGTGACGAATTCCGCCTCGAGGCCGCGAAGTCCGAAGACATCGGTGCCGAGTTGAAGGGCTCGAGCAGCGTACTGGAGTATCTGAACGGTCTCGATACCGGAGATTTCGTCGAAGAACCAGCCGCAGCTCGTGTACATCAACATGGCGTGCCGCTGGCACTCGAGCATCTTCATGGCCGCCGCACGCTCGTGCGGCTCGAGGGGCTTCCTGGCGTGCTCCTCCAGGAACGTGGTAGCGCGCTGGTCCGACCGATCCAGCACCAGGGCGATGTAGTCGTTCCTGGCCGCCCATGGGTCGCGGAAAAGGCGCTGTCCTTCCGTCTCGAAACGTTCCGCGAGCGTATCTCTAAGCCAGTCGAGGGTATTGCGAAGCGGTTTCCGCCACTGCTGGTTGAATCCCGGTGTGCCAGCGTTGCACCCGCAATGCTCCCGCCAGCGACCCA
>JAJRTE010000044.1 GCA_024278455.1 Myxococcota bacterium
AGACGACGAGCAAGGCCGCCAAGACGACGAGCAAGGCTGCCCGCCCGGCCCGCAAGGCGACAGCGAAGGCGAGCAGAAGCTCAGCGGAAGCGAGTGAGGCCGCCGAGTAGGGGAAGTTGCCGGCCGATGGCCGCCTCCCGGCCAGATCGGAAGGAGCGCCCGCTGCCCGTCCTTGTCGGCCGAGTGCCATGTGCGTGGCGCCGGCGTCGGGTCGGCCGGGGAGGGGTGGAGCGTGCAGAGGCGGCTACCGCATTCCTCTTGCCCCCGCATGGCGAAAACCTCTTCCCGAACCCCTGGTCCGGGCGGTATGCTGAGAGGCGGACATCCAGTCTCCCGGTGGGCGGAGGAGTCATGCTCGAAGTACTCGTGGTCCAGGGCGATCAGCCCCCTGTACACTATGAATTCCAGCACGACGAGATAACCATTGGCCGGCGGTCCGGCAACGACCTTGTCCTGCCGGAAGCCAGCGTGTCCTCCCGGCACGCCAGAATGTACCTTGATTTCGACAAGGTGTGGATCGAGGACCTCAACAGCACGAACGGGACGCTCGTGAATGGCGAGGAGATCACCGGCGCCCATGTCGTCACGCGCGACGACGTGATAGAAATCGGGGACTTCCGGGTCAAACTGGTCAACGCCATGGAGCAGGAGAGGTGGGACCTTCTGCTTCGGGACGACGCCTTGGAGGCTGCCCCCGTAGCACAACCGGGCCAGGGTCCAGATCCTCGAGCCACGCTGTTCAGGCCCAGGGATGTGCAAGGCCCAGGGTCTCCGGCCACGGAACTTCCGCCCGTGGATGGCGCCCCGGTCACGGAACTTCCGCCCATGGACAGCGCCTCGGACACCTTCATCCACGAGGAAGGCACGAGCCTCGGACCGGTGTCCGTGAGACAGCCCCCGCCCGGGTCGGAGATCGATATCGTCCTGCCCGACGAGGACATGGATGAGTCGCTTGTCGAGAAGTTGCCCGAGTTCGTTCCCCCAGTTCCCAGGAACATCATCCAGACCGGCCTCAAGCGGGGCCATGTCACGGATCTCCTCCTGAAGACGACCTATTTCGCGGGTGAAATCTCCGGGTACGACCTGGCCGATGAGATGAGGCTGCCGTTCGGCCCCATCCTGGAGCCCATCATTCAGGAACTGCGGCGCGACAAGCTCCTCGATGTGAAGGGGGGTGGGGGGAGTTTCGGCGCGATCTCCATGATCTATTCGGTCACCACCAAGGCGTCGGACCTGATCCAGCAGATCCTGGACCGCAACCGGTACACCGGCCCCGCGCCCGTGTCCATGACCGACTACGTGGAACTCGTGGAGGCTCAGTCCATCCGCCGGAGGAAGATGCCCAGACGAAGGCTCATACCCGAATTCGGCCACCTGGTTCTGAGCGACGATATCTTCGACGGGATAGGCCCGGCCATCAACTCCGGAATGGCCATCCTCCTGTTCGGCCCGCCCGGTAACGGAAAGACTGCCATCTGCCAGGCGATGGTCAACTGCTACGACGACTACGTCTTTGTGCCCTACGCGATCGAGGTGGACGGGAACATTATCAAGGTGTTCGATGAGCACAACCACAAAGTGATCGCTATCGGCCGCTCCGGGGGCGAAGCACTCTTCGACCAGCGATACGTGCTGTGCAGGCGCCCCTTGATCATGGTGGGAGGAGAACTCTCCCTGGACATGCTGGATATGAACTACTCCCCGGAGGCCCGTTTCTACGAGGCTCCCATCCAGCTCAAGGCCAATGGAGGTATTCTCTTCGTGGACGACTTCGGCAGGCAGCGCGTGTCTCCCAGGGAGCTGCTCAACCGCTGGATCGTCCCCCTGGAAAGCGAATTCGATTTCATCTCCCTGATCACCGGGAAGAAACTGCGCATCCCCTTCGATGTGTTCGTCGTCTTCGCCACCAACCTCGACCCGGAGAGCCTGGTGGACGACGCTTTCCTGCGGCGGGTGCGCTACAAGCTCGAGGTGGGACGCCCCACGTGGGATCAGTACCGGACCATCTTCGAGATGGCCTGCGCCTCCCATGGCATTCCGTTTTCGGAAGACGGGCTCGCCTATCTCAAGACCCTCTACGAGCGGGACCGGCGGCCGATCGCGGCGTGCGAGCCCAGAAACCTGCTCGACGCCATTCGAAGCCTGGGGGAGTATTTCGAGCGGGACCCCGCGTTGACCCCTGAGTTCATCGATCGGGCCTACAGATCGTATTTCACCAGGACGGGCAAGGGGGTCTGAGCCAGGTGTGCCGGCATCCTACCCGATGACCCTGGCATCGATGCTCTTCGCCGCCCAGTTCACCCCTTCCGTCCGTACCGCCACCTCCTGCCCCAGGGCATAATACCTCGAGGTGAGATCGTCGTTGACCGACAGCGGCATCATCTTGTTCTGCCGAAAGTCCTGGTACCGGACGTAGACCATCAGGTCGGTCTGATCGAGCTTGATGGCCATGCGGCCCCGCATGAAGCTCAGGATGCGGCCGCTGAACTGCCTGCGAGCCCCATCGTAGAACTGGAGATCCGCCAGACGGTGGCTCTCGAACGACGCCGCGTCTACCCGGACTTCCACGTGGTTGAGATGGTCGGCGATGATCATGAGCGATTCCCGCGTGTACCCGGACGGTAGCGCCACGGACTTCGGCTCGCCGGGTGGCCTCGAGGCGCTTTCGCGTTCGCTCTGACTCCCGGCCACGGCGGTCTCCCCCCCGTCCTCGACACGACGCGCTTGGTTATCGCCCGCACTCGCAGCACTGGTGTCGGGTCGCGGGCGGCCTGCTGCGAACGACTCGAGGATGTCTCCGACGAGGCGGTGGATGATGAGGTCCGTGTACCTGCGAATCGGGGAGGTGAAGTGGGCGTAGTCCTCCTTGGCCAGGGCGCCATGACCGAGGGGATCGACGTGGTAGGTGGCCTTTTCCAGGACCCTCCCGACGTGGAAGCGGAAGATGTCGAACTTGGGGGTGCCGAGCAGGCTTTCCAGTGCCTGTTGCATTGTCTCCTGGTTGGTGATCTTGAAGCCCACACCCAGGTGGCGGGCCAGTTCGGAAAGTGCGGCGAGGCTCGTTTCGGTGACATCCGGGTGGACCCGGTACAGGCACAGCCCTTCCGGGTGCCGTTCCCGGACGAATCGTCCCACGCACTCATTGGCCAGCAGCATGAACTCCTCGATGAGTTGGTGGCTGGGCTTCTCTGGATCTTCGTCGAGGCTGAGATCGAGAGCGCCGGTTGCTTTCCGTGCCTGGCGCATGCGTTGGCTGAGGGCGCCAAGCGTTCTGACCTGCCAAGCGTAGGGATGGTCTGTCCCGTCGAGGATCGCCTGGGCTTCCCGGTAGTTGAGTCGTGCATGGTTATGGATGACCGTGCGCTCGACCCGGAAGTCGAGCAACTCGGCTCGAGGCGTCAGGGTCATGAAGACGGACAGGCACAGGCTGTCCTCGTTTCCGTGCAGACTGCATGCCTGGTTGGCGAGGACTTCCGGAATGACGGGAATCTCGCCTTCGACAAGGTATGTTGTGAACCCGCGGAGCACCGCTTCCTGGTCCAGGGGGCTGCCTGGTTCGACGAATGCCGAGACGTCGGCGATGTGAACGCCGACCTCGAGGTCTCCGGCACCGGTCTCCACCACGGAGAGTGCGTCATCGATGTCCTTCGTTCGCTCCGGGTCGATGCTCAGCACGACGGTCTTGCGGATGTCGGTCCTGCGCTGCAGTTCTCGTTGCCAGTCGATTACCGCAGCCGTCCTCGCCTGGGCGATGGTCTCGGGGGGGAACTCGAGGGGCCGGTTGTATCGCAACGCGATGGTCTCGGCGTCCGAGCCGCGGAGGTGGCGGTACCGAACATCTGGCGCGCGCATGAACGGGTCGGTGAACAGGATTTTCGCGCCCCACCGGGCCTCCATCTGGTCGGACCAGGCCTCGAGCCGTTCCCTCGCGGGGTCGAACGGGATGTACGCTTCCACTTCGAACATCGAGGCATCGATGTGTTTGATGGCGGTGACGATGCCATCTTCGGGGAAATCATCGAGAAGGCGGGACACCATGACGTCGCGCTGGATGTCGATCTGGATGTCAACCCGGAAGCCGGTGTCGCCCTGGAGCCGCCTGGCCAGGTCGGCAAGGTGGGCCTTGCGGGACTGGTCGGTGTCGGCGGCCACGATGAAGAGGGACTGCTTCTCCTGGAAGGTGATACGGTAGCCTTCGAGCCAGCTCAGGCCGCCCAGCGCAACTTCGATCGCGGCCCGCGCGTCCGCTCTGGAGGTCCGGTGCTCGAACGTGACGAGGATGTCCGTGGCTCGAGTGATGTTTCGAGCGAGCCTGTCGAGGTGTTTCTTGGTCACGCTGGCGTTGTGGAAGAGGCGAATGCCTTCCTTTCCGGTGTCTACCTTGTAGGCGTGGACGTGCTCGGGTTTGAATCCGGGCAGGTCGGCCACGAAAGGGCGTAGCCATGCGTGTACGGACGGCAGTGTGTTCAACTCCTTGACCGTGGCTTGGCTGCCCAGAGAGCGCAGTTCGATGACGGCTTCCGGAAATGCTTCGGCGAGCTTCCGTGCCCGGTTGCGCTTTCGTCCCAGGAAGGTCTCCTGGTGTCGCACCCACAGGGTGACGCCGTACCGGCCTCCAGCCTTCCTGGCGCCGCGAACCTGGTAGATGGCGTCAGGGAAATGGGCGATACTTCGCGCGCGAGCCAGGAAATTGGGTGGGAGTTCACCGTCGACGAAGGTGCCGTCGACCTCCGCCGTCCAGCCGGGAAGGGCATCCTCCACGATGTCCTCGAGAAGCCGGCGGACTTCCTCGGCGTCGCTGTCTCCGGCGTGGATACGTCCCGTAATCCGAATGGTGTCTGGACCCGTTCGCTGGAATTCCATCGCGTCCACGTCCTGGTCGAGGAGGTCGTGGAGGAGCGACTCGAGGTAGTGGGATGGATAGGTGTTCGTGCTCATGGTGCCTCGAGGCCAATCGTGGACATGGGGGGGGTCATGCACCATCCAGGTCTTCCAGGAGTTCGGCCGCGAGATCGGCCAGTTCGGGGTCATCGAGCTTGACCAGGCTTCGCAGGGCCTTGGCTGCTCGACCGCCGCCCACCTGCCCGAGCGCTTCGATCGCTTCCCGGGCCACGTCGCGGTCCGGCCCACGCGCCAGTGCGGTGAGCATCGATACGGCCTTTCGAATCCCCTGTTCCCCCACCGAGCGAATAGCTTCTGTCTGGACTCGAGTTGACGGGTCGTCCAACAGCTTGAGCAACAGGGCAGAGAATTTGTTGCTGCTGACCCTTCCCATGGCGAAGGCCGCCGACTTGCGATGCAGCGGGTCGGAGGAGCCGGCCCACTCCTCGATCGTGGCCATGATTTCGTCGTCCGGGTTGAACGCGAGCGCCTCGAGGGCCCTTCTTCGAAGCAGTTGGCTTCGCTGCGGATCCTGGAACATCGCCCGGAGGTAGGTATTCACGTGGGAGATGACACGTGCCTCCGGGGAGTCTGGGTCGCCGTCGAGCATCAGGCCTTCGTACACGTAGCGTCCGAGGACGGACACGGCGGCGGACTGTACGAGCGTGTCGGTGTCGTGTTCGACCCGCTCCACGAGGGGGTCGGCGATTCGGGTCAGTCCCCCGTTCCACAACGCCCAGACGGCTGCTTCGCGCACCGCCGGATCTTCGTGCGTGAGGTACTCCAGGATCTGGTCTGTTTCCTGTTCGGCCCGTTCAGCCAGTTGTTCCAGCAGGGATATGATGTCTTCCGGGGTTGGGTTCGGCATGTCTCGCTCCGGGTTGCAACGCATCGATATGCCCAACTTACTGTCAATGGTGCGCGTTGTCAATGGAGCAGGCCGGAACGAGAAGGGGCACGGGCGACGGGCCGCACCACGGATGGGCTCCTCGCGCTCCCCGCTCAGGACGGCGAGGCGCCGGTCGCCTGGTGTTCCGTGTCCGCGTCGCTCAACCGCCGGGGAACCGGAACACTTTTCTCAGGGTGAGCAGTTCCAACGGGTTGTTGGACTTGACCTTACCGAGCATGAAGTCGGAAGCGCCTGGATTGTAGCCCTCCATGACCATCTTGATGAACATCTTGGGACTGGTTTTCAGCACAAGGTCGGCCCGGTCGACAGCCTTGCCGGGCTTGATATCGCAAGCGTCTCGCGACAAGAACGCCGTGCACTTGCCCGCCGGGTCGGTGCCGATGCTGAAATATATCGTCATGTCTTTCTCCAGGACGCCCTTGTTGAAGTATCCTGGAAGGTTGGCGAAGATTTCCTCTACCGTCGTTCCCATGGACGTGTCTCCCTGTTGTGGTATGCCGCTGTCAGTCCTCGCGGGTCAGATGAACACGGTACAGAGATCGCTCGAGGCGAAACGCGTGTTTCCTTGCTGATACCATTCCTTCAGCGGTACTGTCAACGAGGGGCTCGGGACGGTTCCCATGCGCGTTCTCCGGCCGTGTACGCACAGGAGGCGCCGAGGTCATTTTGCGCCGGCGACGGCCCGGCGGCTCAGGGCTCCGATATGGCCTCGATGGCCACCGGGGGATAGATCTGCCCGGGCACGGGAGGCATGGAGTTGTAGGCCCAGTCCAGGTCTATGACGCCAATCCGAATGCCCCGGTGCCGCTCGTACCTTGAGAAGATACCCCTGACCAGTACGTTTTCGACCTGCATGGTTTGCCCGAAGACGGCCACGGAGGTGCCTGGCTCGAGGGTTTCCAGGTCCGTGCGGAACGGCGAGGGCGAGAACACGAGGCGGTTGGGGCCCGCCGCCTGGCACTGGAGCACCGGGACGATCACTGGGTAGCCGTCTCCTTCGATCCAGGAGAGGAATTTCAGCGTATCCATCTGGCGAAACAATGCTTCTGCCCAGGGAGTGAGTACCCGCGCCACATCGGGCCCGGCGCCTGCTCCGGGGCGCGCCCCCCCTCTGGCGACCAGGGTCTTGACCGACCCGGCCACGATGGCCGGCAAGGGCAGCCTGGCGCGTTTCGTGACTTCCCTCAGCGCCAGGTAGTGCACGGTGTGGATGCCGAAGTAGGCGTTGTACCGGAACATGGGTTTGTTGTTGAAGTAGTCGTAGTCGGCGCCTTGCTTTTCTTCATGCGTCCAGCGGGCCTTGCCCCGCCACAGCTCTCGCTCGAGGGTCATGATGAGAAAAGCGGCGTTGGGATGCCATTGCAGGTGCTTCTTGCTCAACCCCTCAGAGAACTGGCCGAACATCAGCGTGTTCGTCGTCTTGGCCTGCAACGACGACAGGAAGGTGAGATGGGGCCGGCGGTTTTCCGAGATGGTCGCGAGCAGGGCGACCTTCGCCTCCGATTCGAACTTCTTCATGTCCGAGTTCTCGAAGCAGCGGAGCTTCTTCGTCATGTCTATCTCCTGGCTCGAGTCTTCCTGGCACAACGCGGGCATGCCAGTGGCTAGCGAAGAGGGCCGGTTACCGGCCCCGTGGCCCAGATACGCGCGTTCAATTCGCGGTGGACGCGGGATCGATGCGTGTGGCCCCGGTGGCCACCACGATGTCCGGGTCGACCCCGGATGCGCGCGCTATCCTGACGAGCGCGTCCAGTGCCTCCTGGTCGAGCAGGTCCTCGTCCACGCAGCGCCATGTTTCCCCCAACCGAACATACTTATCCCGGCACAGGTTGTTGAATGCGCAGAGTTCCCAGCGGGATACGACGTCCTGGAGATTGGCCGCGATGAATCTGCCGATACCGCGGATGTTGGCCTCGGTGGCCGTTGCGGCCGGCACCAGGGGCGTTCGGATCCAGAAGGTCGAAGGGGTGGGGTGGCTGCGCATGTACTCGGCTGCGACGACGGCGTTGGCCAGGATGCGCTCGTTGGTGCGTCCTGTGAAACGCTTGTGGCGCCCCGAATCGATCTCCTTGATGTCGTACAGGAGGAGGTCGCTGTGGGCGAGAAGCCGCTCAAGCGCCGCCTGGCTGCACATGCCGCAGGTGTCGAGCGCGGTGTGGAGGCCACGTTCGCGGCAGGCCTCGAGGAACCGTGCGACGAACAGGGACTGGAGTGCGGGTTCACCGCCTGAAACGGTCACGCCTCCGGCCGACCTGTCGAAATAGACGCGGTCCTTGAGGACCTCCAAGAGCAGGGTATCCAGGTTCCAGGGTGTGCCGAGCAGCTCGAGGGCGGTGGAGGGGCAGGCGGCGGCACAGGTGCCACAGCCCTGGCACAGGTCCCTACGGATGGACACGCCGTCTGCGACGACGGAAAGGGCGCGCTGAGGACAGGCAGCGATGCAGGTCCTGCACCCGATGCATCGTGTCTCGAACCAGGTAGTCTGGGGCCGGGGGGAGATACTCTCGGGGTTGTGACACCAGTAGCAGGCGAGGGTGCAACCTTTGAAGAATACCGTCGTCCGTATGCCAGGGCCGTCCTCGGTGGACATGCGCTGGACGTTGAGCACGAGTGCAGTCCGTTGCGCGCTCTCCGCCGGGAGGGGTTCGGCCTCCACCGACTCAGTACTTGCTGTGGCTTTCGCGAGCGATGATTTCATCCTGAAGCTCCCGCCCGATACTGGTGAAATAGGCGTTGTACCCCGTGACTCTCACCAGGAGATTGCGATAGTCCTGGGGATGTTTCTGCGCGTCCTTGAGCATGTCCGCGTCGAGCATGTTGATCTGTAGGGCTGTCCCGCCGTTTTCGGCGTACCCGCGAAGGAACGCCTTGAACTTCGCCCGGTGCTCGGGATCTCTCAACAAGGATGGGTTGAAGGTCATGGTGTGGCTGGCGCCGTTGGGCAGGTGGTTGAGGAAGGACTCCCAGTCTCCGGATTTGCCGGTGGCCCGCCCGCCAAGGGCCTTTCCCACGGAGTTGGCATTGGCCGTGGGGCCGTTGATGTCGGCTCCGTTCGACGGGCAGATGGCGTTGGACAGGAACCGTCCCCTTGGCCGGCCGTCGGGACTCGCGGCCATGACGTAGCCGTCGCCCACCCAGTAGTTCCAGCTCAGCATGCCGGGCCGGAATTGCGCGTCCGTCGAGCGTGTCCTGTGCTTCCAGGTTTCGCCTGCCCACAGGGCCATGACCCGTTCGGCCAGGGCGTCGGCTTCGTCGTCGTCGCGGCCGTACTTCGGTGCCCTGAACCTGGCCTTGGCCTGCAGCACTTCGTGCCCTTGCCAGTTGTCCCTGAGCGCCTGGATGAGTTCGGTCATGGAGCAGTGCTTCTCGTCGAACACCAGAAACTTGATGGCAAGCAACGAGTCCACCGTCGTGGCGAAGGTCACGCCCTCGATGGTGGCGAAGCGGATTTCCGCCCCACCTCGAGTGACATCCAGGGCCTTCTCCGCACACCCTCGCACAAGGCAGGAGAGGTAGGGAGTCGGGGAGAAGCGCGCGCGCACCTCTTCGGTCCCTTCATAGAGTTCCACCGCGGCACGGATGATGTACCGCGTCTGCTCCTCGAAGGCGTTCCAGAACCGTTCCCATGTGTCGAACGTGGCGGCGTTGCCGGTACGAGGCCCTGCTTGACGCACGGGCTCCACCTTTCCCGTGATCATGTCCCGCACGGGCAGGAGGTCCCGCCCATCGTTCAGGGCCAACTCGACCGCCTTGAGCAGATTGAGATTCAGGTTGACCGTTCCGGACCGGTCGTTGCCAACCATGGTATTCTCCAGGCAGCCCACCGATGCGTAGTCGTGCACGTTCGATTCGTTGATGAGATTCTCGATCCCGGCCTCTCGAGCCTCACGCAACATGCCGGCCATGGATCGCTCGTCGAAGTTGAGCAGGAACGGTGCGCCTTGACTGTTCGCTATCATCTCGACAACGCGGTCCAGCAAGGGCTCCGGCGTGTTACGATGGAGCCGAACGTTGGGCTTGGGCTCGAGAATGGGGCTCATCTCGTCGATGACGTCCAGCAGGACCCAGGTCAATTCATTGCTCATGTCGCTGCCGTCCGGACCGACCCCCGCGATGTTGAACAACTGGCCGTACCCGGCGGTGATGCCCTGGTTCCCGCCGAGGCGGATCATGGCGTCGTAGGCGGTATTGGCATGGATCCAGAAGCACTCGAGGATTTCCTTGCCGAACTCCCGGCTCATGCCGTCCCGGGTGGATGCCTGCCAGTAGGGGTACAGCAACTGGTCCAGGCGCCCGAAGGACAGGCCAGGGCCGGGATAGTTCTCGTCCGCCATGACGAGGAGATGGGTCATCCACAATGACTGGACCGCTTCCCAGAACGTTCTGGCTGGCAGCCACGGGACCCGATCCAGGTTGGCAGCCATGGCCAGCAGCTCTTCCTTGCGCCGCCCATCCTGTGTCTCCTGGGCGATCCGCCGGCACTCCACGGCGTAGCGCCCGGCGAGTTCTCCCGGCATGAGTGCGGCAGTCATCATGGCACGGAGTTGCGCGCCTTTTTCGCTGCGCCTGTCTCGAGCCGGGAGAGCGTGGTAGCGCGCCTCGAGGTCGGCGTGGATCCCCTTCCAACCGACTTCCAGAACGCGCGCGTAGTCCGGGATGAGATGACCGCTCGTCGCACCGGCATT
Source organism: Myxococcota bacterium (assembly GCA_024278455.1). Taxonomy (GTDB): domain Bacteria; phylum Myxococcota_A; class UBA796; order JAJRTE01; family JAJRTE01; genus JAJRTE01. Next base: position 10,477 of record JAJRTE010000044.1, read on the forward strand.
TCCGTAGCCGTGGTCGTGGAACCACTTGACGCGTGCCCTCGCGCCCTTCCGCCCGAGCAGACGCCTGTCCCGCTCCCGGGCTTCGCGCCTGTTGAGGCATCGGGACGCCTGGAGGTTGAACCGTGCGCCGGCGAGCAGGTCCCCGGGAAGGATTTCCTGGGGAAGGTGCCGGACCATGACTTCCTTGATGAACCAGGCCCGGCGTTCCACGATACGCCAGTTCCAGAAATCAGGGTGCAGTGGGACACGGCGGGCCACCTGCTTGAACGAAGACCGGAACGTCTGCAAGAAGGGGTAGGTCTCCGGGACGATGTAGTAGTTGAACTCGTCGTACTGCACATCCCAGGGCGCTCCCGTCGTCCAGGCGGTGAATTCATTGTTCCACCTGCGGGCAACACCGCTGAAATAGTGGTCGCGAAGCCTTCGGATACGCTCGGACAGGCCTCGAGGCTGTTTCGTGGCGAACCGGGGGGGTGGCGAGGTCTCGCAAGCACCGGAGACCGGGTGTGGGTGTATTCCTTCCATGATACATGTCCTCACTCGTTGTGGATGGAGACACCTCTCTCGTGTCCGAAATCACGACCGGGTAGAGCGATCCCCGGGTATCTCCGGCGACAGTGGGCATACCCCTTCTTCAGTCGTTCCTCACGCCGAGACCCCACTCGCCGTAACGAGATCCTGCCGTCCATGGTATACGTCCGTCAGTATAGCGCCGAGGTGAGGTGGCATGAAAGGGTTTTGGAGAGACGAGCGGAGGACAGCGATACCGTGACCTGTCACGGCATCATCGAGAAGCTGGCGGAAGCAGGGCATGACGTGGGATCAATAGGGACCCCAGATGCTGAGGGAGTAGTCGCCGGTCTCCGTGGAATCGTAGCCATCGATGACGATGACGTACTGCTCGCCGGCGTCCAGGCAGATATTCTCGATCTCGGATTCACCCCAGTAGTTGTACGCCCCATCGTCGTCACAGGCGACCTCGGTGGCGCAGTCGGCCTCGAGGAGGTACAGCACGGTGTCATAGCTCCAGGAGTAGTAGTCGGCGTAGGTGTCGATGTAGTAGCACCCGCTCTCGGGTACTGTCCAGGAGAAGGTGACATCCTTGCCGCCGCTGCTGCCGGTCGCGCAGGTTGAAGGGGAATAGTCGTCCGTTGCCGAGGTGTTGCTCCCGGTGGCAATCAGGTAGCCGGCACTTGGGCCGAGATCGAAGTCCGTTGCGCAGGCGAGTTGGCCGGCCGGGCAGTCTTCCCATCCTGCCACTGCGTCGCTGATAGTCTTGTTGATGTCGGCGACATCTGTCCTGTTGTCCACGTAGCCGCAATCCGCCGTGCCTTCGACCGTGTCCCAGGTCCCGCGCGTGTACTTGTACTCGAACACCGTATCCGTGGGCATGACCACTGTGGCGGTCCAAAGGTTGTTCCCCGCGGACTCCATCATGACGCCGTCAGCAGCCCAATCGCCGAGTTCCGGGACGCTTCCGGCGATGTAGATCGTGTCGGTCCCCGGGGTAGTGCCTGGCACCGACACTTCGAACGTGATCGTTTTCTGGGCTGCGAGCGAGATGTCAGCGTCTCCTCTCGGCAGCATTCTGAACTCGCCGTAGGAGTATGTCATGACACCTGCCAGGATATCAATCTGGTCGCCCACGGCAGGCTGGTAGGCGTAGTCGAAGACGTCATCGACGTTCAAGGCGCCGTCCACTTGCCAGATGCCGTATGAGCCTTGACCGCACGGGTCTATGCTGCTGACGGTCACGTCGAACACGGCGACGAGGACGCCTTCGTAGGCCTCGGCGTCGGCCCCGTGATACTTGTTGTCGCAATCGTCGGAGTTGGTCCCGATGGACGCCGGGTCGGTGATGGATTCGGGGTCCAGCGGTTGAACCGTGTCGACGATGGTCACGGAAGAGCTGTCCTTGTTGGCGTTCAAGCTGACTTCGGAAAGCCCGTTGTACTCCACGTAGGTCCCCGTCACCTCGACGACGTCACCGATGGCCAGGTCAGCCGGTGTTATTCCGGTACTGCTGGACTGGTAGACGAAGATGCCGCTGTAGGGCCCTCCGGTCGCGTCTTGCATGTAGAAGGCCCCGCTGTTCATCACCGCGGTGACCACGGCTGGACACACGTCCACCAAAGTGTCTTCGGCAGGATGGTCCGCGCTGGTCACGTCCTGGATGTCGTAGATGGGCAGGCATGTCTGCGTGCCGCTGTCGAAGGTGATGTTGAGGATATAGTCACCGATCGAGGAGCTGCTGTATCCGTCCACGACGAGGACGATCTGGTCTCCGGCATTCAGGTCGAGGCTGATACTGGACTGGTAGACGCCTCCGCCAATGTCTTCGTTGCAGGCGAGTTCGGTACCGCCGCAATCGCCCGCGGCGTAGGCATACAACACGGTATCGATGGTAGAGCCGATGGTATCGAAGGTGTATGTGCCGGTTTCGGGGGCGGTCCAACCGTAGGTCATGTCCTGTCCGCCGGACGACCAGCCGCAGTCGCCTCGGTAGTCGTCACCCGCGCCGTCGTTGGTGCCTGTGGCGACCCCCTGACCGGTGGCGTTGCCGAGGTCGATCTCGGGACAGGCGAGCGGAATCGGTGTCGGACTCGGCGTAGGCGTGACGCTGCTTTCCGCGGTGATGTTCAGGACGAAGTTGCCCGAGGAGTAGCTGCTCGCACCGTCGACCACGATGATGACGGACTCTCCCGCGAGGAAGTCCCTGGTGATCAAGGACTTGAGCGACCCTGCGCCATCGTCGTCGCAGTCGAGTTCGGATCCTCCGCAGGAATCGTAGAGCATCAGGACCGTATCGTAGTCGGAGCCGACGGTGTCGAAGATGTAGGTCCCGGTATCTGGAGCGGTCCAGGCGTACGCGAGATCTTCTCCACCGGCCCCGTAGGCGCAACTGCCCTCGAAGTCGTCTCCGGCGCCACTGTTGGAGCCCGTGACGAGAGCCGGCCCGGTAGTGGTGCCGAGATCCCCGTCGGGACAGATGTTGGGTTGAGGCGTGGTCGTCGGCTCCGGGGTCGGGGACGGCGTCGGCGTGACTGCCATGCCGCCGGAGATGTTGAGCACATAGTCTCCGACGGAACTGGAGAAGGCACCGTCAATCACGATGATGACGGATTCTCCCGCCAGGAAGTCCCTGGTGATCAAGGACTTGAGCGATCCTGCACCATCGTCGTCGCAGTCGAGTTCGGCGCCGTTGCAGGATTCGTAGAGCATGAGCACGGTATCGTAGGTGGATCCGATGGTGTCGAAGGTGTAGGTGCCGTCCGTGGGTGCGCTCCAGAGGAAGGAGACATCCTTGCCGCCGCCGCTGTAGGCGCAACTCCCTTCGAAGTCGCTGGAGGCGAAGCTGTTGCTTCCGGTGGCGACTGCCGACCCGACCGCGGAGCCCAGGTCGAATTCGGGGCACGCCGAGGGCGCGGGTGTCGGGGTCAGGCCTGGCGTGGCGGTAGGCCCTGGCGTGGCAGTGGGCCCCGGCGTGACCTGGGCGCTGAGGTTGATGTTCAGGATGAATGCGCCATAGGCATAGGAACTGCTGCCGTCCACGACGACGATCACTTCTTCGCCCGCGGCGAAGGTGGCCGACAAGCTGGATTGCAGGCCGTCGCCGCCGTCGTCGTCGCATGCGAGTTCCGTGGTTCCGGTGCAATTGTCGTACAACGCCAGGGTGGTGTCGAAATCGGAGCCGTTGGTATCGAAGGTGTATTCACCGCTTTCCGGCGCGGTCCAACGGAACGTCAAGTCCTTCCCGCCGGACGAATAGGCGCAGGATAGCTCGAAGTCGTTCGTTGCGCTGGTGCTGTCCCCGCTGTAGACGGCGTCGCCCACGGCGGAGCCGAGATCGACCTCTGGACACTGGGCTGGCCCGGGCGTGGGGGTGGGTGGCACTTCCCCGTAGATGTTGACCTGGAAGTAGCCGAACGCGCTGCTGTTGTACCCATCGACCACGATGACGATGGTCTGACCCTCGGTGACATCCACCATGACCAGGGAACGGGTTCCTTCGCCGCTGTCGTCGTCGCAGGCAAGTTCGGGACCGTCGCAGTCCGTGTCGCGGACGTACAACACGGTGTCGAAGTCCGAGCCGTCGGTACTGATGGTGTAGGTTCCGGTGGCCGGGGCCGTCCAACTGTATGCCACGTCTTCCGCGGTGGTGTCGTTCCGGCAGGTTCCGCTCAGGTTGGCGCCCATGCCTTCGTTCGAGCCGGTCACGACGGCCTCGCCGGTTGCCGAACCGAGGTCCGCGTACGGGCAGGGCATGACGATGCACTCGGCCGTTTCAGCGCACTGGCCGTCGTCACAGTCGGTAGCGCCGTCACAGTTGTTGTCGATGCCGTCGTCGCAGGCTTCCGCGGCAGCGGGATTGATGGTCTCGTCCGCGTCGTCGCAGTCGGTGCCGAGCGTGGAGTAGTCGCCGATGATATCGCAGCGAACGATCGGCTCGGCGTTCATGTCACCGTATTCGTCCCCGTCGGCGTCCGGGTAGAACGAGAACATGGAGTCAGGATCTGTCGTGTCGTCTCGATTGTCGGCCAGGCCGTTGCAATTCTCGTCGATATTGTCCGGGTCGCATATTTCGGGTAGGCCCGGGTTCCTGTTCTCGTTGGTGTCGTCGCAGTCTTCGTTGTTGTCCACGTAGCCTTCCGGCGGGTCGCACACGCGGATGCCGGAATCCTCGGCGCTCCCATACCCGTCACCGTCCTTGTCGGTGTAGGCCCGGATCTTGGTTCGGAGCGCTGCGCTGTCGTCGTCGTTGTCGGCCAGTCCGTCGCAATCCTCGTCGGTGTTCGCATCGTCGCAGACTTCCGTGGCTCCCGGGTTGATGTCCGGGTTCGTGTCGTCGCAGTCCTCGCACGAGAGATACCCGTCTCCGTCGTTGTCGTCGGCGCCGGCGAATCCGTCGCAGTTGTAGTCGTTCGGGTCGGTGCAGTCGTCTTCGATGGCCGCGGGATTGTAGGCCGGGTCCGTATCGTTGCAGTCGGTATTGTCGAGCAGGTAGCCTTCCGGCGGGTCGCAGTAGAGCGTGCCGGGATTGGCCTCGTCTCCGAATCCGTCCTGGTCCACGTCCGGGTAGTAGCTGGCCTGGGTGGTGGTATCGATCGCCGGATCCTCGTCGTCAGCCACGCCGTTGCAGTTTTCGTCCACGTTGTCCGCGTCGCAAACTTCGCTCGCCCCAGGGTTGATCGCCGGGTTGGTGTCGTCGCAATCGTTGCAGGTGGGGAATCCGTCCCCATCGAGGTCTGCGGCACCGGAATAGCCGTCGCAGTTGTAGTCGTTCAGGTCTGTGCAGTCGTCCTCGACGGCGCCAGGGTTGTAGGTGGGGTCGTCGTCGTTGCAATCGGTATTGTCCGCGACATGGTCGGCAGGGGGGTCGCAATACAGGGTCCCCAGGTCGTTTTCGTCGCCGTAGCCGTCGCCGTCGCCGTCCACGTAGTAGGCGGTCTTGGTCAGGGGGTCGGTCGTATCGTCCTCGTCATCAGCGGTGCCGTTGCAGTTTTCGTCCACGTTGTCCGCGTCGCACACCTCGGTCATCAGGGGGCTGATACTCGGGTCGTGGTCGTTGCAGTCCTCGCAGGCGGGGACGCCGTCGCCGTCCACGTCGTCGGCCCCGATGGAGCCGTCGCAATTGTAGTCGTTGGGGTCTGTGCAGTCGTCCTCCACCGCCGCGGGGTTGAACGCCGGGTCCGAGTCGACGCAGTCCTGATTGTTGTCTACATATCCCGCCGGCGGATCGCAAAGGACCAACGGCACGCCATTCTCGTCGCCATAGCCGTCGGCATCGGCGTCCACGTAGAAGGGGGTCTTGGTCGTGTCGTCCGCCTTCGGATCGTCGTTGTCGGCCAGGCCGTTGCAGTTCTCGTCGACGTCGTCCGGATCACACACCTCGTTCGCGCCAGGGTTGACCGCCGCGTCAGCGTCATCGCAGTCGAGGCAGGCCGCGTATCCGTCGCCGTCGGCGTCCGCGTAACCCGTGGTGCCGTCGCAGTTGTAGTCATTGGGATCCGTGCAGTCGTCTTCCTCGGCCTCCGGATTGTACATGGCGTCGCTGTCGTTGCAGTCCAGGTTGTTGGGCACGTACCCCTTGGGCGCGTCGCACTGCAGCACGGGCGTACCGTTCTCGTCCCCGAATCCGTCCCGATCCACATCGGGATAGTAGGTCTCGAAGGTGGCCGGGTCGGCCTTGGTGTCCGCATCGTCCGCCACACCGTTGCAATTCTCGTCCACGTCCAGATCGTCGCACACCTCTTCCGCCCCGGGATTCACCGCGCCGTTCGTGTCGTCGCAATCCAGGTCGTTGTCGACGTAACCATCAGGCGGATAGCAGGCCATCACAGGATCCACGTCCGTTCCGTACCCGTCGGAGTCGCCATCCTGGTACCACTGTTGCTGGTCCTGGGCGTTGTCGCCGTCGATAATGCCGTCGCAATCGTTGTCCACCTGGTCGCACACTTCCGTGGCTCCAGGATTGACATCCGGGTCCTTGTCATCGCAGTCCTCGGAGAGCACATACCCGTCGCCGTCGTGGTCGGGCGGCTGCGTGGCCGTCGGCGTCGGCGGCACGGGAGACGGCGTGGCCTCGGGAATGGGGGATGGTGTCGGTACCGGTGCCGGGGTCGGCGTCGAGACGGTCTCGGAACTGTCATCGTCCCCGGTCACATCGTCGTCTTCGACAGGGGGTGTCTCCGAACTGTAGGTCGTCGTGTCGTCATCGCCCGAAGGACCGGAACAGGCGCCCAGCCCTCCGAAACCCAACCCCGTAAAAAACACCAACAGAATGATCTGAGCAATTGGTCTGTTCACGATACGCTCCATTATCAGGTGATGAGGGACACTGCCCGGAGAGGACCTCATATCATTTCGTCCCGCCTGCAACAATCTCAAACGACCACGTCAAAACAATGCTACCAACTGCCACGATTCCCACAGCAGGCGGTGCCGGGTGCCATAACATCGCAGTATATCGCCTGCGGTTCTACAAGGGAAGTGGTAATTCCGAGCAATCCGCGCTGCAAGGGTCTTTGGAGAGATGGGAGTACTTGCGGCTCCGTGCTTCCAGGGATTTTGAGGCTGCGAGCGGGTCGCCGCGCCCCGTGTGGTCGAGAGAGGTGCGTGTGTGGGTGCGAGGATTCCGGTTGGGTGGGCGATTTGTGCGATCGAATGGGGTTCGAGGGGGGGGCGAGCAGACCGGTCCCGGTGCCAACGTCGTGCGTGGCGTGCCGTTTCTCTACCTACTGTCTGCTTTCTCCTCCTCTTGCGTCGTAGTCGGTCTGGGTGGAATCCGCTTCAGATAGGCTGTGACCCGCCTTCCGGGGCGTTTTCGGCGTGGAATCTGGGGCAATGTTGTTTCAACGGCCTCGATTCGCCGCGAAACGACTCGGGTTCTGGACAGCGCGGATGGCTCGGCCCATCGCAAGCTTGGCCTCATCGCCAGAATCGCCCACCCGCTGGTTCCGGAATCACCGACAGAGGTGAACCTGATTACGCTGGAGTACAACCTCCGACCTCGCGCTCCCTCACATCCTTGCGGTGCGGATTCGCCCTATCGGACGCTCGGCATCTCCTTCGCGCGTGACGAAACCTCGTTTGTGGACCTCCTACTCAAGGCTGACATCTCCCTCGCGCAGCCGAGTCGCTTCAACAGGTGGCGGGTCGAAGACAGGTGGCGTGCGTCACCAGAAGGCTGGCAACCGATCTCAGGAGGATTCGCGGGAAGGCTGGGGACAGAGCCGTTTCGGGCGGATGTCAGCCCACGCCATCGGCCAGGCCCAGCCGGTCGCGTGCGGCGTTTCGATACGTTTCATCCCGCTCGATCCCCACCCACCGCCGCCCCAGGCGCTCGGCGACCACCGCCGTTGTCCCAGTTCCCATGAAGGGGTCCAGCACGATGTCACCTGGGCGGCTCGAGGCCACGATGATGCGCTCGAGCAGCGCCTCGGGCTTCTGTGTGGGGTGCAAAGCCCTGTTGTCCGGCCCCTTGAGGCGTTCCCGGCCCTGGCACAACGGAATGGTCCATACGTCACGCATCTGCCGGGGCTTGCCATCCTTGCGCTGCTCTGGGTTGATACGCTTGAGTTCGTCGTAGTTGAAGGTCCAGCCCGACCCCTTGGAGAAGAACAGGACGAACTCCGACGCATGGGTGAAGGTCCGGCGGGTCATCGATGGCATCGGGTTGGGCTTGTGCCAGGTAATCACGTTGTTGCGACGCAATCCCAGCGCCTCGAGGGTGACGAGGAGCACGGCCAGGTTGTGTTGCGTGCAGGACACGTAGATCGACCCCCCGGGCCTGAGCAGGCGGTTGGACTGCTCGAGCCACGATCGGGTGAAGCTCTCGTAGGCTTCGGGCGCGAGCGTGTCCCACTTCTCGTTCACCTTGTACCAGTCCCCGCCCATCCCCTTGCCCCGCCACTGCATGTTCGTCCCGGACAGGTTGTAGGGCGGATCCGCGAAGATCAGATCGATGCACCCCCCGGGCAATCGTCCCATCCATTCCACGCAATCCCCGGGAAGAATCCGGCCCACGACCATGCTCGGATCGAGCGATCCGACGGGCTCCACACGCTCCCTGCTCGGGCCGGGCTCCGGTACCTCTCGACCCACGCTCGCAAGCTCTCCCTCCGGCATGGGCCTCGACGCGCGGGGCATGCGCTCTCACCTCTCCACGTGGCAGACGAACACCCGCTCCCGGTGGAAGCAGATGTTGTGCTTGCCCGCGCTGAATGGGTTGAAGGGCACCTCGAAATGCCGCACCGAACCTCGAGACGCCAGGGCGTCGAGGATCACGGGGTCGGGAATGCGGGCGTTGGACCTGTCGTCCCCCTTCTTGCCCATGTTGTTGTAGCTCACCACGATGTGTTTGCACCGCGCCCGGGCGACCAGGTCCCGGAACGCCTCCGGCGCTCGGCGCCCGCAGTAAGCACTCTTGAGCCCGGTCCGATCCATCTTCCGTGCCTTGCCGACCACCGGCGGCTTCTCCCACCGCATGAGGTTCTCGAGCACGTGGTAGGTGTCGGAATACTGCCTCGAGTTGTACGGGGGATCGAGATAGAGCACATCCGCGTCGATGTCACCGGCGAGCCTGTTGGCGTCCTCCTCGAACACCACGTTGCCGCGGTTGGCTTCCTGCCGAATCGCCGGGACTCTCAGCTCGAGCTTCGCGGTCTTGTCGAGCTTCATGCGGTAGGCGTCGTAGTGGCCGCAGGTGTTGGCCACCTTGTCGGCGGCGTACAGGAGCGATGTCAGGAGGACCGATTCCTCCTTTTCGCCGATGATCTCCAGTGCCCGGCGGCGCGCTATCTCCTCCCGGATGGCGCCGATCCGGCGGGCGTTCTCCTCGGTGAAGTAGGTCCCGCCGAAATGGTGGCTGAAGTAGTTTTCCTCCGTTGCGGGCATTGCATCGAGTTCGGCGATCCATTCCGCCACGCGCGCCATGTCAACATCGGTCGTGCCCAGGAAACACCGCATGGGGACCACGTTGCACCTGAGATTGTCGTTGGCGATGATACGCACGTTTGGCGCATTGAACCGGTCGGCCACGACACCCGTACCGCCGAACAGGTCGGCAAATGACGAGGGTTGCCCGCATTCGGCCGACACGACGCGCTCGAGGAGGTCCAGCAGGCGCGTTTTTGCGCCGAGGTAGCGGCGATTGTGAATCCCGACCGGCCGGAGCCGGCGCTTGCTCGATGCATTCGCACGCACGCTTGTCAACGATTCCCTCGGAAATGGTTTCATCGGCACGACGCTTCGCGAGTGCGACCCACGGCGAGCCCGCAGTCACCCCGAGCACCTCGACTTCCCGACCCGGGGGAGCGGCCGGCGAGTGCTCGAGACGCTGGAGCAGTTGCAAGAGAGTACACTACATACCCGGCATGACAGGGTACGTCAAATGAGGCCGCCGAGTAGGCGCCGCGCGGGTCCGGTCCCGGGGGGCGACCGCCGGGCGCCGGTGACGCGCGCTCCACCGGGTCACTCGTGCTCTTCGAACAACGCATACTGGAAGTCTCCGGAGACATGGATGTCGCCGAGGCGGAGCAGGTTGTTGCGGATCGTCGCGAGCCGCGTCCCGCCCAGGCGCTCGACGCCGGTCTTGCCGTCCACCCGGTCCACGAGAAGAATGACATCCTGCTCGGTGTCCACCAGGTTGAGCAGGAGGGGGCTGTGGGTGGTCACGATGACCTGGGACCGGTCGCCGGCCCGGTGGAGGTGGTCGTACAGCATGGGCAAGGCGCCGGGGTGGATCGCCCGCTCGGGCTCCTCGAGGCCGATGACCGGCAAGGGTGGGCGTTGCAGCAGGGCGGTGAGCATGGCGGCGACGCGGAGCGTTCCGTCCGATTGCTGGGCTGCTTCGAACCAGCGTTTTCCTTTCTGCGCTACAGCCTGTTGCCGGAACTCGGCGACGAGATACCCGGCCGCAGCGGCCACGCGCACGTCCTCGATGTCCCCGGTGAGCTTGTTCAGACTGTCTGCAAGGATTCGGCGCGCTTCTTCGTCCCGGACCAGGGAGTGCAGTACCGACGTCCAGTCGTCTCCACGACGGCCCATGGGCCACCCCGGGTCGAACCGCCGGGGCACCCGCAGGGCATCGGGGGAAATGGCATAGACGCCGAAGCCCGAAATCGCGTCCAGCAAGGGCTTGAACGGCCCGGTACCTCCCACGACGGCCAGTGCGAGGAACCGGTCGTCCATGCGCGGCGCAAGGCCAGGTGGGCCTTCCCAAACGCTTCCGCGGCGGTGGAACGCCTGCTTGCCCTCCGCGCCGACCACCACGGCCTTCTCCGACTTGACCCGGTAGTCCTCGAGCCGTTCGCCGGCGAGGACGAAGGCGTACTCGGCCGGACCGGCATCGAGCCGCAGGTGCAGCCCCACGTGGAGGTCCAGCGGGCGGCCATGGCTCCGCCGCCGCACGCTGTCGATACCGCCCCGGCGTGCCAGTGCGGCGGGCAGCCCCTCGATGACGGCATCCCGCACAAAGGCGACGACATCCAGCACGTTGGACTTTCCCGACCCGTTCGGGCCGACCAGGAACGACACGCGGCCGGGCTTGATACGGACGTCGTGCCCGAGACTGCGGTAATTGGAGACCGTGAGTTCCTGGATCATGTTCGGCCTCTCCTTCGTGTCGCTCGCCACGTTCAGCCGTTCTCCGTGTCGTCATGCGCCATCCGTCGTACTCCGGGCGCACGCTCGAGGGCTCACCGCTCGACAAAGGACCGCCTAAAAGGTACCACGTTGGTCGACCGGCAACAAGGAGGAGAATCGGGGTGTCCCCGGCGACCCGGCGGGTAAGCCCTTGCTTGCCGGCAGGCGCGTTTTCTGCCATGAACCTACCATGAGAATACCTTTGCGACACCTGGCCCTGTTCGTCACGGAGAGCTGCAACCTGGCCTGCCCCTACTGCTATGCCGCGCGGCGGGAAGGGCGGCACATCGACCCATCACTTGCGGAACATGCGCTTGCACTCGCCCTGGGGCCGGACAACCCCGCACCCACCGTGACCGTGACGTTCTGGGGCGGCGAGCCGCTCCTGCGGTACGATCTGATCGTGGACCTCGTGCGTTTCGCGGAAAAGGCGGCTCGAGGGGCAGGCAAACAGGTCCGTTTCTCCTTGCCGACGAACACGACGCTCCTCGAGGAGGCTCACCTCACCTTCTTTCAGGCCCATCGCGTGGCCCTGTCGCTGAGCCTGGACGGGGGGCCTCGAGCCCAGGCTTTGCGGATGACCACTCGGGGCGCCTCCTCGTTCGACCTGGTCCTGGAGAAGCTCGACCTGATCGCCCACCGGTATGAACGACGTCTCCCCCCGGTACGCATGACCGTGTCGCCGGAAACCGTCCCGGGTTTTGTGGAGAATGTCATGTTTTTCCTCGATCGAGGGTTCGACCGGTTGTTCTTCGCCCCGGTGGTGGAGGCTGCCTGGTCCGACGAGACGTTCGGGGCATTCGAGGCGGGACAGTCGGCCCTGGTGGATCTCTGGGTCGCTGCGCTCCGCCAGGGCCGGCGTGTGGGCTTCCACACCTGGGACCGCGCGGTCGCGCGCTCGAGGCTTCGCCGCAAGGGAATCCTGTCCGGAGACATGTCCGTGCCGTGCCGGGCGGGCAGCACCATGCTCGCGGTGGACATCCATGGCGACATCTACCCCTGCCACCGATTCGTATTCTACGACAAGGCGGCTCGAGCCATGTCTCTCGGCAACGTGGCCGACGGCGGCCCCGACCAGGAGAAGCGGGCATTCTACGCGGGAATGACCCGCGCGACGTTCGCCTCGAGCACGGTGGCATGCCGGGACTGCCCCCTCTCGAGCCGCTGTTTCCAGGCCTGTCCGGCGCTCAACTACGCGCTGCGTGGCGAACTGGAGACGGTCGACGACCGTCTGTGCAAGCTGGCGGCCATCGAGGCCCGGATCGCGGACAAGATCGAGACGGTGAGCCGCTCGGTCCCGGAACTCGCGGCCTACCTGGAACGGCTCGAGGCGCGGGCTATCTCGAGCCGGGACCCCTCGTCCTTCTGGTACCACCAGGTTGATGAGGCGGACGTGGAACGGTTGGCGCGGAAGGCAGAGGAGCTGCTCGCCCGGCTGGGCCGGAACGCGATCCGCCGGGACCTGGAGAGGCCGGGAGCAAACTCAGCAACTCCAGGTGGGGCCGGCGCACCGGTCCATCGAGGATCGACAGCGGGCGCCTCGAAACAGGGGGAAACCCCGCCACCAACCGGGGAGCGCGATGGCTGACCCGATGCGGCTCATCAACAGCCTGCCGTTCCGGCTGCTCGTGGACCATGTCGACTTCATGACCGCTCGAGCCGTTCTGCGCCGCACGGTGGTCCATGCCATGCTGCCCCCGCGTCGTCGTCTCGCCCTGGCGCGCACGGTTCGGGGCCACCTCGAGCGCTGTTTTCCACGTCTTCGCCGGGCGGAATGGGCCAGGCTGACGCGCCGTTTCGTGGATCACTACCTGTACCGGTACGCGGAGGACTGTATCAACCTGGGCCTGCCGTCGGTCCCACGGTACATCGACCTGGTGGCGCGACACGTGCGCTTCGAGGGGCTCGAGCACTGGCGTGCTGCGATGGCGCGACCGGAAGGGGTCCTGCTGGTCGGCTCCCACGTGGGCTCTCCGGCGCTGGGCACGGCGGCCCTGCTGACACGCTACCTGGACATGGCGCCGGCGGAACGGCCACGGACCAGGGCGTGCGCGGACCCGGAAGCGGCCCAGTACCCTCGAGTCCTCCGCCGCCTCGAGGAGGCCTGGGAGGGCTACCAGGCGGACGTCCGGCTGTTGTACACCCGCCGGAGGGCTCGAGACATCATCGCCGAAATGGACGGAACCTTGCTCGACGGTGGTGTGGTCAGCACGAATCTCGACGTGCTGATGGGCGGGCGGAGCACGCGCCCATTCCCGCTTTTCGGCCGTATCCACGTCCGTCTTCCCGCGCTGGTGGCGGCCGCCAGGACCGCGCTGGCCTGCGGAGCCGTGGTGTTGCCCTGGGTCAACCTCCGCCTGCCGGACGGGTTCCGCGTGGTGTTCGAGCCGCCTGTCGGCCCGGCCCAGCCGGTGTCTCGAGACCGGCTCGTCGAGACGTACCCGGCGCTCGAGGCACTGTGCGAACGGCTGAGACGGGTGCTCGAGGCCTGGATTTCCACCTGGCCGGAGCAGTGGAGCTACTGGGACCGGCTCGATCGCCGGCTCGTCCTCGAGGTGCCATGACGTCCGCACGGCTACAGCGATTCTGGCCTTACGTCCGGCCATTCCGCGTGCAGTTCGCGTTGCTCTTCGCCACCACCACCGGGGCGATCCTGATCAACCTCCCCATTCCCTGGTGCGAGAAGATCATCATCGACGACGCGATTGCTCGAGGAGACCCGGGCCTGCTGTGGCTCATGGTGGCGACGATCGTGGGCCTGCTCGTGGTCCTTCGTGCGCTCGTCTTTCTCCGCCGGGCCATCAGCGTGCGGGTCAAGCAGCGGGTCCTCACCCGGGTTCGCATGCACCTCTACGATCACCTCCAGCGCATGTCCCTCGAGTTTTTCGGGCGGCATCCTTCCGGGAGCCTCCTCTCGAGGTTGACCAACGATGTCGGGTACGTGCAGAATCTCCTCAGCGACGAGCTGTTCGAGGTGGTGGCCATGGGGCTCAAGGCGGTGGTGGTCGTGGGCCTGCTCTTTTCGATCAGCTCGAAGCTGACCTGGATGTGCGCCGCCGTGGTGCCGCCCATCGTGGTGGTGTTCCTGCTGTTCAAGAGCCGGGTCTACATGCGCAGCCGCGAACTGCAAGCGTCCCAGGCCCGGCTGTCCGGCAGGATCCAGGAGAACTTCGCGGGCATGAAGCTCATCCAGGCAGAGGCGATCGAGGAGCCTATCCGGGAGGAGACGTTGCGTGCCAGCCAGGAACTCGAGACGGTGGCGGTGCGCCGGGAGATGGTGGCGATATCGGGCAACCTGGCCACGACGCTGCTCAGCTACGTCCCCTTGCTCGCCATCCTCTGGGGCGCCGGGGGGCTCGAGGTGATCCGCGGGACCCTCTCCCTCGGCTCGCTCCTGGCGTTCACCCAGTACCTGATGGGATTGATCACGCCGGTGACCCGGTTCTTCCAGTTCACCATGAACCTCCAGGCTGGGTACGCCGCCCTCGACCGGATCTACGACATCCTGGACCAGCAGCCCGACATCCAGGACGGCGCCAGGCCCCTCGATCCCCCTGTCACCCGTATCGAATTCGACCACGTGTCACTCCGGTTCGGTGCGCCCGGTGCCCAGGTCGTCGCCCTGGACGACGTCTCGTTCGTGCTCCGCCGCGGGGAACGGGTCGCACTCGTCGGCCCGAGCGGCGCAGGCAAGACCTCGATCCTCCACCTCCTCATGCGGTTCCATGACCCGGTGGAGGGGGAGATCCGGGTCAACGGCCGGCCGCTCTCCGAGTACACCCTCGACAGCGTGAGGCGGCGGTTCGCCTACGCGCCACAGGACGTGTTCCTGTTCGGCACCGACGTGCGCCACAACGTCCGGTTGTACCGGGAGGCCGGCGACGACGCTGTGTCGAGAGCGCTGACTCTCGCCGCGGCAAGCGACTTCGTCTCCGCCATGGACGGAGGCCTGGACGCCCCGGTCGGCATGGGCGGGGAGAACCTCTCGGGCGGCCAGAAGCAGCGCCTGGCGCTGGCTCGAGTCTTCCTCGAGGACGCGGACCTCTACTTGTTCGACGAGGCGACATCAGCGCTGGACGCCCGTTCGGAACGGGAGGTGCTCGACCACCTCCAGGCATTTCTCCAAGGTCGCACCGCCATCCTCGTCGCCCACCGGTTTTCGTTCCTCGAGTACGTGGACAGGATCCTGGTGTTCAACGAGGGAAGACTGGTAGAATGCGGTACCGTGACCGAACTCCTCGAGAGACGCGGGCTGTTCGCCGCGCTCCACGCGGCCCACGCCCTCGAGAAGCCCCCCCGAACAGGAGGATGATATGGCGGGAACCGTGCTCCTGGCAGCGCCCCCGGGACCGGGCCGGCACCTGTGGCGTACCTTCCTCGAGGCACGGCGCCGGGATGTCTGCATGCTCGACCGCGAAACCATCGTGCCTCGAGGTCGCGCCGCCATCGAGGATGACCGGGTGGTCGTGGACGGAGAAGACGTTATCGCCACGGCGAGCGCCGCCATCATCCTCGACTCGGGATACATGTGGCAGGTTCCCACTCTCGAGCCCGATGAGGAGACGTGGAGAGCCTTTCATGACCGGTTCGACGAGCTGCTGCGGAACGAGCGGGAGTCCCAGTCCTTCTGGTACAGCCTTCTCGAGATTCTCAACGACCGGCTACCGATATGTATCAACCGGCAACCCGCTTTCGCCCTCGATGCGATGAAACCAGCCGCATTCCAGCAACTTGCCGATTCTGGCTTCCCGGTGGCCCCGTTCCTGGTCAGCAACGACGTCGACGCGCTCGACGCGTTCTCCAGGGACG
>JAJRTE010000045.1 GCA_024278455.1 Myxococcota bacterium
CCGGGAAACAAGCCGCCGGTCCACCGCCTCCCTGCCCGGATCGAGCGGCTTCTGCTTCTTGACGATCTTTTGCAAAATCGGCCCAAGAGATCTCATCTCCCTACCATCTCTCCTCGATGATACCCGCAACCTCTCTCTTCCACGGTCCAATATTGGCTTGTAACGCCACGGCGGCCCGCCGTCCACAACTATCTGCCTTCCCGATGCACACCCGGCACAGCTTTCATGGCGGGAACACGGCACACTCGAACAATGCCCGCGTTGTGAAGGTTTTCATGCTCGCAACCAGACATACCGTAGGAAAAGACAGGACGGCACTGCGCCACGTCCAACGATGACACGGCCACGACCTTCGTGCCTGTTGAGGAATCCATGGTATCCAACGGTTCGCAATCAACCATCGAGCTTCCCTTCGAACTGGACCAGCATGCCCCCCCCATGGCGACAGAAGGACAGGGGCGATCCGGTTCCAGGGTCGGACCAACTCCCCCAGCGACCGACCCGGCTCGCGGCCTCCACACCCACCTGGCGCTGGGCTTGGCCAAGGCTCAACAGGCCGCATCGATGGGCGCCAGGATCGAGCAGCGCGCTGCATTCCTGCACCGGGAATCAAGGAAACCATGCGCCAAGACAACGGCAATCACCGGCAACACCCCGCCCGCCATGACCGCCGAGGCACGGGTCCCAGCGGAGGGCCTGGACGGACGCCTACTCCAACACGATAGGTCGACGGTGGGCCGTGCCCGGCCCATCGGCCCCCCCCCTCCCGTGCTGGATGCGTTCCTCACCGATATTCTGACACCAGAACACTGCCGAATGTTCCATCGAGGTGCCCCTGGGCGCCCGCTCGACCCGCACGAACAGGCGGCAACTACCGGCCTGCCGGCGCTCGAGGCGACGTCGGTCGCGGAGACGGGCCACGCCGTCCCTCTCGAATCGATTGCTGGCGACGCCCCCTCGGCTGTGGCAGTCTCGAGAGATCATGCGGCCCTGCTCGATGCCATCGGCACCGCTGTGCAACGTGGCAAGCTTGCTATCGAAGCGTGCGCCGGCGCCGGACGGGCCATCGCGTTGCGCCTGCCGCGCCCCGGCCAGTGGGAAACCCCCAGGCGGATACGTCGGTTGACCGGCGTTCCCGCCCGGATAGCCGGCCAACTCACCGCTCTCCCCGGGAGAGTGTTTCGTGGGACACTCCACGCCACCAGGCCTGCCTCCGGCCTGGCGGAAGTGCTCGAGCTTGGGCGTCGTGGCCACCTCCTGCGCACGTACTGGAGATATGCAGCCGCGGGCGGAGCGGCACTGCTGCTGACTCTCGGCCTGGTCGGGGTGGTAGCCGGAACGTTCACCTTCGAGTCCACCTCACCACAATCGGTCGCCGTCGCGCATGCGCGGCCGAGAGCAACAGCATCCAGCCGCCCAGAGACCAGCGATCTCCAGGCGGCCGTGGCGATGAATCCGTCCCAGGGCAAGACCGCAACCGGGACTTCATCGGTGTCGAAGGGTACGGCAAGGCCGCGTGGGAGACTAGACCAGAACACCGGCGCGGTCGCACCCGGCACCGCCCGGGAGCAATCTCCGATGCGTCCTCGAGCCGCAAAGGATAGCAAAAGAGATGCGAGCAGGCGGGCCGAGCCGGTCAGCCTGTTTCGATTGCCCGACGTCGGCGGTGTCGAAGGCGTTCTGGTCGCAAAGGACCTGGCGGCAGTGGCACCGGCACCTGGCAGGGGCCGCGCTGCAATCGCGCACAGGCGCTCGCCGTCGAGCTTCTCCGGAGATATGGCACATCGTGGCGAGAATCTCGTGGCGGTGCGGGATCCAGCGACACGGTCGACCCGGGGCGGCAACATGGCATGGCCTCCAGGGGGAAGGGTTCAGGACATCGCGTCCCCCATGCCAACCACACAGCCTGGCTCGAACGAGCCGGCCTTTTCTGCAGGACCGTCCGGACATCGTTCCAGCAAGGCCCGGAGCCGGCCGAGCAAAGGGCGCCTGCAACTCCGCACCTGGATCGACAGCGCGCGCGAGGCGGAAGGCGTGGGAGAATGGGATGTCGCCGCCAGTCGCTACCAGCGTGCCCTGGCCCTCGCTCAATCCCTGCGCGACGAACGGATGACTCGGTGGGTTTCGGGCCACCTGGGCCAGGTCTGTCTCGCCTGGGGCGAAAGTATCCTGCGAAACGTCCGCACCGAGGACGATTGCCGGGCTGCGCTCGAGCTGTTCCTCGAGGCCTACGAACGAGGGTTCGACGGCGAGTACAACCGTGGAAACATCGAATTGGCGCGCGACTGTATCGAGCCTGCATCGTCCGGTGTCCGGCTTCCACGGATCGAGCCGTCCGGCCCGGAGGCTCCGGTCGTCGCCTCGAGGTAGCCCTTCCTGTTCCGTTCCTACCGTGGGCACGGGTGCCTAGCGGAGGAAAACCAGCGTCACTTCAGGAACATAGCTAATTACTAGAACCACGGCGAAAACGAGCAGCAGGAACGGGAGAACCGGCTTGTACATGCTTGCCAGCGGGCGCTCGAACCGCATGGAGGAGAGAAAGAGGTTCAACCCGATGGGAGGAAGCAGGAAACCGGCCTCGAGGTTGGCCAGGAACAGGATGCCCAGGTGGACGGGATCGAACCCGAAGGCGGTACCGATCGGCGTGATGAGCGGAACCAGGATCACAATGGCGGAAAACCCCTCCATGAGCGATCCCACGACGAGGAGCACCACGTTCAACACCAGGATGAAGAGCCACTTCTCGTGGACCGTGGCCACTGCCCAGGCGGTCAAGCGGTGGGGAATCTCGGCGTCGACGAGGTAGTCGGTGAGACCGAGGGCGGCTCCGAAGATGATCATCAAGGCACCCACCACGATGGCGCACTCAAGAGCGACCGCGGGCACATCGACGGTCAGCCTGAGTTCCCTGGTCAGCACACACTCGACGAAAAGGACATACAGGACGGTCAGCGCTGCGGCCTCACCGAGGTTGACAACCCCACCGAAGAGACCGCTGAACAGCACGACGGGCAACAGGACCTCGTAACGGGCGATCCAGAGCGAGTGGAATGCCTTGCCCCAGGTGAAACCCGGGCGAGGGACCTTGTACCGCGCCCCCATGTACACGCCGTAGCCGGACACCACCAACAGCAGGAACACCCCCGGGACTATGCCGCCCAGGAACATGTCGATAATCGAGACATTGGCACGAACGCCGTAGAGAATCACTGGAAGACTGGGGGGGAACAGCATGCCGAGGCTTCCGGCAGCGGTCAGGAGTCCCAGCGAGAATCCGGCTGGATAGCCGGCTTCGATCAGCAACGGCAACAGCAGGCCCCCAAGGCCCAGTATCGTCACCCCGGACGCACCGGTGAAGGTCGTAAAAAAAGCGCAAACGAGCGCCGTCACCACCGCGATTCCACCTGGCATCCACCCAAACCAGGCACTGAACAACGCGATGAGCCGCCGGGACGCACCTCCTCGAGCCAGGAGGTAGCCGGCAAAGGCGAAAAGCGGAATGACGTGCAGGTTCGGAGAAGTGACAATGCTGTAGGTCGCCGCCGGAACCGCAGTAATGGGCACATCCTGCCCCACGAACAGGATCATGGCGATCCCGGTCATCAGGATGAAGATGGGCGTCCCCAGGAATCCGCTGAGCACCAGCAACCCTATCGCTACCCAGGGTGCTGCCTCGTAGTGCCCTCCGGGCAGATGGGGCAACAGCATGAGCACACCGGCGGCAGGCACGGCAACCATCAACCCGCGCACCAGCGACCTGTCCTTGAAAAAAAAGTGGAGCGAGATACCCAGGAATCCCAGCGGGATGACCAACAGGAACACCCACTGCGGAACCCCGCCGGGAAGCACTACCGGGGAGTCCATCATCGACCTGGTGAAATTCCAACTCGCCCAGGCAAGCAACGCTGCAACGGCCCCGCCGAGCGCCCCTCCCAACAGGACCGCGAACTTTCCAACCCTCCCACTGGACAGACCGTGGCCTGTCGTCAGCGTCAGGTGCCGGCCCGCTCGAGTCGCCGCGATAGCCCCCAGGAAGGTCAGGGCCAGGTTCAATTCCTGAATGTATATCCCCGCGGCAGGTATCTCGATGGTGGTGATGATACGAGATACCGCGTTGGTGGCGGCGAGCACCGTCATCGTGCACAGGACCACGATTGCGGCAATATCTTCGACTTTCCAGAGTATTCGAAATGCGCGATGAACGTTGCGTGTCATGGCCGCAGTGCCGTTCACGGGTTGACGGGAAACTCGCGCACTGGCGCGATCCAAGCGCCAACTGTGCCGAACATCGTCCTGGATTTCAAGAAGTTCCTCACGACAGACCACCCGCCCGGCTGCCGAGTCCGCCACGATCCATTTTTTTTTGTCCGTTCGAGCCATGAAGCCGATGCCCGGCGACCGATTGATCGAGCTGCGTGCCTCGATCGTTCCAGTGTGCATCGTTCCGCCGCCCACCGGGCGAGATCTGCGGATACCATCATGTTTCGTCGCCGCTGTTATCGTGCCGCATTTGGCAGAACCGTGGCCAGGCGAGGTGCCGGGCAATCCCGGTGCAGGTGTTACCCGCCCTACCGAGCGGCCTGGCAGCGACCGCCGGAGGGAGGCAGATTTTCGTTTTTGCACCGCTGCGTCGAAATTTTTTTTTGACAAACACAAATGGCCTTTGCTAATATGCCCGCGATTGGCTTGACAGAGGTGTTTTCCCTGTGTCATCAAGAAACTGGCTGAACGAATGAATAGCTGCTGGGCTTTGTTCGTCGGAGCCCTGACCGGCTCGCCTCGCTGCTGCCGGCAGCGCAGGGGGGGGGCACGAGGCCGGGGTCGGCCAGTGAACGGAGTCAAACCTGAACACGCATGTGGCTGGGTGGGCCTGAGCAGTGTCCCCTGCCATGTGAGCGGCGGAGAGAGGAGAGGCGGCCCGAACCTGGTTGAAAGCACCATGTCTTTTGCGGGAGGCATGACGGCCGGGACAGTGGGCGGTTTTCTGCTTTCAGATGCCTTTTTCAGGAAGAATGTCTATTAACCGTGGTTGTAAAACCCAATCAGGAGGCTGTAACATGCGTTACGTACTTTTCGCTCTGCTCGCTCTCGGACTGGCTGCTTGCTATTCGGAAGACGACTTCAACACGGATTTCGCCCAGGCAAGCTGCGACAAGGCCACGGAATGCGAGCAAAGCATCATCGACTACTACGTGAATGACCTTGGCATGGATGAGACCACCGCGGCCGATTCGGCCAAGATGGTCACGGATGCCTGGTGCGGCACGGCCGAGACCACCGACGAAGGCACCACCGAGGAGACAGAAGAGACCACGTCCACCTGCACGTTCAACAAGGACAACGCCCAGCAGTGTGTCTCCGACATCGAAGCCGCCACCTGCGAGGCGAGCGCGATGGGTTGGACGCTGCCGGACATCTGCGGCAAGACCTGCGAGTAGTCCCTGCGGGACCGACTCGCCTTTGCCCGAACTCACCTGACGATTCTTCTCTCATCCCGCACCCCGTTTTCACAACTCCGCGCTCACATGGACACAGCCACTTCCTCTCACCCGCGCCGTCAGAGCGACCACTGCATGGCGAACGGCCGCGGATGAAGCTTCCGGCGCAATGAACCCGCCGGCTCCACCCCCGACTGGCAGGATGCCGGCCCCCGTGGTACACTGCGCCATGGATCCCGCGCCGCCCGTGGCACGCGCGTCCGGCCGGTTGGCGTCATGTCCTGCCCGCGTACCGGGAGCCTGTTCCGGGCGCAGGCGGCCCGGACAGGAGACCTGCAATGTCAGAGGAAATCGAGGTAGGCGACGAGAACGAGAGGGCCTCCTCAACGGAGCATGAACCGCGACAGACGGAAACCGATGACGGGAATCCCGCCGGCGGCACCGGTGATCAGGAGCCTGTCGACAGCGGCGGTGATACCGGCCGCATCAGGAACGCCCTCAAGCGGCTGGGGCTGACCGGGCGCCGGCTCTGGGTCGTCTCCGGGATCACCCTGGCTTGCGTGCTGGTGCTGATGGGGCTTCTCAGCCTGATATGGAGCCGGGAACCCGCACACTTCGACGTCAAGTCGAACGCCGAGCAGATGGCCCGGCGGCATGGCCACGAGCCGGGCGTCGAGCTGCCACGGGGCTACACCACGACCGCCACGCTGCTGCGCGTCGCCCGCACCCTCCTGAACAAGGGCGGAGGATATCTCGGTAACGACATGCTGCCTCCCGCATCTCTGATGGACGACATGCCCGCCTGGGAGTTCGGCGTTCTGACGCAGGTCCGCGCGTGCGTTCGAGCCCTGCACGAGGGCATGGCTGGCGGTCCCGGCCCCGGTGTCCCGGATCCCGATATCGAGGCCGCCATGCGCAAGTTCGACATGGACCACGATTCATGGCTGTTTTCATCGTCCGAGAGCGCCTACCGGGAGGGTATCGTCCACCTCGAGCAGTACCTCCAACGGCTGGAGAAGGACGGGCCAGGTGGCGCGCGGTTCAGTGATCGGGCCGAGGATCTGGCCCGCTGGTTGACTCGAGTCGAGAAATCCTTGGGCACCCTGTCGCGGCGGTTGGGTGCCAGTGTCGACCCCGACCGCCCCGCAATGGACCAGGCCGGCGCCATATCGCCGGGACCAGGGACGTCCGGCAGGACCGTGTATCCCCGGACCCCGTGGTCCCAGATCGACGACATCTTCTACGAGGCTCGAGGCACCGGCTGGGCACTCGTCCACATCCTGACCGCGGTTTCGGTCGATTTCGAACCGATGCTCGCGCAGCACCAGGCGCTCGAGACCTTGCGCCAGGTCATCCACGACATCGAGGGCACCCAGAGACCCATCTCCAGCCCCATGGTCATGAACGGGTCGGAATTCGGCCTGTTCGCCAACCACTCGCTCGTCATGTCCTCCTACCTCTCGAGGGCTGATACGGGACTCATCCAACTGCTCTCGCGCCTCGAGCGGCAACGGTAGGCCTTGCGCGAACAAGACGCCACGCACGACCAGCCCTGGTCACGTGGGCGAATCCGTGTTGTCCCGCGCGTGGTGGGCCGTCCGCCTGGCGGGAGGTGCAACATGCTGGACACTTCCGGCGGGGCCCCGGGCCGGCGGATCCCCTTCGACCATGGTTGCGCCCGCGGGCCGATTCCCCGGAAGTGAAGACCCCGCCCCCGTACCGTCCGGTCCTTGTTGCAGGATCACGAAGAGATTCACTCGCGCAACGACTTGAGACCGTGGCCGGTCAGGGGTACGACTACACAGGCGTCGCCCGGGGGGGAGACGACCTCGATCGCGGCAAGACCGGCAGCAGATGTCGGCTCGATGAGAAGCCCCCGTCGCGCCGCAGCCTCCTGGGCACGGTCGATCTGCTGCTCGGTCACCTCCACGATGTCGCCGCCCGTGTCCCACACGCTGGCGAGAATCTGCTTCCA
Source organism: Myxococcota bacterium (assembly GCA_024278455.1). Lineage (GTDB taxonomy): Bacteria > Myxococcota_A > UBA796 > JAJRTE01 > JAJRTE01 > JAJRTE01. The sequence continues at coordinate 7,414 of JAJRTE010000045.1, forward strand.
GCGCAACGGATCCGCGACCGCGATCCCGTCGGCGCGAGTCGGCCCCCAGGCCCCTCGATGCGGTTCGTCGCGAAACCGCCGCACGAGCGGGGCGCATTCCGCGGCCTGGACCCCGACCAGGCGGGGAAGGCGCCTGGCAAGCCCCTGTCTCCTCAGGTCGGAGAAACCCAGGTAGGCACCGAGCAGCAGAGAGCCGTTGCCGGTCGGAACGAGCAGCATGTCCGGAACCAGGCCCCCGAGCTGCTCCCATATCTCGAACGCCATCGTCTTGGTCCCGTGCAGGAAGAAGGGGTCCCACACGTGGCTGGCGTAGTAGGTCCCCGATGTCACCGACGCCCTGGCTGCTCGAGCCGCGTCCTCCCTGGTGCCCTCGACACGCACGACTCGAGCACCGTAGGCCGCGACCTGGGACACCTTGGCAGCCGAAGCGTCCCCGGGGACGAAGATCTCGCAATCGAGGCCCGCCAGGGCCGCGTAGGCGCTGGCGGCACAGCCGGCGTTTCCCGAGGAATCCTCCACCACGCGCCGGACCCCCATTCCAACGGCTCGAGTCATTGCCACCGACGCGCCCCGATCCTTGAACGAGCCGGTAGGGAAGAGCATCTCCAGCTTGACGTAGACCAGGCGTCCTTCCCAGTTCATGGGAACCAGCGGGGTCGCCCCCTCGCCGAAGCTCACCGGCTCTTGCCCGAAATCGATCGGGATCGCCTCCCGGTACCGCCACATCCCCCAGGGCCGCCCGGCGAGAACGGCCGGGTCTATGCGCGCCTCGAATTCCAGGTCGAGATAGCCACCGCAGTCGCAGCACCACCGATCGTCGTGCACCTCGAACCGGGCCCCGCACGCCTGGCAGGCCAGTGATGACTGTCTTTCCGGCATGGGTCCTCCCTCGAGCACCGTGCTCGGCCGCGAGCCCCTCCGGCAGTGCCCCGGCGCCATTGGTGTCATTGTGCACGCTCCTGGGAGAAAGGCAAGCAGGCCACGCCCCGTCCTTGAACCGTGCACAACCCGGCCATCGATGCTACCCTTGGAGCCAGCCGGAAAACCCTCGACCACGCGGACATGCCATGCCCCAAGCACGCTACCACCAACACGCTCGAGACCCGGTCCTCCTCGGCGTGGATACCGGCGGCACGTTCACCGACTTCGTGCTGGTCGATACCAACGGGGTCCGCACCTACAAGTCCCCTTCCACGCCCCACGACCCGGCCCAGGCCGTGCTCGAGGGGATCTCCAAACTCCTGGACGGCCGCAACGCCATCATCGTGCACGGCACCACCGTGGCTACCAACGCACTGCTCGAGGGCGCTACCGCTCCGGTCGCCCTGGTAACGACTCGAGGCTTCCGGGACATCCTCGAGATTGGCCGCCAGAACCGCCCGGTGCTCTATGCCCTCCAACCGGCTCGAGGCCGGCCCCTGGTCGAGCGCACCCGGGTCGTGGAGGCAGCCGAACGGATGCTCGCCGGCGGCTCTGTCCTCGAGCAGCTTACCTCGAAAGAGGTGGCGCGCGTGGTCGAGGCCGTGCTGCGTACCGGCGTCTCATCGGTGGCTGTCTGCCTGCTCCACGCCTACGCCTACCCATCGCACGAAGAGAGACTGGCACGCGCTCTCGAGGCCGCTGGCCTGCTGGTATCCGCGTCCCACCATATCCTGCCCGAGCACCGAGAATTCGAACGGGCTTCGACGACCGCGGTCAACGCGGCCGTGTCTCCCGTCATGCGCCGGTACCTGGACACCCTCGAGGCCGGCGTCCTGGACGGATCGCTCAGGGTCATGCAGAGCAACGGCGGTACCATCGGCCCGCGGACCGCCGCGATCGAGGCGGTCAGGACCTTGCTGTCAGGACCTGCGGCCGGGGTGGTGGGGGCTCGAGACGTGGCTTCGGAAGCGGGGTTCGACCGGATCGTCACGTTCGACATGGGGGGGACCAGTACGGATGTGTGCCTGTGTGACGGGCAAATCCCGACCACGACCGGGACCCTGTTGTCGGGCTGGCCGATACGGGTACCGATGATCGACATCCACACCGTCGGGGCCGGCGGGGGGTCGATCGCGCGCCTCGACGCCGGGGGGGCGTTGCTCGTCGGCCCGGAAAGCGCCGGCGCGGACCCCGGCCCGGCCTGCCATGGCAAGGGAAGGCGCCCCACCGTCACGGACGCCGACCTCTACCTGGGCCGAATCGTCCCGGCGCATTTCCTGGGCGGGCGGATGGCCCTGTATCCGGAGCGGTCCCTCGAGGCACTGGGGACCCTCGGAGCCAAAGCCGGCCTGACGCCGGAACGGGTCGCGGAGGGCATCATCGAGGTGGTCGAGGCCACGATGGCCGGCGCACTGCGCGTGGTCTCCGTGGAGCGAGGACACGACCCTCGAGAGTTCGCCCTGGTGCCGTTCGGCGGCGCCGGCGGATTGCACGCCTGCTCGCTGGCCGCACTGCTGGGAATCGGACGCATACTGGTCCCCCGGCTTCCGGGGCTCCTCTCGGCCAGGGGTCTCGTGACCGCGGACGTCGTGAAGGACTACGCACACACCGTTCTGGGAACGCTGCAAACCGGCTCCACCGCGCTGACAGCGGTGTTCGCTCGCCTGGAAGCGCGAGCCGCACGGGAGATGGAAACCGAGGGCGTACCGCCAGGGTCGGTGCGGTTCGAGCGCTCGCTGGATATGCGGTATCGCGGCCAATCCCACGAACTGACCGTGCCTTTCGCCCCGGACGCCTGGGACCGGTTCCACGCGTGCCACGCACGCCGGTATGGATTCAGCAATCCGGGGCGCCCCGTGGAAGCCGTCACCGCGCGCCTTCGGGCGACTGGGACACGCCAACGCCGGCCCATGACGGCCTTGCTCCCGGAGCCGGACGCGGGTGCACCGGCTCACCCTGGGAGCGACGTCGAGAAGGCCGGGGTAACGGGCTTGTCGCCACGAACGGGCACGAAACCCGGCTCCGGGGCGGACCGGACCCGTATCTTCCTCGAGGGGGCCTGGCGCACCTGTCCGCTGTTCGACCGGGCCTTGCTGTCCCCCGGCGAATCCTTTCGCGGCCCAGCCCTGGTCGTCGAACCCACGGCAACGCTGCTGGTCCTGTCAGGGTGGCGCGCACGCGTCGATTCCCGGCTCAACATCGTGCTGGAGGTCTCATGAACAACGACCTTCCCGCCACGGGAGGCCGGCGTCGCCCGGATCCGGTCCGACTCGAGGTGCTCAAGAACCGGTTGGCGAGCATCGCCGAGGAGATGGGCGCGGTGCTCATGCGGTCCAGTAGTTCCGCCAACATCAAGGAGCGCAGGGATTTCTCCTGCGCGCTTTTCGATGGCCAGGGGCAGATGATCGCCCAGGCTGCCCACATCCCGGTCCACCTGGGGTCCATGCCCCTCTCCGTGAAGGCGGTGCTCGAGAGACCGGACCTGGAGCGCGGCGACATGGTGCTGCTGAACGACCCGTTCCGGGGAGGGACCCATCTCCCGGACCTGACCCTCGTGGCGCCCGTGTTCGCCGGGAGCGCCACCCCGCGGTTTTTCCTGGCCAACCGCGCACATCATGCCGACGTTGGTGGCATGGCGCCCGGGTCCCTGCCCCTGTCCACCGAGATCTTCCAGGAAGGACTGCGGATTCCCCCCGTCAAGCTGGTGCGTGCCGAACGGCTCGACCCGGACATCGTCCAGATCCTGCTGGCCAACGTGCGGACACCTCGCGAGCGGGAAGGCGACCTGTATGCCCAGGTGGCAGCCAACCACGCGGGCGAGCAGCGGCTCCTCGAGCTGCTCGACCACCACGGGATCGATGAGGTGACCTGCTACAGCGAAGCCCTGTTGGACTACGGCGCCCGGATGATGGAGGCCGTGATCGCCGGGATTCCAGATGGCACCTTCCGGTTCGAGGACGTGATGGACGGCGACGGCATCGCAGCACGGAACCTGCCCATTCGCTGCACCCTGACCGTGAAAGGCGCTCGAGCCGTGGTGGACTTCCGGGAGACAGCACCCCAGGCCCGAGGGTGTGTCAATGCGGTTCGGGCCATCACCCTATCGGCGGTGCTCTACACGTTCAGGCTCCTCGCAGCAGACGCGCTCCCCGCCAACGCCGGCTGCCTGCGACCGATCGACGTGCTGACCAGGCCGGGGACACTGGTCGATGCCCAGTTCCCCGCCGCCGTGGCGGCCGGGAACGTGGAGACATCGCAGCGCATCGTCGATGTGCTTCTCGGAGCGCTCGCGCAGGCACTGCCGGACCGCATACCCGCGGCAAGCGCCGGCACGATGAGCAACGTCACCATCGGCGGGATGGACTCCCGGACCGGCGAGCCGTTCGCCTACTACGAGACCATCGCCGGAGGAAGCGGGGCAGGACCACGGGGAGACGGAGCGAGCGGCATGCACACCCACATGACCAATACCCTCAACACCCCCGTCGAAGCGCTCGAGCAGGCCTTCCCCCTGCGCATTCTCGAGTACGCCATCAGGCCGAACTCCGGCGGCGCCGGCAGGCACCGCGGCGGCGATGGCGTGGTCAAGGTCATCGAACTCCTCGAGGACGCCAGCGTGACGGTGCTGGCCGAGAGGCACGAACAGCCGCCCTACGGGCTTCGAGACGGCCAGCCGGGCACGTGCGGCGCACACCGATGGATCCGAGACGGACAAACGCAGCCATTACCAGGGAAATGTGCCGTTGCAGGCAAGGCAGGAGACCGGATCGTCGTGGAAACACCGGGTGGAGGCGGGTGGGGCGCCCCGGAGACCTGATCGCCGGTCGCCCTTGGCTCCAGGGCGCACGAACGGAAACTACCGCTCGAGAATCATCACACCGTTCCGGACTTCGATGGTGTTCAGCTTGCCCACCCACTCGCCGGCCGGCGACTGGTCCACCTCCTCGGCCAGGTTCTGCTTCTCGATTTCCGCACGCACCTCCTCGTCGATCTCCCGCCCGCCGAGGTCGAGATCGAGAAGGCGCACGTTCAGCACACCCTCCTGCATGGAGACGCCGAAGTCGAACGTGCCGTTCAGGTAGCGGTCGCCAACGCCGTCGAACGGAAACGGGGTGACATCGATGAGCGACGCGATCGGGACGCTGGCTCGAACCTTCACCGTGGAGCCGTCGATATTCACGTGGACGCGCCACCCCTGTTGCTCGACAGGCGTGTAGTGCGATATCAGCATGTTGATATCGTCGCCGGTAAGCTCCAACCGGGCGGATTCCCCGGCATCGATGTGCGCAAGGAACGCTTCGACACGCGCCACCAGCGCCATCCGCCGATCCGGGGATCGCGGCGGCGTGGGCATGGACATCGGCTGAACATCGGTGATCGAAGTCACCTTCTCCTCGACCGCCCGGGTCACCAGGATACCCAACAACACCAGGACGACCACACCGGCCGCCACCACGACGAGCGCCCAGAACAGGCACCCTTTCCTTTTCGTCATCGTCCCCCCAGGCTCGATGGGTGGGGGGGGACCTTCTTGCTGGGGATCCCAGCTCACCGCGTCTGCCACGTCTTCCTCTCCCGTGATGTTGCCAAAAAGAGCCGCCCGCCTTGACATCGGGGTCGGCCTGACTCCGCTCCAGGATACCGGCGCCTGCCGTGGAAGACAATGCCCAAGATGCCCGGGAACGCATGTCCTCCCGGATATGGTGCCGCGGCGCGGCAGAAACGATACCCACCCCGCGCCGATAGTGACGCCGCCCCCGACCCGGCTCCAGAACCGCCGCAGGAGACGAAGGGGGCGCCAGGGCCAGGCGTCCACGACCCGCCACCCAGGATTCTCGGACACGATCGCAAGCGATCGTCTCTCGGACCCTCACACGACTGGGTGAAGCAGTGCGGTCGAGCATGTTGTGTTCACTGGTACCGTGTTGTACACTCTCCGCGAAAGCTCGGCCATACCCTCCACGGTCAGGCCCCCGCGTCCACTCGAGGCGAACGTCTCGGCCTCGAGACGAACGTCGCGCTCACCAAGAGGAGAACCATGGACCTGCGCATGCTTCCGACCGGCGCCATGACCGCGTTGACCACATCCTGGCTCGACGAACAGATCGAGCAGTTCCGATCCATCCCCGAGATCGCGGGGCTCGAGCAGATGGTGCGCAACGCCCATGAGCAGTTGCTCAAGGTCGATGAGCCCGACCGGGCCGACGAGGCGCGCCGCAAAATTTCGGCCCAGGAAGCCGAGGTGGACCGACAGCACGACCGGTTGCTGCGGACCATCTGGAACCGGTTGTCCGCGGAGATCGACTGGTTCGAAACCATCTACCCCAAGGGACGGCACAAGCACGACACCCTCGTCCAGATCCGGGACCGGCTGCTCCCGGAGGGGCTGGCCTGGAACCTTCGCTCCTATCTCGAGGAGAGCGGAAACGCCCTCAAGGCCGTGGAGTCGCTGAGTGACCCGGACAAGGCCCTGCTCCAGAGCATCGCCGTCGGAGAGGAGTCGGTCCTGGACACGGTCCACCGTTGGGCCAAGGCCGCCGATGAGCTGGGCGACCTGGAGCGGCGCAAGGCCATGCTCACCAATATGCAGGTCGACGCGCCCAACGAGTACGAAGCCAGGCTCGCCTGGATGCGGGCTGCCAACGCGGTGCTCTACATGCTGGACCTGACTTCGGCGGACCCGCTCGTGGTGGAGATCATCCGCAAGCCGGTGCTCGAGGCCGTGGCCGCGGCGAATCGGCGGGAGGCCGCCCGCGAGAACGCCCAGGCCGAGGTCGAGACCGAGGATGCCTCCCCCGCGTAGAGCCGTGCCTTCACGCCGGAGTGCAAGGCGCTGATCTCGAATCGAAGCCGCCTCGAGGCGCCCGCACGCGCCCGTCACAGGCTGTCGAATCCGCCTCGAGGGGCCAGCACGCGCCCGTCACAAGCTATCGAAACCGTCTCGAGGGGCCAGCACGCGCCCGTCACAAGCTATCGAAACCGTCTCGAGGGGCCTGGACGCGCACTTCACAGGCTATCGAATCCGCCTCGAGGCGCCAGATCGCGCGTCTCTATCGGCTGTCGAATCCGCCTCGAGGCGCCTGCGCGCGCACGTCACAAGCTATGGAAGCCGCCTCGAGGCGCCTGCACGCGCACGTCACCGGCTATCGAAACCGCCTCGAGGCGCCAGATCGCGCGTCTCTATCGGCTGTCGAAACCGCCTCGAGGCGCCTGCACGCGCACGTCACAAGCTATGGAAACCGCCTCGAGGCGCCTGCACGCGCCCGTCACCGGCTATCGAAACCGCCTCGAGGGGCCTGGACGCGCACGTCACAGGCTATCGAAGCCGCCTCGAGGGGCCTGGACGCGCATCTCACCGGCCGCCAGGTCCGGTCCCTTATCGCTGAAACGAGGGGCGCCGCTCCAGTGGACGGCGTCGCTCGGCCCGCCACCCCGCATCTCGACCAGCAGGTGGCGCTCGTGCCAACACGGCATGACAGGTCGATCGACCGAGGGGAGGCGGGATCGAGGGGGCCGAAAGCGCTGGAAAAGTCCCCGTGCGTCTGTCACATTACGAGATCGAGGCCTCAGGATACACCCCGAACCCGCGGTATCCCCAGGAGTTGGCAACATGTTCCTCCGTCTCGTTCTTCTTGTGGCGCTGCTCATGCTCTCGGCCCTGCCAACCGCTTGCGTGCCCGTGACCAACGAACAACTCGGCGACGACGACGCATCTCCCGCGGCAGCGACGCCGGAACTTCCCCAATCTCCGACTCCGACGCCCGCGACCGATGCCGACAACGATGGTTTCCCGCTCCAGGACGACTGCGACGATACCGACCCCGCCGTCTACCCCGGCGCCGGCGAAGCCTGCGACGGAAAGGACAACGACTGCGACGGTACCGTCGACGAGGGCAACCAGCTCGCCCTCTTCCACATCGACGCCGACGGGGATGGCTACGGCGACGCCGGCGAGCCGGTGGAAGCCTGTTCCGCGCCCCCGGGCCACGTCGCCGACGACACGGACTGCGACGACACCGACGCCAGCATCCACCCGGACGCGGTCGAGGTGTGCGACGGGAAGGACAACGACTGCGACGGAACGGTGGACGAAGATTCGAAGGCCTATTTCTACAACGACAGCGACGGTGACGGACACGGCGACAGCGCCAACGCCGCCTACACCTGTACCGCCCCCACGGGCTACGTCGATGCGGGCGGAGATTGCAACGACGCCGACCCGGCGATCCATCCCGGCGCACAGGAATACTGCAACGGCGTGGACGACGACTGCGACGGCGACACCGACGAGGACGGCTCGCAAGACTACCTCGAGGACGCCGACCTGGACGGCTACGGCAATCCTGACAGCGTCATCAGCGGTCCGTGCCTGCCGCCGGAGGGCCTCGTCGAGGATGCAGGACCGGCCACGCACGATTGCGACGACGCCGACGCCAGCATCCACCCCGGGGCGCTCGAGGCGTGCAACAACGGTGTCGATGACAACTGCAACGGGGACATCGACGAAGGGGCTGCTTCTGCCTACTATCTCGACCTGGACGGGGACGGCTTCGGCGATTCCAGCGCGCCCCCGGTGACGGCGTGCTCCGGCGGCGACGGCTACGCGACCAACGCCATGGACTGCAACGATGGCGCACCCGGCGCGCACCCCGCGGTCGTGGATGCTGCCAACGGCTCCTCGCAAGGCGACGGGACCGAGGAAAGCCCGCTGGCCACCATCCAGAGCGGGATCGACGCCGACAACTGCGGCCTGGTCATGGTGCGACCGGGCGAATACTACGAATCCATCCGTGTCGAAAACAAGAGCGGCCTGGCGATTCGTGCCACAGCCACCCCGGAAACGACCATCCTCCATCGCCCCGGCGGCCAACGTGTCATGCTCCTCATCGACTCGACGGCCATCACGATTTCAGGCCTGACCCTCAAGGGTGACGGTTCCGGCGTGGGCCTGTCCGGAGCGGGAATGGCCATCATCGGGTGTTCGAGCGTGTCGCTCGAGGACCTGGACATCCAGTACCTGAAATCGGACGGCGTCGACAAGGTCGGCGGCGGCATGGCCGTGACCAACAGCACGTCGGTAACGATGTCCGGCGTGCTGGTCAGAGGCAACCACGCCGCGAACGGCGGGGGGTTGGCCGTCAGCGCCTCCAGTGTCACCGTCACGGGCAGCGCGTTCAGCGGGAACGGCGCCGACAAGGACGGAGGCGGCGTTCTGGTCTCCGATGTCGTCATCCTGGAGCGCAACCCGGCTCGAGACGGCGCGCCCTCGGTGACCATCCAGGGCACCACGTTCACCGACAACGTCGCGGGAGACACCGGGGGAGGGTTGCGGGCCGGTTCGGGCTCTGTGGCCGAAGTGGAGGAATGCTGGTTCGAGAACAACATGGCAGCCATACGCGGCGGTGCCGTGGCCAACCCCAACGTTGTCCGTCGCTGCACCTTCCTGGAAAACAGCGTGCCTGGTCAATCGGGCGTCAGCTTCTATGGCGGCGCCTTGATGCTCGAGTCCGAAAGTGTCGTCACCAACAATCTTTTCGTGGCGAACGAGGCGTGGTACGGTGGGGCCATCGACGTGAACAACTTCGCCGGCGACGAGGGGGAACAGACCATTGTGAACAACACGTTCGTGGACAACGACGGGGAAAGGGGGGCGACGCTCTTCGTCTTCTCCGCCGACCGCGTGTTGTTCGTAAACAACATCGTCACCCACTTCTCGAAGCCCGGGGGCGCCGCCATGGAGAGTTTCGGGCTGGATTTCGACTACACCGTGGCGTACAACGACTTCTACCTCCCGGAAGGCGGCGATTTCTTCGCCGGGCCGAGGTTCGATTCGAACCTGGCGGAGAACGAGGAGAATTTCATCGACGATCCACGATTCGTGCAGTACCCTTCGAGCGGGGAAGAGCCCGCGGATTTCCGCCTGGGCGAAGGGAGCCCTTGTATCGACGCGGGCGACCCGGCATGGGGCGACGATACGGCTGGAACCGATCCCGACCTCGGCGCCTATGGCGGGCCGGACCCGCATCCTTGACCGCGGGAGTGGCTGGCTACTGCCGCTTGCCGGTGTGGCCGTTGGAGACGCCGGAGGGTGGCCGCGCTACGCCCGGGAGGGGACGATCTGGGCCGGAGAGCACGGCGCGGGCCGCCCGCGACGGGAGGCGGTCCGGAAGGCCCGCTGGAAGCTCCGGCGGGCAGGATGGGCTCGAGCCAACAGGCGTGCGACACTGCAACACGGTTTCGGCCATGGAAAGTGTGGAAGATGCAACTATTCGGCAAATCGGCAAAGCTGGCCATCGGCTCCGTGCTGGTGCTCCTGTCGCGCCAGGCAGGTGAACTGACGACCGCACACGAGATCGCGGACGAACTCCACGACTCTCCCACCTACGTGGCCAAGATACTCCAGGAACTGGCTCGAAGGGGGCTGCTCGGGTCCCGGCGAGGGGCGAGCGGGGGATTCTACCTGAAGAAACACCCGGTAGACATCACGTTGTGGGATATCGTCAGTCCGTTCGAAGGAGAACTCGATGACGGGCACTGCATGATCGACGGCGGCAAGGTGTGCGAGGAGGGGAACGTGTGCGGTCTGCACCCATACTGGGCCCGGATCAGCCGCGAGGTGATCCGCATGCTGAAGCAGACCACGATGCTCCAGTTGTGGCGCAACAGTGTGAAGAACAGGGACAACGCGATTTCCAGCGACGCGCCGCACCCCACCGCGGTGCCATTTTCGAATGCGGGAGAAGAGTAGTCGCCGGTCTCTCGCTTCGGGGAGCGAGAACGGTGCGGTCATGATCATGGTCATGATCACGAACACGATCACGGCTCGAGACAAGGGGGCAATCCATGAACATCCGCAGGCCAGTTTCGAGGGTCGGCGCCCTGCTCGATCGCGGCCGGGGGCCTTGTCTTGTCCTGCTCTTGTTCGCCGCATGTTCGCCGCAGCCGGCCACGGTGCGAGGGGGGAGCGAGCCTGCGACGGACCGATCGGCCGGCCCGGCCAAGGGGCGCGGGACCCCGGGAGCCGGTTCGATCCCATCGGCCGGAACCGGGGAGGAACACGGGAAACCCGCCCAGGCGTCCCCGCGCCCGGGCGGAGCCTCCAGCGGCGAAGGAAACCGCGGCGCACGCGCCGCGGGAGGGAAGGAAGCGGCAAGGAATGGGTCAGCAATCGCGGAGGACGGCATGGCGCACGAATACGACCAGCAGGAGAGAGAAAAGCTGCTCGAGCTTGCCCGCCACACGCTCGAGACGGTCGTCAAGACCGGGAAGATGCCACAGGTATCGCCGGAGGCATTTGCGGGGCACCTATCGGAGAAGCGGGGCTGTTTCGTCACGTTGACTCGAGGCGGCCGTCTCCGGGGGTGTATCGGCCACATTTTCGCGCAGGAAGCCCTGTACCGGGCTGTCATGGACAACGCGCGCTCCGCTGCCCTCGAGGATCCCAGGTTTCCCGCGGTCACGCCCGGGGAGCTGTCGTCCATCCACATCGAGATCAGCGTGCTCTCCGAGCCCAGGCCTCTCGAGTTTTCGTCGCCCGAGGATCTGCTGGAAAAGCTGGTTCCCGGGCGGGACGGTGTGGTCCTGAAGCTTGGCTGGCGCCGGGCGACCTTCCTGCCGCAGGTGTGGGAGCAGCTCCCGGACAAGGAGTCGTTCCTCAACCATCTCGCCTCCAAGGCGGGGGCATACGCAGACGCATGGCGGGAGCCGGGCACGGAAGTGCTCATCTACCATGTCGAGGCCTTCGAGGAGCCTGAACGCTGACCGTGGACACCCATGCGGGAAGCCCCCCATCCCAGGAACGCGACCACGTTCCGCCCCTCGACCCGCGCTCGAGGAGCGCACGGCGGGCATGGACCATCGGCGCCGTCGTCGTCGGGTATTCCGCGGTCACCACGCAGCTCATCGACATGCGGGAGCTGTTGACCTTCTACGCCGGCAACGAACTCGTGCTGGGGGTCGTGCTGGGGGTGTGGCTGCTCCTGACCGGCCTGGGGGCATGGCTCGGGAGACACGCCGACCGTCATGGCCATCTGCCGGCCCTGCTCATTGCCGGGCACCTCCTCCTGGCGGCGATTCCACCAGCAACCCTTGTCGCGCTCCGGACCGGATGGCACCTGCTGTTCGTCCGCGGTGCCGAGGTTGGGCCGACTGCGACGGTATTGACCTGCTTCGTGGTCCTCCTGCCCTACTGCGTGGTGTCCGGCTACCTGTTTTCCGCCTACAGCGTGGTCCTGCACAGGGGGGAGGGCGCGCACTCGGTCGGCGCTGTCTACATCGCGGACGGCCTGGGGAGCATGGCCGGCGGGGCCCTGTTCAGCCTCGTGCTGGTCCACCTGCTCGGCCACTATCCCATCCTGGTCTTGCAGGCAGGAGCGAACCTGCTGGTGGCCGCCCTGCTCGCGCACCGATCCCGGTCCTGGTGGGGGGGGCTCGCGAGCTTCGCGCTCGCGGCCGTGTTGGCATGGACGTGGCTCGGCATCGACCTGGGCACGTTGTCCTTGCAGGCACGCTATGCGGGGCAGCAGATCCTGTTCGCCGGAAACTCACCCTATGGCAGCGTGGTCGTGACGGAACTCGAGGAGCAGCGCACCCTGTTCGAAAACGGGGTGCCGGTCGCCGCCACGCAGGACCCGGGATACCGGGAAGAAGCCATCCACTTCGCCATGGCGCAGCGGCCTGGTGCCCGGCGCGTGCTTCTCGTGTCCGGTGGGCTCGGCGGCACGGCCCTCGAAGTGCTCAAGTACCCCCGGGCTCGAGTCGACTACGTGGAACTGGACCCGCTGATCCTCGAGGTCGGCATGCGGTTCGAGCCCGCCAGCCTGAACGATCCCCGGATCGAGGTCATCGCTGGGGACGGCCGCCGTCTCCTCTCCCGCTCCGGACGCCGGTACGACGTCATCATCTCCAGGGTCCCCGATCCATCGACCTGCCAGGTCAACCGCTTCTTCACCCTCGAGTTCTTCACCGCCGCTCGCGACCACCTGGCTCCGGACGGGGTGTTCAGCCTCGCGCTCGGCCACTACGAGAACTATATGAGCGATGAACTGGCGAGCATGTTGGCGACTGGCTATCGCACGCTTCGCCAGGTATTCCCTCGAGTCGTCATGGTCCCTGGCCGGAGGGTCATCTTCCTGGCCTCGAGCGGCGGGCTGCGTACCGATATCGGCGAACCGCTTGGCGCCGAGGGTATCGCTGTGGAATACCTGACGCCGGGATACCTCCTGGACATCCTGAATCCCGGAAGATTGGCCGACCTCGAGCGTGCCGTGGAGGCGGACGCTCCGCTCAACACGGACCTCGACCCGGTGCTCTACTATCTCCACCTGCGATACTGGATGAGCCACTTCGGGGAGGGGCTCGAGGTTCCGGCCGGAATCCTCGCCGTACTCCTGGGTATCTACCTGTTCCGGATTCGAGCCGTGCCCTTCGCCGTGTTCTCCGCGGGGTTTTCCGCTTCCGCTCTCGAAGTGGTTATCCTTCTCGTCTTCCAGGCGTGGTACGGTTCGGTGTACGAACGCCTGGGCATGCTGATCACCACCTTCATGGCCGGCATGGTGGCCGGAGCGTGGTGCGTCCAACAGAGGCGCCGGGCACGCAAGCGCGGCCGGCTGGCGGGCGTGGCCGTGGCGCTCGCCGTCTTCGCCACAGCACTGCCGTTTCTGTTCAAGGGAATCCAGGCGCTCGAGGCCGGTGTGGGATGGGGCCAGTGGGCGCTCGCCCTGCTCATTTTCTGCCTCGCAGCGCTCGTGGGCGCGCAGTTCGTCATCGCCGCGCACGTCTCGTTCGACCGTGTGGCCGCGACGGCGGCCCGGACCTACTCGGCGGACCTGGTGGGTGCCTGTGCCGGCGCTTGCCTGGTGAGCGGTCTCCTGATTCCCCTGGCCGGCGTCACCACCGTTTGCCTGGTGACGGCCGGGTTGAATCTCGTCGCCGGCTCGGTAATCATCTTCCGGAGAACGACATAGGAGGAAACCGGACTTCGATGGCTCGACGGAGTGCACTATACTATATCGTGAAGGCGAACCGGATCAGCGGGTGGTTCCTGCTTTTCCTGGTCTCCCTGTTCATCGTGACCGGGTTCGCCTTGTGCGGCATGTTCGGGTTCAAGGCCTTTATCGACTCGCAGCGGGCCTTGAGGATACACAAGCTATTCGACTGGCCACTGATCGTGTCCTTCCTCGTGCACGCAACGGCCAGCACGTACCTGGCGTTCAGGAGGTGGGGATGGATAGGCAAGAAAGCGAAGAAGAGGAGGGGATAGCGGGCCGCGGCGGTACGCCGGTGACGCGGCGGCATTTCCTTGGGTACGGCCTGGTCAGCCTGGGGGGCGTCGGCGTAGCCATGGAAACCGGATCGATCACCGACTACCTCTGGGACTTGTTCGCCCCGGCCGAGACAGCCAAGGTGTTCAAGGGTGATGCGCCTCCCCCGGACGTGTGGGCACTGTGGCGGGATCGAGGTTGGGTCAAGGAAGGCCGCCATTACCTGAAGCTGGGGCGGAACGTCCAGTGCAAGGTCTGTCCCAACGACTGCCTGCTCGAGCCCGGGGATCGCAGCCACTGCCGGAACCGGGTGAACGTGGACGGGACCCTCTACACCATGGCGTATGCCAACCCGTGCACTTTCCACGTGGATCCGATCGAGAAGAAGCCCTTGCTTCATTTCCTCCCGGCAACGGGCGCCTTCTCCATTGCCATATCCGGGTGCGGATTCCGCTGTCTCAACTGCCAGAACTGGGAAATCTCCCAGAAGAAACCGGAGGAGACCAAGGATCCTCGAGGACCCGCGCTCCGTGTCACCCCGGAAACGCTGCCACGCCTGCGTCGTGGCGACCTGGCCCGCATGAGCATGTTTCCCGAAGACGTCGTGGCCCTGGCGCGCAGCCTCGATTGCCGCTCGGTGGCCTACACCTACTCCGAGCCGACGGTGTGGCACGAATACATGGCCGACACCGCGAAACGCGCCCGTGCCCAGGGACTGAAGAACGTCTGGGTGACCTGTGGCTACATCTCCGACGAGGCCCTGGCCGACGTTGGGCGTTTCCTCGACGCCGCCAACGTGGACCTCAAGAGCTTCGACGAGAAGACCTACAAGACCTTGAACACCGGCAAGCTCGGGCCGGTTCTCAACACGCTGAAGACGCTGAAAAAAATGGGCATCTGGTTCGAGGTGACCAACCTGGTCGTGCCGACCTACACCGACGACCTGGACATGATCGCCAGGATGTGCGACTGGCTCCTGGAGAACCTGGGGCCAGACTATCCGCTCCATTTCTCGAGGTTTCATCCGGCCCACAAGCTGACCCACCTCCCCCCCACACCGGTCAGGTTCCTGGTCGAGGCTCGAGAAGTGGCCCGAAAGGCGGGTCTCCACTACGTGTATATCGGGAACGTCAGGGGGGTCCCCGACGCGGAAACGACCTTCTGCCCCGGGTGCGGCAAGCCGGTCGTGGAGCGCGACGTGTTCTCGGTGACCGCGCTGCGCGTCGAGCAGGGCAAGTGCAGCTACTGCGGAACGCCCATTGCAGGCGTATGGACCGCGTGACCCGGGGAGCCACGGTGCCGGGAGGCTGCCGGGCGAAGCGGGTGCCCCGGCGTGCCCCACGGTCTTCGACAACAACCATGAAACAGGTGTGACATGTCGTTCGATCTGCACGACCCGGAAACATGGAAACCGGGGGTCCCGAAATCCGTCCTGCTGCTTCTCGCCGGCGCGATGTGGTTGGGGGTCGGCATCATGCTGGACACCATGGCAGCGTCGTGGCTGGGCGTGGCCGCACACCGGTCCGCGGTGATATCGGCAGGCGTTGGCGTCGTGGCCGCGTTGCTCGTCCACCATTTCGGGTTCCTGAGAATTGTCGACAAGAACCTGGGGCGCATTCTGCCCATGGAGGGGAAACGGTGCCTGTTCTCGTTCATGCCGGCGAAGAGCTACCTCCTCGTCGCGCTCATGATCGCCATGGGCATCACGCTCCGCCACTCGTCCGTGCCCAAGGTCTACCTGGCCGCTGCCTACCTGTGCATGGGGACGGCCCTGGTTCTCTCGAGTATTCGCTACCTCAGATACCTGGTGCGGGTTCTCCGCGGGTGGACGGTCGAGGGGGAATGAGTTTCGGCCGACCCCAGCGGCGCCGGGGTATGGCGAGGCGGGCTGGGGACGGAAGCGAGCGCTCAAGGACCCAGCACGACGGCGGTGCTGTCCTCCTGCGCGCCCACCAGGAAGTCGGAACGGCCATCGCCGTTGAAATCTCCCGCCCCGTGGAAGGTGCCCGGCGACCCGACCAGGCAGTACTCGAGGGTGCACATCCCGGCGGATCCCGACGGAGACGGCCACGGCGATTCGCTCATGATGGCCGGCACGCCGAGGATGACCGAGACGCTCCCGTAGGCGAGCGCTTCGGTGGTGTGGCCGCCCCAGGTTCCGACGATCAGGTCGTCGTGACCATCCCCGTTGATGTCCCCGCCGGAGAGCAACTGGACGTGGTGATACCATTCCGGGTCGTCGTCGGCCAAAGTGTACTGTACGTCGGCAACGGCGTCGAGCGGCGCCATGATGCCGTCCAGGTACCATGCGCCGGATTCGCTGGTGGCCATGAAGAGGCTGTAGCCGTCCGACAGGACCAGGTCATCGGTTCCGTCCCCGGTCAGGTCTCCGGCGAAGGCCGCGTAGAGCCCCTGTTCATACGTGGAGGAGTAGAGCACGGCAACGGCGTCGTCCGCGGTGAGCGGCGACGTTGCCCGGCCGGCACCCGCGAACAGGTAGAGCCGCTGCCTGCCCGAGGACGGGGCGTCTGCGATCGCGATTTCATCGAACCCGTCATGATCCAGGTCGCCGACGTTCTCAGCGAGAACGCCGAAGTGCTGTCCGGCCCATCCGGCGATCGAGAGGTCCCCGTCCGCGGCCGAGGTATCGAGCGGCCACCAGGTCGACCCGCCGTAGTGAACGACCACCCGTCCGGCTTCGGCCTCGCCGCTGCTGTCATAGGCCAGACCCAGCACGAGGTCGTCGTAGCCATCCTGGTTCAAGTCCCCGGCATACCCTGCCACCGTGGTGATGGCCTGGTCGGCCGACGGTGACACCAGGCAACTGGTGATCTGCGACAGGTCGAAGTCGGTGAAGCGGGCGCGGCCGGCATAGACATTGAGGAAGGTCCCCGTGTATCCCGATTCGGAACGGCATAGGTAGCCGAAGTCGTCGAATCCATCGCCGTCGAGATCGCCCAGGGGCGTGAACAGGCCGGGCTGGCCTTCGCAAATGGCTGGGTCCATGCGCACGGCGGCGTCGGCCGCGTCCAGGTCGGTATCGACTCGAGGTCCGCCGAGAAACAGGTTTGCCGTGGTGCCGGTCACAACGAAATCGTCGTAGCCGTCCCCGTTGATATCGCCAAGGACTCGAGGCGCGGTGGAGGGGAGCCGCTCGAGTTCGATCGAGGGGATCACGGTGGTCTCGTCGATGTACCCGTTGCAGTTCTGATCGAGCAGGTCCATCAGCTCGAGCGCGCCGGGGTGGATGGCCGGGTCCTGGTCGTCGCAGTCTCCGGTGGTATCCGTGTAGCCTTCTTCGGGCAGACAGGCGGTGATCTCGACACCGACGGCACCCCACCCGTCTCCATCCTCGTCCGGGTACCACGAGGAGCCGGCGTCCTCGTCCACTTCTCCGTCGCAGTCCTGGTCGGTTCCGTCGCAGATCTCTGTCGCGCCGGGGTAGATGGCCGGGTCCGTGTCATCGCAGTCGGTGCCCCGGCGGAGGTGGTCGCTCCGGTACCCGTCCCCGTCCATGTCGCCGGGGATATCCCACGGAACGTCCGGCAGGTCCGGAAGCTCGGGGATGTCCGGGAATGCGGGCTGGGCAAGCGTCGGGCCGGCCCACCCGAAGAGGAGTGCCAAGAGCAAGCATGGGGCATGGCGAACGGTCCTGGTGGCAGTTCTGGCGTTGTCGCGCATCATGGTGTCCCTCGCTATGGCCGGGTCGGCGGTTGTGCGTTGCACCGACGAGACGCTCCCCGGGCGGCCTCGACAGGACTGGAAGCTATGGTGCTAACTATCCATCTCTACTGGCGGGATCTGGTGCCATGTCCAGCATAGCCTGATTCGCGGCTCGATTGCAAGCAGAACCGGCGGGGAGGAGAAGGGCTTTTCTTCCCATGCCATTTCGCCGGCGGGGTCGGCCCGGCCCGGCCCCGGGGAGGTGTCCTGCACGGTGTGGCGACCGGCCGCACCGCGTCCTGTCGGCCGCCCGCCGCCGTTCTGGAGCAACTACGGACTTTGAGCCTGCGCGCCGTACATGGTATCGTACCCCCAAGGGCCCTTCCATAGCCTGCAACAGGCCCTGCTGCGCGCCGGAGGAACGAAACGATGACAAGACACGACGCGGAAACCTCGAGACCGGACCCCAGCCACCCCGTCCCGGGAAACGCCACGGGGTCCCTGGTGATAGCGGTCCTGGTCGCAAGTTGCACGTTGTGCGTCCTGGCAGCCTGCCCGGACACGACCGGCGGCGACACGACCGGCGACGACACGACCACGTCGAGCCAGACGCCGCTCCTCTCCGATGACGATGCTACTCTCGGCGACGACGACTCGAGCCCCACGGTGGCGTCCACGCCCGAGCAGGCGACGCCCACGCCGGT
Source organism: Myxococcota bacterium (assembly GCA_024278455.1). GTDB lineage: Bacteria > Myxococcota_A > UBA796 > JAJRTE01 > JAJRTE01 > JAJRTE01. Next base: position 25,964 of record JAJRTE010000045.1, read on the forward strand.
ATCGGTCATCACGCCACCGCCATCCCCGGTCGTGGTCGCGACCCCAACACCGCTCCAACCGGCCACGCCGACACCGACGGGCTTCGAGACGCCCCCGGCCACCCCGACGCCTCGGGCGGCCACCCCGACGCCTCGGGCGGCCACCCCGACGCCGCGGCTCCTCCCCTCGCCCACACCACCCCTGCCCACCCCGACGCCACCTCCTCCCTCCCCCACTCCCGAGATCGACCTGGACAAGGACGGCTTCTCCATCGCATCGGGCGACTGTGACGACGGCGACCCAGAAGTCCACCCCGAGGCCGTCGAGGTGTGCGACGCACGGGACAACGACTGTGACGGGAGCATCGACGAGGACGTCCTCGAGACGTTCTACCTCGACGACGACGAGGACGGCTTCGGCACCACGGACGTGACCACCCAGGCGTGCGAACCGCCCGACGAGTTCACTGCCGTCTCGGGCGATTGCGACGACTTCGACCTCGAGAGGTTCCCGGGCAACCCGGAGGTGTGCGATCACAAGGACAACGACTGCAATGGCGAAGTCGACGACGGGGTACAATCCACCTTCTTCGCCGACTCCGACGCAGACGGCCACGGCGATCCGGCGAACACCGTCGACGACTGCTCCCCGCCGGATGGCTATGTCGCCTCGAGCGACGACTGCGACGACACCGACCCGGGGAGCTTCCCCGGGAATCCGGAGGTGTGCGATCACAAGGACAACGACTGCAACGGCGAAGTCGACGACGGGGTACAATCCACCTTCTTCGCCGATACCGACGTAGACGGCCACGGCGACCCGGCGAACACCGTCGACGACTGCTCCCCGCCAGATGGCTATGTCGCCTCGAGCGACGATTGCGACGACATGGATCCGGACCGGTTCCCGGGCAACCTCGAGGTATGCGACGGCAAGGACAACGACTGCGACGGGGAGGTGGATGAAGACGTCCTCACCACGTTCTATGCTGACACGGACGGGGACGGCCACGGCGACCCGGTGAACGCCCTCGACGAGTGTTCGCCCCCGGACGGCTACGTCGCCTCGAGCGACGATTGCGACGACATGGATCCGGACCGGTTCCCGGGCAACCTCGAGGTATGCGACGGCAAGGACAACGACTGCGACGGGGAGGTGGACAGTCCGGACCCGGTGGACGGCACGACCTGGTACGCGGACGCCGACGGAGACCTGTTCGGCGACCCCGAGAGCGCGGTCTATGCCTGCGATCCTCCCGCGGGCCACGTGGTCAACGATCTCGACTGCGACGACGCGGACGATTCGGTCTTCCCGGGCACGCCGGTCTGCGCATGGGAAACCACCGGTCTGACGTGCCTGGACATTCTCGAGTCGGGACAGGACCAGGGCGATGGATACTATGTCATAGCGCCGGATGCGCAGGGCGCCTTCACGGTCTACTGCGACATGACGACCGGCGGCGGCGGGTGGACGCTGGTGACCAGGCTGTACGCGGGATGCCGGTCGGCGCAGTCCATCTACCGGTACGAACGCTTCTTCCACCAGGCCTGGCTCCAGTTCGACACCCACTACCAGGTGGCCCCCAACGATGCCATCATCCTCGGTGAGGATGTCTACGGCATGCTGGACGCCGTCTCGCTCTTCGATCTGTCGGGCGAGGTGCGATACACCTGCGACGACGTGACGCGTGCCCTTTTCGCGGATGCGATCTGGACCCCCTCGGACGAGGAGTTCACCGACCTCCTCGAGACCATGGTCTACTCGAGCGATCCCAAGACGGTACGCTTTGCGAGGAACACTTTTGAGTATGCTGAAGCCCAGGTCTACCCAACGGCCACGAAGGATGCCTGCTGGGGTTGCTGGCACATCTGTGGCGGGTGCGCCCATGTGGGGGACTTCACCTGGGCTTTCCAGCTTGGCCTGTGCCACAACGGGCCGTCGTCCTACGATTCCGATCTCAGCGACATCAACCAGATTGTCATCGGCTACCATGACGGATACCAGGGGCTGCGTCTCGAGTGCACGTCGGACACACCGTCTTCGACTTCGATCATCGACGGGACCTTCGAGGTCTGGGTGCGATAGGGGTCCTGTCTCAGGGAGTCGCCGGGCGTTTCGCCGTCGCGGGTGCGAGGCCCGAGTGGCCATCCGCCACCATTCTGGGCGGTTTCGCGCACGGCGTCCTTCCCGGCTCTCGGGAAGCAGGTGCGAGGTCAGTGGGTCATGTGCACGAGTTCGATCCCCATGTCTCGGGCATACTCGAAGATGCGATCGTCCCGGTAGAACTCGGCGTAGCAGATACGCCCGATGCCGGCGGATGCGATCAGCTTGAAGCAATGGAAACAGGGGCTAGCGGTGATGTAGATGGTCGCCCCCTCGACCCGGGTACCATGCTTGGCGGCCTGCATGAGCGCATTGGCCTCGGCATGAAGGGTGCGAACACAATGGCCGTCCTCCATGAGATGGCCTACCTCGTCACAATGGGCCAGGCCGGGAAGACTGCCGTTGTACCCGGTCGAGAGGATGTTCTTGTCCCGGACGATGACGGCCCCGACGTGTTTCCGGTCACAGGTGGCTCGAGTCGCCACCTGCCGGGCCAGGGACATGAAATACTCGTCCCAACTCAGACGGCGTATGCGTTTGCGCGCGGACATGCCGATCCTTTCGCTACTCTTCGACCGGGACCGGCGGCGGGGTCGGCTCCCCATCGAACAGCGCCAGGGTACTCCGGGCCCCGGCGGCGAAGACCTGGCTGGGCGCCGTTCCCCAGGCGCAATACAGGTTGCGGTAGGTCTCCGCGCCGAGGCTCTGCCACCCGTTGCCGTCGAAATAGACGGTGGTGCCGCTGGTTCCGACCGCGAACATGTGGTCCCGGTCCGTGCCCCAGATGGCCCACAGGTGGTCGAACACGCCGGTTTCCCAGGTGGTCCAGGTCGAGCCGTCGAACTCGAGGACCAGGCCGAACTGGCCGGCCACATAGACGGTACCGTCACCGAACCCCCACACGCTGTGGAGGTCTTCTCCGCGCCCAAGCGAGATCGGGTTCCATGCTGCCGGCTCGCTGCCGCCCGGGTCGTATACCCTCATGAGCAACGTTCCGGATCGGCCGGCAGCGTAGGTCACCTGGATGTCGTCCGACCAGTAGCCCCAGATGTCGAACAGGCTCACCCCGCCGGGCGCGGTGGCGTCTCGAGTCCACCGTTGACCGTCGAAACGGTAGATGCCGCCGTCGCCGACCGCCCAGAGGGTGTCCCGATCCAGGCCGAACACGGCCCTGAATGCACTCCGCGTGCCGGTCTCGAGCCACTCGAAATCGTCCGCAGCGAGTTCGTCGCCGGGGAGGAAGTCGTACCTGTAGATAGCGCCCCCGGAGCCGGCGATGTAAAGCACCCTTCCCCGCACGTCGGAAAACGACCAGGCGCTGTTCAGGTCCGGGGCCGCGCCCTCGGGGGTGGTCAGTGTGACCAAGAGGGACAGCTCGGTCCCGTTCCAGCGCCACACGTTTCCGTCCTCCCCGACCAGGTACAGGTCGCTGTCGCTGAACCCCGTCATGCCGTAGAAGGCGAGCGACGAAATCCCTTCGGTCAGGGTGTCCCAATAGATGACCTCGTCCGGGTCCGACTGGTCATGCGGGTCAGGCGGCGGTGTCGGGGTAACCATGGTGGACACCTCGCCCTGGCAGCCGGGGGTCGTGTGCGCGACACCAAGGCAGCCCAGGAAGACCACCGCGGCTCTCCCTCCCCCTCGCCACCGCACACGAGGCCACAATAGCCGGCGCGATGTTCTTCTGCTCTGTCGTGTCATGCGCTGGACCATCTTCATGCTCAATGGGCCCGTTCTCCAGCGGACGGATGCGCACAGTCTATCCAGGACAGCGCCACCCTGTCCACTCCGTTCCTGCAGGCGCGAGCGCAGGCTTCCGCTCACCCACGGATTCCGGGCACCTCCGTCGTCTGTTTCCTGGAAGCGTGTTGGGCTGGTTCCGGCAGCGCACAAGCCCATCTCCTCGGCCGCATCACCAGGCCCGTCAGATCTCTCCCGCGCCAGGCTGGGGCGAACGTGGCTCGATGTCCCAGGGCTGCCGGGTGCCTAGCCCGAAAGGTCTAGGTCAGACATCCGCTCCGCGGTAAGGACTTGCCCCGAGAGCCGCTCCAACGTCCCCGGGTCCCGAATCGCCTTCACCCGGGTCTCTACCGCGGCGCTCAACGGCCCAAACTTCAACGTGAGCAGATTCAAGAGGACGGTCTGCATGCCCTCTCGCATGCCCTTCTGCATGCCCTTCTGCATGCCCTCCATCATGCCCTTCTGCATGCCCTGTTGCATGCCCTTCTGCATGCCCTCCGTCATGCCCTTCTGCATGCCCTTCTGCATGCCCTCCATCATGCCCTTCTGCATGCCCTGTTGCATGCCCTGTTGCATGCCCTTCTGCTGATTCTCAGCGATCACCCTGTCCAGCCACGTGCGTTCGGCGCGCTGTGCTTCCATGTATCCCTCCTCGCGAAGCAGGTCGTCCGTCC
>JAJRTE010000046.1 GCA_024278455.1 Myxococcota bacterium
GGGGCGGGTTTGAAACCCGCCCCTACGACCCGGCCCCGGACGGTGTGGGGGGCGGGTTTCGGGGGTGTGACGGCGGTGTGGGGGCGGGTTTCGGGGGTTGTGACGGCGGTGTGGGGGGGTGCGGGGTTGTGACGACGGTGTGGGGGCGGGTGTGAAACCCGCCCCTACGACCCGGCCCCGGACGGCGTGGGGGGCGGGTTTCGGGGGTGTGACGGCGGTGTGGGGGCGGGTTTCGGGGGTTGTGACGGCGGTGTGGGGGGGGTCGGGGTTGTGACGGCGGTGTGGGGGCGGGTTTGAAACCCGCCCCTACGACCCGGCCCCCAACAGGTCCAATTCCCATTTTAGGGGATTGTCGGCAATGTATTTGCGAATGCGATGCATGGATCCATCATCGCGAATGATACGTTCGTAGTAGTTGCGTTGCCAAACACGAGTTCCCGGGGTTCGCCGCATTGCGTTGATGCGCCGCGACGAAAACGTCTTGAAACCGCGAATGATTTCCGGCAATCCGTGCCGTTTGGGCCCTACAGGGCCACCCAAAACCACGATGCCATGAAAATGATTGGGCATAATCACGTATTGGTCCAATTCGACCCCTACATAATGATTCGGCAAATCATCCCATACCGCCTGCACCACCCGTCCGGCGTCGTTCAATACCATTTCGCCGCCCACGATATCACCGAACAGGCATTCCCCGTTGTTCTGCGCGCAGATGGTAACGAAATACGCCCCTGCCCTGGAGTAGTCGTATCCTTTCAGCCGAATGGATCGGCGGTTGTGGTGTGGCCGGTACAGATCGTTTTTCATCAGATCATATTTCGTATTGTGCACCTCCCGACGCTCCACACCGGAACGATCCAGTCCGGTTCGCGAATCTCCTTCCATGTCAGGTCGTCCTTTGCCGCGGTAGCGTCGGCATTGCGAATAGGACCGTGCGCATCCGTGTTCGGATAGCATGGGTCCCGGGCCTAATTCCAATATTGACTCCAGGTCAGCCTTTCTTCAAAGTCAAAAACGACAAACTGGTATGGGTGCAGGAAACGTCAGCTCCCAACTGAACGCGCAGAGGATGGGTGCTCCCGAAAAGTCTCCCCGGCCCGTTGTACCCGCGTTCGATCTGGTGTACCATGGCCTTGGCGGATGGGCTTGTGTCGCTGGCTGGAACGTTCCGTCTGGTCTGATGGATGGGTGGGGCAACGGGATGGTGAGGAATACGTTCGGCCGCTTTGTCAACATGGACGGCACGACGCCACACTCCTACACGGACATCGCGAAATGGGGGGTCCTCGAGGCGGTCACGATGCGCACGCGCAGGCGGCACTCTCGCATGCCGGTGTCTGTCATCACACCGGACATGGATCTGCTCCGGGATGTTCCCGGCCCCTGCGACGGCGCACGGCTCACCTGGCTCGGTCATTCGAGCTGGCTCGTCCAGTTGGACGGTGTGTCCCTGTTGATCGACCCGGTGCTGTCCGACCGGGTGGCTGCCGGGATCCGGCGCCGGGCGCCGCCGGCCTTGCGCGTCGATCAGCTTCCGCCGGTCGATCTCCAGCTCGTCACCCACAACCACTACGACCACCTGGATGCGCGAACACTGGCAGCAGTGGGATCCCCTGCAGTGGCGGGTGTCGGGGTGGGCGAGTTGCTGTCCAGGATCGGGCTGAGCTGCACCGAGTTGGACTGGTGGGAGCACATCGACCTGGGAGACGTCCGCATCACGTTCGTGCCGGCGCAACACTGGAGTCGGCGCGGGCTGCTCGACGGCAACCGCACGCTGTGGGGAGGCTTCGTGATCGAGGGGTCGTCCTCGAGGGTCTACCACGCGGGGGACACGGCCTGGTTCGACCGTTTCAAGGAGATTGGCCGCCGGTTCCCCGGGATCGACGCGGCGATGCTACCCATCGGCGCCTATTCCCCAGGGTGGTTCATGGAGCGGCACCATCTGAATCCGGAGCAGGCCGTCGCCGCCTACCTGGACCTCGAGGCGGGCCTGTTCCTCCCCATGCACTGGGGTGCCTTCAAGCTGTCCCACGAACCGCTCGACGAGCCACCAGTCCGCGTTCGTCGTGAGTGGGGCCGGCGAGGCCTGGACGAGGCCCGGCTCGGTCTCATCCCCGTGGGGGAGACCGTCTGGGTAGGGCTCGGCACCTGACCTGACTTCGACACTTTTCCGTGAATACGAGGGAGATGGGGTCGTAACTACCTGAAATCCCGTAGGCGAAAACGCGGACTCGATTCGTAGTGCCCCAGGGGCAATCGGTGCTGACGGCCCCCGTTTTCTGGCCGTGTCGGCTTGAGCCAGGTCGGTGATCGTTGCGGAAATGAAGGAGGCCCGCCAACCTCGGCTTCCCCTGTTCTCCCCGGAACAGTCGAGGAGGAAAGCTGCGGAAGAGGACCTACGGGAGGAACAGCGGATCATCGACGCCATTGGGGACGTTCTGGGGGCCCTTCACGACGACCTGGGCTTCCCGCGGGCTCTGGGGTCTGGGCGGGCGAATGAACGCTGGAACGCTGCACGGAGCAGAGTCCTCCCGGGTTGCCGCAGCGGCTGCACCAGTGTCGGACGAGGAACGGGGCAATCGCTCCGCGAGGCTCATACGGGTGTCGTATCCGTGCCGCCGAGCCGGGGACGATGCCCCGACTCGAGCCGGCGTCTACCCCGGTGAAGGCCCCTGCTCATCCTTCCTCGCCAACGCCAGGTTATGGGCAATAGCCCATCGAGAGGCCCCGAACGTGGAAAAGCAACGATGCCGCTCGTAGCTCCCCAGGGGCGCCCGGACGCTCACCGCGAGTTTCCGGGCCACCCGCTCGATGCGCTCGTCGGTGAGGTCTTCCCGGTCCTGGGCTTGCAGCCAGTCCACGAACGCCTGAAGCAACGGGTCGAGACGGTACTCGTCCCACGGAATCGACTGCCTGGACTTGATCTTCATGTCTTCCACGAACGTGTGCACCATGTCCGCATAGCTCCAGCACTGGATGGTCCCCTCCGGTGTGCAGCGGGCACTGGCGAGTTGGATCAGATAGTTGACATGGGGGAGAAAGCGAGGATCGCCATCCTCCCACGTGTCCAGGTAGATCGTGTCGAATGAACCATCGGTGTCACTCAGATAGTCCTCGATCGTCCCCTGCACGATGGTCGTCATCCTCGCGTGCTCGGGATGGGTCTGCAACCAGGCTTGCTTCATGAACCCGATGATGTCGGTGTTCGGTTCCACGATGGTGATCGACTCCACAGGACGTTCCAGGGCCAGGACGAACTGAGGATAGATCGCCAGCCCGAGCCCGCCGACCAGCACCCGCCCCTGGGCGCGCTTTGCCGCCGCAAACATCGAACATCGCTCCTGTCCTCGGTCGCTCATCCAGGCTTTGGGAGGGAAGATCAGAGAAAGAAGCGGGCTGTCCGGAGGAATGACCCTTCCCTTTTTGTCAACCAACTGATAGTATTGGGTCATGAAAGACGGTTTTGTCACCGCGGTGGACACCAGGGGCGGATCGTACACGTGCTTGCGCCCGAAGATGGTCTCCTCCGGAACCACGGTCTTGGAGATCCAAACGTTGCCGCTCGGGGCGGTCTCCTTGGGCAAGGCCAGGGGAATCTCCAGGGGGCGAGGATCGTAGACGTCATCGTCCCACGTGGGGTCGAAGTGCGGATTCGATGGAGTATCCATGGGTTGCCTTCCTCGATGTGCACCGGGCACGCCCGGCGTGATCGCCAGGCGGACGAGGTTCTCCAAGAATGTATGATGAGGGCGCCACTTCTGTCAATGGCCACGGGCCTGTCCCAGGCGTTCCAGGACGAGGTATCCCCCAGGATGGTGGCGATCTTCTCGAGCAGGTCGTGCGTCGCGGTGTTGATGAAGAAGATGTGGGCGGAGGGGCTGGCGTTATCGGGCATTCGGCGTCGCCGCCGCCTGGTAAGGCGTCGATCTGCCTGACCAACCAGTAGAGTGGCCTGGAAATCTGCGTGACCGGCGGGGCGATACCGCTCGACAATGGGGAGGTGGAAAGGCGAATCTGCCTGATAGCGCGTGGCCGGAAAGCGTACCTGGTGTCACAGCCCGGTGCAAGTGGACCTCGGGAGATCGGCTCAGGTGATCCACCCGGGATCGGGCGCAGGGATCCACCGCCCGAGCCGGCCGTAGTGACGTAACCCCCATAGCCAGGCGGCGAACGCCACCCTGGGGAGTTCAAGAGCCTCGTTCGGCGACCGAAGACGCGGGCTGGTCCTACGACGCCCGCCGTGGCCGACGGGGCCTGGCCGCGTTCGAGCGACTTCGGTTTCAACCGCCGTTCATTCTCCGGCGGGAGGCTTCTCCAGCGGATTCATTCGTCCATGCGTCGGCCGCCGCCGATGTTCAGCTTCGTGGCCAGCACGGCCGTGATCTCCGCCTCGGCCTCGTCGAGCCTGGCCTGGATTTCGACCCCACGCTCCTCACCCGCCGCGTCCACGGCCGTCCACGCATCGAGAAGCGCTTTGAGGGCGTCGCGGATGCGTTGGAGCCTTTCGGCAAGTCGGCTTTCTTCCGCCACGAGCGGCTCGAGCATGGCCAGGCGGCGTTCCGCCTCCTTCCGGTCTGGGGCGTCCTTGTCCTTCCGGCCGAGCCGCTCGACCCGGGTGCGGAGAGCGCCCACCCTGCGCCGGTCCAGGCGCCGGCGAAGCACCCGGGTCGAGTCGCGCAATCTCTCCGCGGAGGCCACCAGGGCGGGCAGGTCTCGAGTCGCTTTCGGTCCGGCATTGGTGTGCCCGCCGGTCCGGCTGTTCAACGCATCGGCCAGCTCGTGAATCTCCTGGAGCAGGCGGTCCAGATCCTCGTCCCGTGCTCGACGCGACCGGAGGCGGCGAAGGGCGACGGTGGCGGCAACAAGGAGGGCCAACGCGGTACCGGCCAGGGGAGCCGCCAGGGTAGAGAGGACGGTGCTGGTCGAGCCCCCGGCGAGTTCGACCGACAACTCCCCGGTCAGCGCCGAACCGACTTCGGCGGGAGGGAGATGAAACCGTTCGGCGAGCGCTTGCAGGTCCAGCGACAGGGTGGCAGGTGTCGTCAAGGGTGTCGTGGGCACGAAGACATAGGCGTGCGCGTCGGGGTCGGCCTCGATCATGTGCCACCGGCCGGGCTCGATCTGTATGAGCGACGAAGGCGTGTCGGCGTCCACGGCGTCGAAAGCGGCCCCGGCCTGGGGGAGGACCAGTTCTCCGCGCAGGGTGAGGCGGACAGGTGCTCCGCTGGGTGGTATCGCCGTCTCCATCTCGGACCCGTCCAGGGGAAGCGCCCCACTCGTCAACGTCATCCACTCCGTTGTCATTCAGCCTCCCGCAAGTTCCATCGAGCGCTTCCCGCGATTCGACCTCGCCGACCTCGCCTCGAACCGGCGCGCAGCAGGATAGTACCCGCAACCTGATCTCCTCAATCCGGTCACGGGCCGGCCGGCTCGTGAGGTTGGCCTCGAGGCCTCACCGCGATCGTACAGCGCGACACGCTGACGAGCCGGTCCCTATCGTCCCGTATCTCGATCCCGTATACCATGGTCGTGCGGCCCTTGTGGAGAGGACGAGCTGTCGCGCGGAGCGTGCCCCCGGTCACCGGGCGGAGGTGGTTCGCGTTGATCTCCATGCCGGATACGGTGTACCGGGCGATATCGACGGACAGGGCCGCGGCGGTGCTGGCCGCAGACTCGGCCATCAACACGTAGACACCCCCGTGCACGATGCCGGCAGGCTGGTACAGCCGGCGGTCGACCTCGGTCGCAACCACTAGTTCGTCCGGGTCGTAACTCTCGATGCGTATCCCCAGCGTTTTCAACACGGTTTCGTCATGGACGGCATCGAGGTACCGGACCACGTCTTCCCTGGAAACCATCTGCTCCCCTCGTTGTTCTGCGGACCGCTGCCCGGACCGGCCCGACAGCCCACCTCGAGCACGCGGCCAGCAAGACGCTTCGTGTCGGCCAGGCGCGTGAGCGGTGCACACGGGACGCTACCGCTGCCTGTTCCCCCCCCCCGGAACGGATTTCGAGGCAGGTGGCCGAAGCCCGCCGTCGCACCTCCCCTGGTATTGCATGGTTTGTCGTCGAGCGCAACCGGAACGCCTTGGAGCCGCGTTGCCCGGCGGATCGTTCCGGGCTTGTGTTTCTGTGGTTGACGGGGGAAATTCATGCAGGTATACTCTGCCAATAATGTCAGGAAGTGCGCACGAATTGTCGGGTGGTGCGACCTCACCCGCCTGCTCGGATCCGGGCGACGTTGCGAGGGAGATAATGTGTCATGAGCGATAATCTCTTCCTTAGCCTCCACGCTTGCCCGGCGTTTTCGGATCGGAAGCATACGACTCTATTCCTGTCGGAGATTCTCGCCTGGGTGTTTCGGCAGAACCCGTCTCTCGGTGTATCGGTTTTCGAGTTTCTCGCCATACAGCAGGGTTTCCAGGAGCCTCGGAAGGAGCGTCACATCGTGTGGCGGGCTCATCCGGACCAGCGGTTGCCGCGTGTGGACCTGGTGGGCGAGGCGAGCGATCTGGTCTACGTGTTCGAGTTTCGGCTGTGGGGTGGTGATCCTGCCGACAGGTCGGGGATGGACCGGGCGATCGCCGAATTGCTGTGGCCGGAGAAGGTCAGGACGGTTGTCGTTGCGGCCGGGAGGCACCAGCACGACGGTGATGCGGACGTCGAGTTGACCTGGGCAGACGTGTGTCGTTTCCTCGACAACTGGATCAGGAACCACGGAGCGGGTGTGCACGTGGGAGATCTGTGCGAGTACCTCCGGCAGCAAGGGCTGGGGGAGCCTGCGCCGGTATCCACGGAAGCGATTCTCTCCTATCTTCCGGGACGGAAGCTTGTGCCGGCGCTGGAGCGTCTGTTTCGGGAGGTGGCCCATGATCTGGCAGTGGTGGATCTTGCCCGCCTGTACCGGGTCCTGGGCAACCCGGAGTTGGGGAGGGGGCTGAGGCTTCACCGTTTGCGTGGGGGGCGGCTGGGGCTGAAGTTCTCCTCGAGGCGTCATCCGGAGGTTTTCGTTGGTGCGCTGCTGGACGGGTCGGAACACCTCGTCAAGTTTTCGGACGAACACCTTGGGCCGGATTTTGCTCTCATCCTGGACTTCCACGTGCGTCCTGTCTTGCCACGCCTGGCCGACTACGTATACTCGGAACCCTATACCCGCTTGAGGAATCGGCTGGCGCGTGATGCCGGGGAATATGAGTTCGTCGATCACTTTTTCGCGTCGCGTCCCCGGAACGAGCGGCATCCGCTCTACTTGCGGCGTCCGTTGGTGCGCGTCCTGGCGGGGTCCACGACGGCGAGCGACCAGCGGTGCCGGCTGACCGAGGAAGTTCTTGGCGCTTTGGACGTCCTGCTTCGAGGCGGGGAACTCGAGGAGCTGGCCGCGCGTTTCTCGAGGCCGGACTACGGGGCGTCGGGCCCGCTTCGTGTCGCACGGGCCCGCACCGGTCATCTGGCCAATCCCTTTCGCGGGTAGGCGCAGCGAGGTTTGCGCATGGACACGAACCCACCGGAACGAGGAGAGGAATCGACGGCGCCACGGGGCAGCGGACGGGGCCGCCGTCTCGCCGTGCTGGTCTTCCTGATTGCCGCAGCGCTCGCCGCCATCTTCGCCGTCTACGCTTTTTTCGACCGTTCGCAGGTGATGGTCCGGATCGAGGGCGAACGGGTCATGGAGATCACCGCGGACATCGCGGACGGGGCCCTGAGTCGGTACGTGGGGCTGATGTTTCGCGAGGACCTGCCGCGGGGTCGGGGGATGTTGTTCCGGTACCGGGTTGCAGCGCCCCGCTCTTTCTGGATGAAGTACACGCGCATACCGCTGGACATCATCTTCATCGGGGAGAACCTGCGCGTGCTGAACGTCGTGGAGGCCGAGCCTTGTCGTTCGGATCGTTGTCCGCGCTACCGTTCTGTGGGTCCGGCGGCGTATGTCCTCGAGGTCAACCGTGGATCGTGCCGTGGAGCGGGGATCGGCGAGGGTGCGGAAGTCACGTTTCACGAGCCGGCAACGCCCTGAACTCAGGCAGTTTTTTTGTTGGATTCCGGTGGTTGGTCCTTGACCTGCATGTTGCGAGGTCCTATGCTCAACGTGCTGTCATGAGAAGTACGATCTTCATGGATGTCGTGTCGAATGAAGTGCTATGGGGAATCGGGATGCCACGCGGAACCGAACTGACCGAATACGCACTGCTGGACGGCGGCGTGCTGGCGACCGCCCTGTTGCCGGGCGCTCCCAACCATGTTGAAGCGAAATCGCTCCTGGATGCGGTAAGAGCGGGCGCTCTGGCGGGCTGCACCACGTCGGGCGCACTGGGTGGGCTGTATGCCACGCTCAGCCGGTCCGGTGACGGGCCCCTGGACGACATCGCCCGCCAGGTCCGGGCGCTGGTGGAACCGCCCTCGTCTCTCCTCGTGCTGATAAGTGGGCTCGAGGCGAGCCTGAAGATGCTGGAACTGGCTGCCAGGCACGCCCTGGCGCCGGAGCGGCTGCACACGGCTCGGGATGCCGCGACAGCCCTGGCGGCCGGGGTGTCCATCGTCTACACCTACGACGTCGACGCCTGGGAGCCGTTTCTCGCCGACGGGCTCCACATTGGTGGGCCGTCATCGGTCATGGCCCGCTGGTTCCGGAGGCCGGGCTCGGAATCGAGGAAGCCGGCCCGAGCGAACGGGGCATCCGGGCACTCGTGAGCCGCTGCGTTTCGCAGTCCCCCGTGGCGCAGCAGCCTCCCGGCGCGCCATGTTGGGTCCACGCCAGGTCGCGGCTCGCAGGGACTCGAGTTCGCGGGTCATCCGCGCCCGTGAAGCGCGCTTTCTATCGCTTTCAGCAGTCCCTTCCTGTCGAACGGCTTCTCGACCAGGCGGATGCCGGGGTCGAGCGCGCCCTGTTGGGCAATCATGTCGGCCGTGTATCCCGACGTAAACAGGACCTCCATGTCCGGCATCGAGGCACAGAGGCGTTCGGCGAGTTCCCTGCCGTTCATGCCCGGCATCACGACGTCGGTCACCAGCAGGTGGATCGGCCCGTCGTGGTCTGCCGCCACGGAGAGGGCGTCCTCGCCGCTCGATGCCTCGAGCACGCGGTAACCGGCCCGCTCCATGATGCGTTTCGCCAGGCGGCGCACCAGGTCGTCGTCCTCGGCGAGGAGGATCGTGCCACCGCCGTGGTTCGAGACTGGTTGGGTCGTCATTTCACGTGAGGTGGTCACCTCCTTGTCCACGGCGGGTAAATAGACCTGGAACTCCGATCCCCTCCCTGGGTCGCTGTCCACCCAGACGAACCCTCTGTTCTGTTTGACAATGCCGTAGACGGTGGAAAGGCCGAGCCCGGTCCCAGACTCCTTCTTGGTCGTGAAAAACGGCTCGAAAACCCGCCCGCGCGTCTCCGCGTCCATTCCGCAGCCCGTATCCGAGACCGCCAGGAGCACGAAGCGGCCGGGCGGCATGGGCGGACGCCGGCGCGCTTGCGCCTCGTCAACCGTCACGTTGGCCGTCTCCAGCACCATCCTGCCTCCGCTCGGCATGGCATCTCGAGCGTTCACGACAAGGTTCATCACTACCTGCTCGATCTGGGCCTGGTCGGCCTCGACCGGCCAGAGGGCGGGGGTGAGCCGGAATTCGACGCGGATATCCTCACCAATGACCCGGGTCACCATCCGGCCCATCTCCTCGAGCACGCTGTTGAGATTCAGCACCGTGGGGCGCATGGGTTGGCGCCGGCTGAATGCCAGCAACTGGCGGGTGAGCGACGTGGCACGGTCACTCGCACGGCGTATCTGGTCGAGATCCTCGAGCACCCTGTCCCCCTGTGGCAGGGCGCTTTCGATGAAATCCGCGTGGGCCCCGATGATGGTCAGCAGGTTGTTGAAGTCGTGGGCCACGCCGCCGGCCAGCCGCCCGACCGCTTCCATCTTCTGGGCCTGGCGGAGTTGTGCCTCGAGGAGCCGGGTCTCGGTGATGTCCTCGAGGATCTCGATCACCGAGGTGACTTCGCCGTTTTCGTCCTTCACCGGGGAAGAGAGCACGCGAAACGTGGTCGGCTTGCCGGTCATCCAGCGCTCCATCGTGGATTGGTGTAGTTGGCCATCGGAAAGCGTGGCGGCCACCGGGCACCCTTCGCAGGGCATCTCGTGGCCCGGGTCCCGGAAACGCACCGAGCAGATCTGCCCGACCATCGTGTCCGGCTGCCCGAACCAGTCGGTCATCTGGCGGTTTACCTCAAGCACGCGATAGTCCCGATCGAGCAGTGCGATCCCGAAGTGGACGTGATCCAGGATGCTCTTCAGCTTGCGTTCCGAGGCGGCGAGGCGTGCCTGGGCCTCCTTGAGCGCCGTGACGTCTCGAAGGGTCACCACCGTGACTTCTTGCTGTTTCCACAGCGTCTTGCTCGTGCGGACCTCGCCCGTTCGCGTGGTTCCATCGGGGCGGAAGATGTCCACTTCCGTGCCGCTCCTGTACACCAGGGGATGGCCGAAAGGTTCGCCCATCAAGGCGTTCAGCGGCCGCCCGAAAAGCTTTGCGGCTGCCTGGTTGCCATAGATCACCCGGTGTGCGCCGTCCAGCGCGATGATGGCGTCGGGGTTGTCCTCGGCGGCTCGGCCGAACCAGGCTTCGGCCGTGGCGAGCTTGCGTCGGCTTTCCTGGATATCGGTGACATCTTCGAAGACGCCCAGGATCTCGCCCCCCTCGAGCCGGGTGAGCCTCGCCGATATCCAGATCGAGCCACGGGAATCTTCATGGTGGACGGGTGGGAAGTCGTGCGACCCCCCTGCCTGGTAGGTCTTCCGTGCCAGGGCATGGAGTTCCTGTCCCCCCGGACTCGAGAGGACATGACGCAAGGCGCGACCGATGAGCGCCTCCGGGGTCGCGTGCACAAGCTCCGCCCCGGCGCGGTTGACATCCAGGATGATGAACTCTTCTCCCCCTTCGACAGCCTCGAAAAGCGCCACCCCGAGCGTCAGGGCGCCTATCGCGGCGCGGTACCGTGCTTCGGTCCGCTGGTGCTCCTCGCGCTTGCCGGCGGCATCTCCGGCACGTCCTCCTGGCCGCTCGAGCCTCGCGTCCATGGGGCTGCTCGGTGGAATCTCCGGGGCGCTGCCATCATCCTCATCAGTCCGTTGCTTTCCCGCCTGTTCGTCGCTCACGCTCCCCCCCTTCCGGCCGGTGCGCCGATACCGATTCTTCTTGCCTCCTGGATAGACAATGGGTGGCCAGCCGCCGCATGGCCGTTGACGCCGGTCACGGAACGCGGCACATGCGTTCGGATTCGGCAGCCGGGCGCCCGGGAGAGATATGCCCGACCCCAATGCACTGATAGCGCCTCTGACGACGGCTGTCAAGCTCGACGGTTTTCTCGACCATGGTCCTCCCACCCGTCCGGCCCTCCCGCCTGAATGGTCGGCGCGGCGGTTGTCTCATGCCGCGCAAGCCTGTGCCTTGCGCCCTCCACGGAACCCCTCGAGCGGAATTGTTGTTGCCAGGATGTCCAGCACGTTCTACGTTGTGAGCATATCAAGTGACAGAAACGGCATGAGCGGGCGCCGCGAAGTGGACCCGCGCCCCGGCTCCCTCGACGATCGGACGGTGGAGAGCGTTGTTCGATGGAGGGGACGGGCCGCGGGACGGCCGGCGTGCGCCGGGAACCTGCCCTGCCATGCGCGCAGGGGGGCTCGAACTCGAGGAGGACCGTGCCGATGGCGATGCGCGGTTGGGATGTGAGGACGCTGGTCGAGCTGCTACTTTCCTTTCGGACCGAGGGAGGACCCAGGCTGACCCTGATTGGCGAGACCGGGCCGGATTGCACGATGGGCCTGGACGGACTGGCGGACCTGGCGCTCGTGTTGCTGGGGCGGTTCCAGGCGGCCGGGATTCCTGCGTCCGCGGAACTCGTGCTGCAGATACCCGACACCCGGTTGTTCCTGGGCGCCTTCTGGGCCGGGATCCTGGGCGGGATGGTGCCCGTCCCCATCACCCCGGCGGTGAACCTGGGCTACCTGAACAAACTCCTCGGCGTACTCCAGCGCCTCGAGAATCCCTACGTGGTGACGACTCGGGACGCCCTGGAGCGCCTCGAGGGTGTGGCCGGCGAGGCTGTCGGGCCGGTGCTGTCCGCGTTTGGGGAGCGGCTGGTATTCGCCGGAGATATCGATCCCACCGGGGCTCGAGGCAACCCGCGGTCCGCCCGCCCCGGGGATGTGGCTTTCGTGCAGTTTTCGTCCGGGTCGACCGGTCGGCCCAAGGGGGTGGTGCTGACCCACGACAACATCGTTGCCAGTGTGCGGGCCATGGCAGCGGCGATTCGGCCTGGGCCCGAGGATTCCGCGCTGAGTTGGTTGCCGTTGACCCACGACATGGGTCTCATCGGGTTGCACCTGGGTCCGGTCTACCAGCGTGCCGATCATGCCTTGATGGCGACGCAGGCATTCGTCAAGCAGCCGCTCCGGTGGCTGGACAAGCTTTCGGAGTACGGGACCACGGTGACGGCCTCACCGGACTTCGGGCTGAGGCTGGTGTTGAAGTCCCTGGAGCGTGCGGATGACCGTGATTGGGACCTGTCCCGGCTGCGTGTGCTGTTCGACGGGGCGGAGCCCATCTCCGCGGGCCTGTGTCGCCGGTTTCTCGAGAAGCTGGCCCCATTCGGCCTGTCCGACCGCGTGATCGTGCCGGGCTACGGCCTGTCGGAAGCCACCCTGGCAGTCACGTTCGCCCGGGCCAGCGCGCCGCTGCACGCCGTCGCGTTCGATCGCGCGTACCTGAACGTGGGGGACCGGGTGCGCCCGGTGGAGGAGCCCGGGCCGGAAGCGGTGGAGCTGGTCGATCTGGGCACGTCCATCGATGAGTGCGCCTTGCGCGTCGTCGATATCGCCGGAGAGCCTGTCGAGGAGGGGGTGGTGGGCAGGATCTGGGTGCGAGGGCGAAACGTCGCCATGGCCAGGTACGGGGAGCCGGAGGCCGCGGCGCGTCTCGAGGCCGCGGGCGGCTGGCTGGACACCGGCGACCTGGGGTTCCAGTTCGGGGGCGGGCTGTTCCTGACCGGCCGGGAGAAGGAAGTCATCTGTATCAACGGCCGGAACTACTACCCCCAGGACCTCGAGACGTTGCTGGAAAGGGTGCCCGGCCTGGAACCGGGGCGCTTCTGCGTGGCGGGCGTTCTCTCGTGGAAGCGGATGGTGGACCGGGTCGTCGTCTTCGTGGAGCCGGAGAGGCCGCAAGACGCGCTGCAGCACCTCCTCGATCGGGTCCGGGCCCGGCTCGTGGAGACCATGGCCCTGGACGTGGATGCCGTGGCCTGTGTCCACCGCCTGCCGAGGACCACCAGCGGTAAGATACAGCGGTTCAAGCTCGTGCGAATGTTCCAGGAAGGTGCGACGCTGGGCATTGCCCGGGTCCTCGAGGGTGCCCCCGGGGCCGCGGCCGGCGACGGGGACCTTGCGCGATTCTCCGGAGACACCGTCCGGCTGCTCCTCGACATCTGGACTCGAGTTTCCGGCGGCCGTCCTCTCGAAGTCGGCGACTCCTTCCTGGAACAGGGCGTCGACTCTCTCCTCCTCACCCGGCTCCAGGCGGAACTCGATCGGAGCTGGCCCGGGCGGATCGGGGTCGCCGACCTGTTCGTCCATCGTTCGATCGAGCGGCTGGCCGCCTTCATCGACGGGGGATTCGACCGCCGGGGACGGGTCGGCGTCATTTCCTACACGCGAATCCCTGGCGTGACCCCGAGGCCGGCGACGGGCGGGGAGGATGCCAACGCGGCCACGGTGTACGAGTGGGACCTTTCCGGGGCGGAGCGGCAGGGACTCGCCCGGGCGGGCGCAGTGGCCGGTGGCAGCGTCGAGGACGCGATCGTCGCCGTGACTGCGGCCGTCCTGGCCCGAAGCGGGGGATCGAGGGAGGTTGCGCTCCAAGTCTGGGTAGGTCGGCGAAGCCGGGTCGCCGGGTTCACCGTTCCGGTTCTCGAGGATGTCCCGTTCCCGGTCTTCCTCGAGGAGGTCGTGGCTCGGCGGAGGGACAGGGGCGAGGTAGTCGAAGCGGCTCTCGAGCAGGTCGTTCCGCTGCTCTTCCACGTCCCGGAGGACATGGTGTCGCTGCTCGTATTCCGGGAGGACCGGGGCGTGCCGCGCGACGCCTTCGCGGACCGCTACGACATCCGTCTCGGTTACCGCGTGGTAGGAGAACGGTTGGCCTTCCTCCTCGAACACGACGACCGCCGGGTGGACTCGAGAGTCGCCGGAGCGCTGGCCGAGGGTCTGTCCGAAGCCCTGGCAACGGCTGCGCGGGAGGCCGCCTCGGCCAGTGCCGTGCCAGTGGGTCCTGGAGAGCGAATCGCGACAGTCGGCGAGGGACGTGTCCAGGTGGGGGGAGGTTCGGGCGACGGAGATGGTTCGAGAGCGTACATGGAGAAGGAGCCGATGTCGAGAGAGGATCGTGCCGGGAGAGAGGACGCAAGGCCGGGACCCGGCACCCAATCGAGGGAGGATCTCCGATGACCCGGACCGCATGGGTGTTCCCCGGCCAGGGGGCCCAGCACCCCGGCATGGGCAGGGAGGTGTACGACCGGTCGGAGCGGGCGCGGGACCTGTTCCGGCGGGCGAACGCTGCACTCTCCATGGACCTTGCCGCGCTCTGCTTCGAAGGTGACCCGGCCGATTTGACGAGGACCTCGGTCGCCCAGCCCGCCCTGCTCGCCGTGGGGTATATCCAGGCCGTGGTGTACGGAGAGCAGTACGAACTCGAGCCGTTGCTGGCCGCCGGGCACAGCCTGGGCGAGTACACGGCCCTGGCCTGGGCGGGGGCGCTGGAGTTCGAGGACGCCTTGCGCCTGGTGCGCCTTCGGGGAGAGGTGATGGAGGCAGCGGATCCGGACGGGCGAGGGACCATGGCCGCGATTCGAGGCCTGGACAGGGAGGACGTGGCGCGGGCGTGCGAAGCCGTCCATGGAAACGGGGTGGTCGTGCCGGCCAACGACAACGCACCGGACCAGGTAGTGATTTCCGGGGCCAGGGAGGCGGTGGCCGCCGCCTCGGAACGGTTGTCGGCTCGAGGCGCGCAGGTGATGCCGTTGCAGGTCGCCGCAGCGTTTCACAGTCCGCTCATGGAGACGAGCGTGGCGCCGTTCCGCAAGGCGCTCGAGCAGGTGCGGTGGTCGGCGCCTCGAGTGCCGGTGGTATCCAACGTGGACGCCCGTCCTCACGAGGACACGGCGGGTCTCGCGGACAGGTTGGCCCGGCAGATCGTCGCGCCGGTTCGGTGGTGGGAGACTGTCAAGGTGATGGAGCGTGCCGGGGTCGGCGTGATGGTCGAGTCCGGACCGCGGTCCATCCTCTCCAGCATGGTGCGGGCCCACAGTCCGGTCATGGCCGCCTTTTCCGTGGACGACCGCGAGGGTCGGAAAGGTCTCGAGGCGCGTCTCTTCTCGCACCATTTCAGGTTCCTGGGGCGGGCGCTCGGTGTGGCCGTGTCGGTTCCCAATCGCAACTGGGACGAGGAGGCATACGAGCGCGGCGTGATCGAGCCCGTCCGCGAGGTGCGCGCGATCTACCGCCGGATCGTGGAGGAGGATGCCCCCATGGTCCCGGCGCACGCCAGGCGCGCTTTCCGGATGCTCGAGAAGGTCCTCGAGACCAAGCAGGTCCAGGAGGAGGAGGCGCGCGCACGCCTGGACGCCCTGGTGGCGGAGACCGGTCTCGAGGCGTTCTTTTCGAAGCAGGAGGCATGATGGGGGCGAATGGCGGCCGGAAGCCGCGCGGGTGGAGTTTGGCCTCCGGCCGGGTGCGGGCCTATCGAGAGCGCGATATCGCCGTGGTCGGCGTGGCATGCCGCTACCCTGGCGCACCGGACAAGGATGCCTTCTGGGAGCGGGTGCGTGCCGGGTGGGACCCGGTCGGCCCGTTCCCGGAGGCGCGGCGGAGCGACGTGGAGCCGTGGTTGGACCTGGTCGACGCCTACGGCGACTTGAAGCTCGAGTTCGTGCCTGGCGCGTACCTCGAGTCGATCGACCGGTTCGATCCTCGAGCGTTCAGGCTGACGCCTCGAGAGGCCGCACTGATGGATCCGGCCCACCGGCTGTTCCTGGAATGTGCCGTGGCCGCCCTGGAGGATGCCGGGTATGGCGGGAGGTGCCTCGAGGGGTCCCGGACAGGGGTGTTCGCCGGGTTCGCCCCCGACTTTCGGGCATGCAACTACAAGGACATCCTGCTGCAACTGGACAGGCAGCTCGCGCCGCTCATTCTCCAGGCGAATCTCCCGGCCATGCTGCCGGCGCGGATCTCCTATCTCCTCGATCTCAAGGGTCCGTCGGTGTGCGTGGACACCGCGTGCTCTTCCTCGCTGGTCGCCGTGCACCTCGCCTGCGCGTCGATCCGGAAGGGCGAGAGCACCGCGGCGATCGCCGGTGGGGTGAAGCTCAACCTCCTGCCCCTGGCCGCGGACGTGAAGGTCGGCATCGAGTCGGACGACGGCTATACGCGGCCATTCGACGACCGTGCGACCGGGACCGGGGTGGGGGAGGGGGCCGGTGCGGTGTTCCTCAAGCCGCTGACTCGAGCCCGCCGGGACGGGGACCACGTTTACGCCGTCATCCGGGGAAGCGCCGTGGGCCAGGATGGGCGGTCCGCCTGGATAACCGCCCCGGACCCGGCCGCCCAGGCCGACACCCTGGCCCGAGCCTGGAACGACGCCGGCATCGACCCGGAAACCCTCGACTGGATCGAGGCCCACGGGACGGCAACCAGCATCGGCGATCCTGTGGAACTGGCCGGAATCACCATGGCCATGCGGAAGTACACTTCACGGCGGCAATTCTGTGCCATCACGTCGCTCAAGGGGAGTCTCAACCACCTTTTCGAAGGCGCAGGCATCGCGTCCTTCATCAAGGCCTGCCTCTGTCTCGACAACGAGGAGATCGCCCCCTCCACCCGGTTCGAAACGCCGAATCGCGCTTTCGATTTCGCTGACAGCCCGGTCTACGTCAACGTCGTCAACCGCGCGTGGCCCCGGAAGGCCGACCCGAGGCGTTGCGGGATCAATGCGTTCGGCATGAGTGGCACCAATTGCCACGTGGTCCTCGAGGAGGCTCCGGTCCTGCCCGCGCGCACTCGCGAGCGGATACCGATCGCGTTCACCGCTTCGGCCCGGGATGCGGCGCAACTGCTGGACCTCCTCGAACGCTATCGTGCATTCTTCCGGGAGCACGACCACATCCGTCTCGAGGACGCCTGTTTCACGGTGAGCACCGGCAGGCCCCATCTCGAGACCCGGGCTGCCATCGTCGCACGGGATATGGGAGAACTGCTCGAGCGGCTCGACACCTGCGTCCAGCAGCGGCTTCGTGTCGAAGGCGCCGAGTGGGCCTTTATCAGCCAGGGGGTCGCTGGCGGCGGTGGTGCGACCGGGAACGATGAGAAGAGAGGATGGGCCTCCCTGGCGGCCATCTGCCGGCGTCACGTCGCGGGAGAGGATGTCGACTGGGCCGCGTTCTACGAGGGCCGCGATGTGCGCCGGGTTCCTTTGCCAGCGTCCCCTCTTCAACGGGTACGGTGCTGGTATGACCCCCCGGCGGAACTCCTCGAGGCCTGGAAGCAGCGTCGCACCATGCACTACCAGGTGGAATGGCTGGAGGAACCAAGACCACCTCGAGGCAAGGAGATCCGCCACGCCCTGCTGCTCGCGCACCCTGGGCAGCGACGCATGGCTCAAGATCTCCGCGAACCCCTCGAGCGGCGAGGCATTCCGGTCCATCTCGCAGGGGTGGCAACCCTCGAGGACGCCAGGCGCCTGGTGGCCGAGCCGTGGTTTGCCCAGGTATCCCACCTGGTCCATCTCCAGACAGCCGGGCTGGGCCCCGAATCGACGTGGGACGACCTTCTCGAGGGCGAGAAGTGGGGGATTCGAAGCCTGTATCACCTGGTGCGGGCCATGGACGGCGCGGTCCCGCAGGACCTCGAGCTTGCACTCGTCGTGGACCGGGCCGTCGCGGTGGACCGCGGAGATGAACCGCCCGTTCCTGGCCAGACCGCCCTGGTCGCCATGGGTCGGGTCCTCGAGCGGGAGGAAGAAGCATTCAACTGCTTCGCCATCGACATCGGCGCCCGGACACCCGCCACCGTCCTCCTCGAGGAGATCGAGGCTTCGGCGGATACCTATTTTCGCACCCTCCGCGGCGACCGCCGTTTCGTGGAGGCGTTGGCCCCCACCGACCTGGACGCCTTCCCCCCTGACCCGGTGCCGGTACGGCCGGACGGGGTCTACCTCATCACGGGAGGCACTGGCGGGCTTGGGATCGAGGTCGCCCGGCACCTCGCCGCTCGAGGTGCGACCGGCTTCGCCCTGCTGAGTCGCTCGGGCATGGTGGCGCAATCCCTGTGGCCACGGGTGCTGGCCGCGGATACCCATCCCCGGCTGGTGTCCCGCGTGCAGCGTCTCCAACGCCTGGCCGATAGCGGGTGCCGGCTGGCGTTTCCCGTGGCCGACGTGTCCGATCCCGTGGCGCTCGAGGCAGTGGCGGCAGACCTTCGGGACGAGTTCGGCCGGATCAACGGTGTCGTCCACTGTGCCGGAGTCCCCTCCTCCGGACGGCTCGCCGGGAAGCGGCCCGAGGCGTTCGACGAGGTCGTGCGCCCCAAGACTCGAGGCGGGTGGCTCGTGGCCCGGTTGGGCTTGGAGGCAAATGCGGACTTTACCATCCTGTTTTCGTCGGTCGCGTCCATTCTCCCTGCCGCGGGTCAGGCGGACTACGCGGCCGCCAACGGATACCTGGATGGGCTCGCTCGAGCCGCGTCGTTACGGGGGAGGACGGTACTTTCCCTGAACTGGGTGGCGTGGAAGGAGGTGGGAATGGCCGCCGACACCGGCGTCGCCCTGGACTCCATCGTGAAGGCTCTCGCCCCGGACGAGGCCCTCCAGGCATTCCAGGTCGCCCTCGATCACCGTTTGAGCCCGGTGCTCATTGGTGCTCTCAACTACAGGGACCCGCGGGTGCACCTCCTCGAGAAGCTGCCTATCCGGCTCTCCCCGGCCATTCGTGCGCAGCTCGAGCGGTCCGAGGGGGGCAAGAAGAGGATGGGGGGACGCAAGGCAGCGGCGAGCGGGTCGAGGGCGGTGCGGCTCACCGGCCGTGCCGGCGGGGACTACTCGGAGATCGAGCAGGCGGTGGCGTCCATCTGGGCAGATGCCCTGGGCTACGAGGAACTGGACGTTGCCGCCGACTTCTACGACCTGGGGGGAGACTCGATCCAGGCGTTGCGCATCCTCAATGGTATCCAGGAGCATTTCGGCGTTCGGCTCCGTATGGCGGATGTGTTGGCCTGCCGAACCGTGCAGGAGGTGGCTGCCCTGTTGGCGTCGAAGGCCGCTGGAGCCCGGGAGGACCCGCCCGAGCCGCGTGTGACCATCTCGAGGGCGCCCGCGGCCGATGCCTATCCTCTTTCGGCCCAGCAGCGCCGGATGTACGCCATTTGGCGCATGAACCCGAACGCGATCGCCTACAACATGCCGGTAGTCTACCAGGTCGAAGGTCTTCTCGACGTGGCGAGGTTCCGCAAGGCGGTCGCGGGCCTGGTGGCCAGGCACGAGGCGTTGCGCACCTGGTTTTTCGAGGTCGATGGCCGTGTCATGCAGCACATCGCCCCCACATCGGCGGTCTCCGTGGAGCACGTTTTGGTGGAGGGGGACCTGGCGCCGTCGCTTCGCAACCTGGTCCGGCCGTTCGCGCTGGACCGGCCGCCCTTGTGGCGTGTCGTGCTCCTCGAGGACCCTGAAGGGAGCATCTTCGTCTTCTTCGACATTCATCACATCGTGGCAGACGGGGCCTCTGTCGCGGTGTTGATCGAGGACCTCGCCGCTCTGTATGCCGGCCGGAGACTCTCCCGGTTGCCGGTGGCCTACCGGGATTACGCGGCGTGGCAAGGGAGCGAAGGTGCACGGATGGTCCTGGAGCCGCAGGAGAGGTACTGGAAATCGGTCATGGCTTCCGGGTTTCCGGCGGCAGGTGTTCCTCCCGATCCTGGTCCTGGGGGCGAGGATTTCGATGCCGGGCGGCGTTGCCGGTTCTCCCTCGAGCCGGGTGAGGTCGAGCACGTGCGGGCACTGGCGTCGAGGGCCGGCGTCTCGTTGTTCACGGTGTTTCTCGCCGCCTACGCAGCCCTGCTGGCGCGGTATGCTGGGACGCCCGTTGTGACCGTGGGCGTTCCGGTGGTGGGGCGGACGTGCAAGGAACTCGAGCGTGTCGTCGGACTGTTCGTGAACACGGTACTGGTGCGGCTGGAGCCCGGGTTCGACCGGCCATTCAAGAGGTTCCTGGGGGAGGCCGGGGCGGCGGTCAGCATGGCCCTCGAGAACCAGGACTACCAGCTCGACGACCTGCTCCGGGAATGGAGGGCGTTGGCCGGGCCTGGCGCCCCGTCTCCGCTCACGACGCTGTTCGTATTGCAGAACCAGGTATTGCGACCGGTGGAGATCCCGGACCTGGAGCTGATCCCGGTCCCGGTGGATACCTGGACTGCCAAGGCCGACCTGGCGCTCGAGCTTGTGGAGCGGAGCGGGCGGATCGAGGGGTGGGTGGAGTATCGCCGGGCGCTGTACCAGGAAAGGACCATCTCGAGGCTTGTCGCGGACTACCAGGCCATTGTGGCACAGGTGGCCGGAGCGGAAGATGTCACCGTGGACGATCTCGAGCTTTCGCTCGACGAGGAGACAGCGGAAGGGCCGGATTTCCGCGACGTGGGATTCGACCTGTGAGGGGCCGCGGGAGGCGGGGCGCGGGGTTTCCCGGGGGCTTCTGGCGTCGAGGTCGCCGGCGCTGTCCGGGCCGGTGGGGCAGCCTGTCGTTCGGCGATGTGGGCGGAGAGGAGCGGGACGGGCCGCCGTGCCGGGTGGCTCGAGGATGAGAGGATCGTGGTGAATCGTATCGACAGCGACATTCGCCTGTCGAGCAGCCGCCTGCGCGAGGTGAGGGCGTTCTGGCGTGCTGTTCTTCCGGCTGGGGAGGGATTCACCCGGTTCCCAGCCCATGAGCGCGGTTCCTGGGTGGGCAATCACGCGGAGATGGAGGAGGACGCCCGGTCCCGCGTGTATCGGCGGTTCCCGCCGGACCTGTCCGCCGCTCTCGACCGTGCCGCTCGAGGTGCTCCCGAAGGACTGTTCATTCTGCTCTCGTTCGGTGTCTGCCGGCTTCTGGCGAAGTATGCCGGAGAGAGCCGTGTGACCCTGGCAGCGCCGGTGTTCCCGGAGTCGAGCGGAGCGGGGGAAACGGCGTCGTCGCGACTGCTTCCTCTTGCGTGCGAGTTCGACCCCTCGACATCTTTGCGTGGTGCGCTCAGCGGTTGGAAGCGCACGGTGGCTGCCGCGGCAGCTCACCAGGCGTTGGCCTTGCCGGAGATCGCGCCGCTGGTGGGCATGCCGGTCGCAGAGAGCGGAGAGGTCGAGGTGGGTTGTTGTGTCGCGATGGAGGGGTTCCACCGAGGCGTTCGCATGGGGCCGGGGGACGGGCGTCCTCTCGTTTCCGTGCTCTTCGAGAAGGGCCAGGAGGCGCTGGCGTGCACGATTACCTTCGACGCACGGCTGTACGACTCGGAGGCCATGGGTGCCCTGGCCGGCTACCTCGAGCAGTTCTACACCACACTGCTGGACGATCCGGAACAGGCGTGGGGGGAGGTGGATGTCCTGTCGCCGGAGGAGGTGGCGCAGCAACTGTCCCTGCGAGGTCCTGTGACCGTACCGGATGGAGGAGAGGATACGGCGCCGGCCATGTTCGAGGCCCGGGTGTTCTCGAATCCGGCGCACACCGCCCTCGTCTACGAAGGGATCTCACTCTCGTACCAGGAACTGGACGCCGCTGCCAACCGGCTGGCCCACCGGTTGCAGGAAGCGGGGGTGACCACCGAGTCGGTCGTGGGAATCCTCGCCCGTCCATCCATCGGGAGGATTGTCGCGGTCCTGGCCGTACACAAGGCAGGGGGGTGCTACCTGCCGCTCGACACGGCCCATCCCGTGGCCCGGCTCGCGCGTGTCCTCGACGATGCCGGAGCCGGATGGCTTCTGCGCGGGGAGGAGGTACCGGAAATCGCTTTCTCCGGTAGGGTGCTCGGGATTGATGGCGAGGAGAACCGAGACTATCCCGACACCGGGCTCGAGGTGGAAGTCCGTCCGGAACATGCCGCGTACCTGGTCTACACGTCCGGTACGACCGGGGCGCCGAAGGGCGTGCTGGTCGAGCACCGCTCTCTTGCCAACCTGTGCCGGTGGTCCCATCGTGCGCTGGGCCTTGCTGAACGCGACCGGGTGGCGCAGTACGCCGGCTTCGGTTTCGACGCTTTCGTGCTGGACGTCCACGGCACCCTGTCAGCCGGCGCGACGCTCGAGGTGCTGGACGACGCGACGCGCTTGAGCCTTTCCGCGACGCGGGAGTTCGTGCGGCGCCGCCGGGCGACGGTGATGTTCCTTCCCACCCCGGTCTACGAGCGGATCGTGCTGCACGAGGACACCACGTGGAGCCATTCCCTCCGCCTGCTGATGACCGGGGGAGATCGGCTGAAGCGGTACCGGGACATCGGGTGCCGCGTGGTCAACCTCTATGGACCGGCGGAAGCGACGGTGGTAACGACCTTCCACACGGTCACGGAGACCGAAGGTCCCATTCCGATCGGTCGCTGCGTCGACAACGTGGTGGTCCATGTCATGGAGCGCGGGACGGCGCGGTTGCAGCCTCCTGGTGTGCCGGGCGAGATCTGTATCGGCGGCCTGGGCCTGGCCCGACGCTATGCCGGCAAGCTCGAGCTGACCCGGGAGCGGTTCGTGGGCGACCCGTTCGATCCGGGAGGTCGGCTGTACCGGACCGGGGACCGGGGGCGGTGGCGGAGCGATGGCGTTCTCGAGTTCCTTGGCAGGTTCGACCGGCAGGTCCAGGTCCGTGGCATCCGGGTCGAGCCAGGGGAGGTGGAGGCAGCATTGCAGCGGCTTCCGGCAGTGCGGCAGGCGGTGGTCGTGCCCTGCACCGGCCCCGGCGGCGAGGTGGAACTTTGCGCCTACATCGTGGCCGGCCAGCGCCTCGAGCGCCAGGACATCCAAGCGCAACTGGCATCTCTTCTCCCCGAGGCCATGGTGCCCGGGCACATCGTTCAACTGGAGGAACTCCCCTTGTCCCCGAACGGGAAGGTCGATGTGTGCGCGCTTCCTGATCCCTTGGCGACACCGGGAGACGCCCCCGCCCTTCCCGCGACTCCCCTGGAGGCGGCCCTCGTCGAAGTCTGGGCGGAGATCCTGGGCCTGGAACCGCCGGACGTGGGGACCAACCGCAGCTTTCTCGAGCTGGGCGGCCATTCGTTGGAGACCGTGGAACTCCTGTCCAGGCTGCGTCACCGGTTTGGCGCCAACGTACCCATCGACGTGGTGATGGGGGCCACGGTCCGCAAGCTGGCCGGGTACCTCGAGTCTGCGGCGCGGTCGCAAGGCGAGCAGATCCCGGCCGCCCCGGTCCTCGAGGTCTACCCGACCTCGGCCCAGCAGCGGCGGATCTTCTTTTTGCACCGCCTGGCAGGGGAAGAGAGCACGGCCTACAACATCCCCTTCGCATTCCAGGTCGCCGGTCCCCTGGACATCGACCGGGTCGCGGCCGCGCTCGACACCCTCGTCGCCCGCCACGAGAGCCTGCGCACGCGCTTCGAACTCGCCGCGGACGGGCCGGTGCAGCGCGTGCACGACACGGCACACGTCGATATCGAGCGACTCGAGGATTCCGGGCTCGGCAATGACGCCGTTGCGCGCATGTTCGTGCGTCCATTCGACCTCTCTCGAGCCCCGTTGATGCGTTGCGGGATCCTCTCTCGAGACATCCATCGTCATCTCGTTGTCGTCGATGTCCACCACATCGTTGCGGACGGCGCCTCGTTGCAGATCCTCTCTCAGGACTTTGCCGCCGCCTACCTGGGGCAGCGGCTGTCCGCCCTGCCAGTACAGTACAAGGACTATGCCCTGTGGCAGGCCGGCCGGGCCGAAAGCGCTGCCATGCAGCGCGCACGTGCACGGTGGATGGCGCGATTCGCTGACACCGTGCCGGTCCTGGACCTCCCCGCGCTGCGGCCTCGTCCCAGGGTGAAGCGGTTCGACGGCTCGAGCACCGGCGGCGTGTTGTCTCGATCCCTGTCCAGCGCGGTGGCGAACCTCGCATTCTCGACCGGGTCCACTCCGTTCATGGTCCTTCTTGCCGCGTTCGCAGCGGTGTTGCACCGCCTTTCGGGGCAGGAAGACATCGTGGTGGGCACACCGGTCGAGGGGAGGACGCACCCCGCGCTTGCGCACCTGGTCGGCATGTTCGTCAACACACTCCCCATCAGGTTGCGCATCCGCCCGGAGATGTCTTTCCAGGCCCTTCTGGAGCAGGTCCGCGAGCGGACCCTGGAGGCACTGGCCGACCAGGACTACCCGTTCGAGCGGCTCGTCGAGGATTTGGCTGTCGAGCGAGACCCCGGGCGCAACCCCGTCTTCGACGTGGTGTTCGTCATGGAGCCGGCGGCGCGGCCGAGCCTCGCCCAGGGCGGCGTCGAGATCGTGCCGATGCCACTGGACACCCATACCGCCAAGTTCGATTTGACCCTGGCCGTCGTGGACGAAAGCCCTTACGCCTGGCGCCTCGAGTACGACACGACGATGTTCGATGAGTCATGGGCTCGGGGCCTGGGCCGGTGCTTCGAGAGGGTTCTCGAAGTGGGGGGGAGGTTTCCTGGGCGTTCTCTGTCGAGAATCGACTGGGACGGCCCGATCCTCTTCGGGGATACCGGGAGGACGGCTCCCGCGCCGGGAGAATTGGCATCTTCCCGGTCCCGGGACACGTTCGCCGGCGTGCTGGACGCCTTTGGCGAGCGCGTTGCCTCCACGCCAGAGCGGATGGCAGTCGTGGACGGCGGGTCGTCCTTGACCTGGCGCAAGCTCGACGAGCAGGCCAACCGCCTGGCCCGGGTACTGGTGGACCGCGGCGTCGGGCGGGAGGACCGGGTGGCGGTCATGGCCGGCCGGTCTCTCGATTCGGTCATCGCCATTCTCGGCGTGCTGAAGGCCGGCGCCGCCTACCTGCCCGTCGATCCGGGCTACCCGCGTGAGCGCAGGCAGTTCCTGCTCGAGGACGGGGGAGCGCGGGTCGTTGTCACCGGCGACAGTCCGTTTCCGGGCTTCGATGGCGCCGGGATCGACGTGGTGCCGGTTCGAGGGGACGCGGTGCAGAACGCGCCCGTTGACGCGCCCGGTATTCGACCCGGCCCCAGGGACGCGGCCTATGTGATCTATACCTCTGGGACCACGGGCAGGCCAAAAGGGGTCGTGGTGGAGCACGGGAACCTTCCCCACCTCTTCCAGCGCGAGCGGGGCCTGTTCGACTTCGGCGAGGAGGATGTGTGGACCCTGTTCCACAGTGTTTCCTTCGACTTCTCGGTATGGGAGATGTTTGGCGCCCTGACATCCGGCGGCAGGCTGGTCGTGGTACCGGAGGCCCTGACCGTGGATCCTCCCGGTTTCGTCGATCTGCTCGTTGAGCGCGGCGTGACGGTGCTCAACCTCACCCCTTCGGTGTTCTACCAGGTCGCCGCCGAACTGGAACGCCGGGAGCGCCCGGACCTGGCCCTGCGCTGGGTGATATTCGGTGGGGAGAAGCTGGACCCGGCCCGCCTGGCAGGTTTCCGCGACAGGTTCCCTCGAGTCCGCCTGGTCAACATGTACGGCATCACCGAGACCACGGTGCACGTCACTGCCAAGGAACTCGGTGCCGAGGAGATCGCCGAAAACCGTCGTTCGATCGGCGTTCCGATTCCCGGCGTGGCCGTGATGGTGCTGGATTCCGCGGGCAAGCCGCTCCCCGCGGGGCTGGTCGGCGAGTTGACCGTGGGAGGACTGGGCGTCGCTCGAGGCTATCTCGACCGGAAAGGACTCACCCGGGAACGTTTCGTGCCCGGCCCCTCGAACGTGGGGCGCGTCTATCGATCCGGCGACTTTGGGAGGTGGAGCGAGCGCGGAGAACTGGAGTATGTCGGCCGTTTCGACGACCAGGTGCAGTTGCGGGGCTACCGTGTGGAACTGGGCGAGGTGGAGGCCGTTCTTCGCGCCCTGGCCGGGGTGGGCGACGCGGTGGTTTCGGCGAGAGAGACGGAAGCTCACGGGCGGGAACTGGTCGCGTACGTGGTGCTGGAGCGCGACATGACCGCCGGGGACCTGCGCCGGGAACTCGCTCGAGTCCTCCCTGCCCAGATGGTGCCGGCGTTGTTCATCCGGCTCGACCGCATTCCGGTGACGAGCAGCGGGAAGCTCGACCGGGGCAGGCTGGAGGAGCTTGGTGAGCCCCTCGGGTCCGGGGTCGCGTTCGTCGCGCCTCGCACCGATATCGAAGCGCGTGTCCTGGAAGCGTGGCGCGCGGTCCTGGACAACCCCTCGGTGGGTATCGACGACGGCTTCTTCGACGCCGGCGGCAACTCGATGCGCCTGATGGCGCTCCACCAGCACCTCTCCCGGGCGTTCCCGGGGAAGATCAAGCCGGTCGACATCTTCGTCTACCCGACGGTGCGAGAGCTTGCGCGGTACCTGGCGGACATGGCGCTCGAGGGACCGCACCAGGAGGATCAGCGTGGCGGGGTCGGATTCGGCGCAGAAACGGCTGAGCGGGCCCCGGGGGTGGCGGCGGTCCTCTCGCCGGACCAGGGCCCAGGAGGTGCAGCGATCGCCATCATCGGTGTCGCGTGCCGGGTCGGGGAGACGGTCGGACCGGCGGCACTGTGGGAGCGGCTCAGGGAGGGCGCCGATCTCGTCCGGCCCCTGCCGGGCAACCGCCGCCGGGATCTGCTCGACGCTGCTCGAGCCCTCGGCCTGGACCTGGACGGCCGAGCGTTCCGGGAGGAAGCCTTTCTCGAGGAGATCGACCATTTCGACAACGGGCTTTTTCGCTTGCCACCTCGAGAAGCCGTGTTTATGGACCCGGCGCAGCGGCTGTTGATCGAGACCGCCTACCAGGCCCTGGAGGACGCCGGGTATGGCGGGGCCGCGTCGCGGGGCAGTGAAACCGGAGTGTTCATCGGGCACAGTCCCGGACACTGGCGCTACCAGGACCTGCTCGCGCGCCTCGAGCCTGGCGAAGGCACGCGGCTGGTCCCGGGCAACCTCCCGA
>JAJRTE010000047.1 GCA_024278455.1 Myxococcota bacterium
CCGCTCGATTGTCTCGGGACCCGCGTATCTCGAGCACATCTATGGCAAGCAGCGGCCCGATGAGCCCGACTTCCTGCTCGTCGTTCCGGCAACGTTCGCCGCCTACCATTTCGACCAGGACGACTATGTGGCCGTGTCCCGTATCCGGGGCCGCACCCTGTTCGCTCGTGCTCTCGATAACCGATCGCGCAGCGAATAGAAGCTTCGAGAAACGAAGATGGCCAGCACGGGCACGACGGGTGTTCGAAAACGAAACGTGGAAGCAGGTCCCGCTGACAACACCAGGTGGTAGAGCACTATCGCCGCCATCACGTGGACGGTGGGGGACCAGTCCCGCCATGCTCGAGGCAATCCCAGGAGGGCAAGTGTCCAGATGGAGAGGACCCAGAGTCCGCCGAGTGCGGTGAGCAGGAGGAACGGCAATTCGTGTTTCCACAGGTGCTCGAGGAATGACCAAGCTGGCATGTTCTGGAACTTGTAGATAAGACCACTGCCCGATTCCCGGAGGCCGAGGAGATTCAACAGCGCGCCCGTGCCGGGCTCGAGAAGGTTCACCGCGAACCCCTTGAGCGTCACCAGGAAGGTCGCACCGGGGTGGCGGAGGAGGATCTCGAGGCCTCGTCGTTCCTCGTACCGCGCCTGGACCGCCGGGTTCTCGCTGACCCTGTCCTCGAGATGGGCCGCCTGGACCGCACGATAGTCTTTCCCTTCGGCGAGAGCCTCGACGGCGGCCGCGTTGTATGCGTAGAGGTTTCGGCCTGCCACGGAGCTGAAGATCCGTTCCCCGAAGGAGTGTACGTTCCTCGCCTCCCAGGCACCGATGGCGGCAAGATTGACGGCGACCGCGAAGGCCACGACGAGGACGCGCGTCCACTGCTTGCGCCGCAGGGTTTGCCATGCCATGAGGGTGAGTACCGTCACCCCGAGGTAGAGGGCTATTGGCCGGACGAACGTGGCGGCGGTCAAGAACAAGCCGGCGGCGAGCGGTGCCCACCGCCGTTGCCCCTGGTAGAACCAGGCTGCGGCGAGCACCGAGGCGGTGATGAGCGTGGTGTACAGGGTTTCAGTCGCCACGGCGAACTCGCCCATCACCATGGCAGGATCGAGCAGGACCACGGCAAGAGCAACGATTGCCTCTTTTCTTTCCCCACCCAGCAGGCGGACGCAGGCATACACCATCCCCGCGGTGATCACAGAGAGCAAAAGGTGGATGACGACGACATAGTGGCCTCGAGATGTGCCGAGGGCTGACACGATTGGAGCCAGAAGCAGGCTGTAGCCCGGCGTTCTGAACAACACTGGCTGGCCGTGGTGCGTGAAGGTGCCGTATTCCAGCAGGTCGTTGGCGGGCACGAGGTAGGATTCGGCATCGGGGGGATAGAATCCCGCCGGGTGGTGCCCTAGCAAGAACAGGAAGAGACACAGCTTCGCCGCCAGGATGGTTGCGACGATGCTCGATGGGGCTCGAACTGCGGCTGGCAGGGAACGCATTGGAGGCTCCCGGATGTCGGCCGGTCGAACCGGCCGTGGTGCCGTGGTCCGGCCGACTCGAGAACGGCGCGCGGGGCGGTGCGCCGCCACAGGTCCGGCGCGCGGCGTCCTGTCTCATGAGCAGGCGACCGTGGGACGCCGTATGGTACCGCCCGGTCGTTGTCGCCGTCAAGAGTAGCGCGGTCGATAGCCCTTGACGATGTTGCGAGGAACCTGGTAGCCTCTGCCCGTTCGTGCGCAGGCGGCCTGTGTCCGGCCTGCGTGGTGATGAAAGCCGCCGGGAGGGGCATCGTCTCCCGGGCCAGGAAAGGAACGCCAAGGTGTCCAAGTCATTGACCGGCACACTCCCTTATGTCGTACTTTTCATCGCGCTCGAGACGTTCATCTACCTCTACCACCACACGGCCTTCGTGTTGACCCTTCCTATCGCCACGGTGGCGGTGGTGTCGCTCATCTATTTTGCGAACAACCCGGTGGGCCACAGCCGGCGTTTCCGGGTGCGCACCTACATGAACTGGCTGCCCCTGGGCCTGACCTATGCCTCGCTCTACATGGGACGATACAACCTCACCGTGGGCAAGACGTCGTTCGGGGACGCCCTGATGACCAAGGAGGACTTCGGCACGATCTTCGGGGTCGGCGCGGTCGTCTACGGCGTGTCGTTCCTGGTGAACGGCCCGCTCACGGACCGGCTGGGAGGCAAGGCCGCCATCATGGTGGGAGCAGGGGGGGCTGCTGTCGCCAACATCGCCCTCGGCGTCATCTCGTACTGGGCACTCGAACATACGGCCACCTTCTCGCTCTTCTGGCCGTTTCTGTTGCTCTACGCATTCAACATGTACTTCCAGAGCTTCGGGGCCGTTTCGATCGTCAAGGTGAATGCCGCCTGGTTTCACATCCGCGAGCGGGGGGTGTTCGGCGGCATCTTCGGCACCCTGATATCGCTCGGCATCTTTCTCGCTTTCGACCTCAACCAGATCTTCCTGGACCTTTCCGTCAAGTCCGACGGTTCCCCGCGGACGTGGGTCGTCTTCTTCATTCCGGCGGCGATCCTGCTCTTGTGGATCGTGGTCGACCTGTTCCTCGTCAAGGACACCCCGGGCCAGGCCGGGTTCGAAGATTTCAATACCGGCGACGCGGGCTCGAGCGACGCCCCGGACGCAACACCGCTTGGCGCCATGGCACTCTACAAGCGGCTCATCACCCATCCCGTCATCCTGACGATGGTCGCCATCGAGTTCTGCTCCGGCGTGCTGCGCAACGGTATCATGCACTGGGGCAAGATCTACTCGAAGGAAGTCGGTATCTACCACACCGATTTCTTCTTCGCTAACTGGGGCCTCGTCCTGATGGTCGCCGGGATTTCGGGCGGGTTCTTCGCCGGCCTGATCTCTGACAAGCTCTTCCAATCCCGGCGCGGGCCCTCGGCCTTCTTCCTCTACGCCGGCATGTTCGCAGGCTTCACTGCCATGGTGTTCGCGGTCCCGCTCGGCTGGAACGGCACGATCGGTTTCCTGTCCTTCTTCATCTCCATGTGTGTCATCGGCGTCCACGGCATGCTCTCCGGGACGGCTTCCATGGATTTCGGAGGCAAGAAAGCGGCAGCCACAACCGCCGGAATCATCGATGGGTTCGTCTACCTGGGCACAGGATTCCAGTCGGTTGCACTCGGCCACATCATCGACAACTACTCCTGGAACGCCTGGCCCATCTTCCTGTTACCATTCACGCTCGTGGGTATCTATTTCACCCGGAGAATCTGGAACGCGTTCCCGGAGAAATAGGGGAAACAGACCCGCCGACCCAAGCCAGTTCCCACCTGGAGGGCGCCACCACGCCTCGTGTTCAGATGGCCGGCGTGTTGGGGCATACTAGCCGCGGCCGTGGCACGACAGCCACAACCGCGATGCGCGTTCAGGGCGACCGCAGGCGCCCAACCCCGTGCCAGCCCGGTTTTGTCGACGACACCGATAGACGTTTGCGCATCTTCTGGTTGGCACGAGACATGCTATATCCTCTCTTTTCGTGCCAGGTCCCG
The DNA here is from genome assembly GCA_024278455.1 of Myxococcota bacterium. Classification (GTDB taxonomy): domain Bacteria; phylum Myxococcota_A; class UBA796; order JAJRTE01; family JAJRTE01; genus JAJRTE01. Next base: position 3,530 of record JAJRTE010000047.1, read on the forward strand.
CCCGCGTCGAGGGTGGTCGAACGGCAAGTGGCCTGGCCTCGTTGTGTGAGACGTTGCCATCATGTCTCGAATGGACCATTCCGTCTTCGTACTCAAGGCAGTGCATGAATCGAGTTGTCACGGTCATCATGGTGGGCACGGACGGGGACGCCCTGCACCCGTTGACGGATGGTGAGCCTGTTGAGAGGCTTCGGTTCGCCGGCGCGTTTCGCGTCATCGACTTCGCCCTGATGAACTGCGCCCGGCCGGGGTTGTCTCGAGTCGTCGCCCCGGTCGGTCCCGGGAATGCGGCCTTGGCGCGGCACCTGCGGAACGCGAGAGGGACTCTCGGCGTGCGCGTGCCGATTCTCTCGCCCACCGCGCCTGCGCGGCCGATGGATGTGCTCGAGGCGAGTCTGCGCTTCCTGGATCGGAGCGTGGACGACGTGCTGGTCATTCTGGGCAAGAATGTCCACCGTCTGGACTACGCCGGGGTCCTGGCGCGCCACCGTGCGTCCGGAGCGAGCGCAACGGTGGTTTCGCTGCCGCGTTCTGGCCGGGAGGCGATGGATACGGCGCCGGGGGGCGTGCTGGACGGTTGCGGGGGCGACCGGCGCGGCTGCCGCAAGAATGTCTCACGGTCGGCCCTTCTCGAGGCGGGCACCCATTCGGGAATCTGGGTTGACGCCGATTCTGGCGGCCGGGTTTCACGTGTCTATCGCGTGTCGCCGGACGCCTTGCCTCCCGAGAGGAGGGGGGACGGAGCGACCACCAAGTGTTCCCGGTCGGGATTCGTTGCGGACGGCCTGGTATTCGCGCGCGGAGCGCTGGTCGAGCTGGTTGGTGCCGTGGACGGGCGAGCAGTCGGTGACTTCTTCGATCTTATCGTGGAGACAACCAAGCTGTTCGATGTGGAAGCCGGCCTATCGGGGCCGGATTCTGAGGAGTTCGCGAAATCCTGGTACCGCCAGATTGGTGCCATCCACCGCTATTGGGCGGCACACGTGGCGTACTTGCGACAGTGGCAGGCGAACCATGGCCATTCGGAAGACTGGAAGTTGCCTCGAGGCGTCGTGTACGTCGGCGAGGGGCACGGCGGGCGGGTGACCAACGCCATCGTGCCGGCGACGCTGGCGGATGTTGGCGGGCGGATACGAAACGCGGTGGTTTCCCCGGGAGTACGGCTTGGGCGGCGTATCTGGATAGAGGATTCGATCGTTCACGACGGCGCCGAAGTTGACGAAGGCTGCGCGGTTCGCAACGGGATTCTGGCCTGCGGGGCTCGGGTCACGGGCCGTGCTCGGGTCGATCCGCGAAGGAGCCGGCCTGGTTCGCAGGTCGTCACGTCCGGCGGGATTACAGTAGTGCCTCGAGGCGTGCTGGTGCGAGGGCCGGCCAAGATTCCGCGGCCCGGTGGTAACCTGCCGCGCACCATCGACGAGGCGCGCTCCGCTGCGGGCGGATAGGCGCGCGGCGCTATCCACGAGACCTCCCTTTTCAGCATCGTCCGGCTGGCAAGTGCCCTGGGGCTTCTTGTCGGTTCCGGTATTCGTGCATATATGTGTGCAACGGTCGCCGAGCTTGTCGCGGCGGAATTGTCGTGGCGATTCGGTGTGCCAGTCGCGTGGTGCCGGCTGCTGTGCTGCACGGGCTGCCGGGCCGTTTCCCGGGGAGATGGTGCTGGGCGGGCAGTCCCTGGCGGTCGAACGGTGGCCGGGAGGCGGTGCCTGGAGACGCTTTCCTACGCGGTGTGGGTCGGGTGGACGTGCCGCGTCCAGGTTTTCCTGTTTCTTGAGGTGGAGAATGGCGGAGAGACCGAGGCGTCCGAGGTGGCGGACGCTGGTCGAGGGGCTAATCGTTGTGGTCCTGTTCCTGGGAGTTCGAGCGTACATGCAGCGCGGCATGGTCTCGGGGATGGCTCCGGAGATCCAGGGGCGGCTGTTGAGCGGTGCCGGCGCGTCCCTGTCGGAGATGCGCGGGGAGCCTGTCATCGTCCACTTCTGGGCGTCCTGGTGTGGGGTGTGCCGGCGCGAGGCGGGCACGATTGCGTCCCTTGCGAGAGAGTACCCCGTGCTGACCGTGGCCACCCGGAGCGGGGACGCGGCCGCGGTGCGGCGGTACCTGGCTGCGGAGCAGGTGTCGTTTCCGGTGATCCTGGACCCGGGCGGCGAGATTGCCAGCAAGTACGGTGTGCGGGCCTTGCCGACCACCTTCGTGCTCGACGCCGAAGGGCGGATTCGTTTTGCCGAGACGGGCTACACCACTGGCATCGGCCTTCGTGTCAGGCGTTGGCTGGCGGATTGAGCAGAATCGTGACAGAATGGGTCGATCGCGTCCCGGTGCTGCCAGGTGTGTCATCGCTGGCGCTGCCGGGTCGGGGACCCAACCCGCCGCAACGGAGGCACCGCATGCGTTCAAGGGGAGGATGGATTGGCCTGTTGGCGTGGCTTGCCATCATGTACGGGGTCGGTGCGGGAGGGATGGCGTGGGCCGGGGAGCGACCTCTTCAGCTCGTGCTCATCGCCGGTGTCAATCACCACCTCCGCGATCCTGGCCACCAGTTTCGATACGCGGACGACAGTGCGTTGCTGGCCCTGCAGGTGACGAAAATCGTCCTGCCGTTCGCCCAGGTACGGGTACTCGCGACGGCGGATGACCCTGGCACTGCGGCCGGTTTCGAAGCGGCCGGTATCGACCCCCTGCCACCGACGCGGGCCGGCGTCGACCTGGCGTTTCGCGACTTCAGCCAGGCAGCTCACGAAGCGCGCACCCGTGCGCGGTCCGTGGAGATGTTTGTCTATTTCGCTGGATTCGCCGATCCGGGTGGCACACTCCACCTCGCCGACCAGCCGCTCGAGATGGACACGCTCATGTCCCTGCTGGAACAGGTGAGGCCGGACCAGGCTTTTGCGCTTTTCGATGCTGCCCATCCGGCCAGGCTGTCGCCGGGGACGAACGCCCCTCTCGAGCCGCCACCCGTGATTCCCGCCGCTGCCGAACTATCATACCGCCCGTCCTACCTGGGTTACCTGGGTGCCACCACGTCCGACGTACAGCTCAACAACAGCCAGGGCGGGCTGCTGACTTCTGTGGCCCTGACCGGAATCGCCGGCGCCGCGGACCTGGACGGCGACGGCAGGATCTCATTCTTCGAGTGGCGGCAATTCGTGCGGATGCAGATCGACATCGACAAGCCCTTCGCGCCTTTCGTCCGGGCGGTTGGTCCTCGCCGGGACCCGCTGGCCACGGTCGTCGACTTGCGTGGCCTGATATCGAGTCGTCTGGTTGTGGATGGCGCAGTACCCAACGGCGTGATGGAAATCCGCGAAGCACAGAGGGGGCGTATGGTGGCCCAGTGGTACCACCACCAGGGCTACCAGGACAGGATCTGTGTCCCCTCCGGGCGCCTCGAGGTCAATCGTTACTCCGATCGCACCCCGCGAAAGGTACAGGGTGCGGACGGCCAGGTACTCTATGTCCCCAACCGTGTCTATCCCGTGGAAAAGGCCACGATCTCCGTCGGACCGGGGGAAGTTGTGGGCTACGACCTGGAGACCAGGACGTCGCTGGTGTACCTGGTCCCGGTGGATCGCGGTGATGGCGGCGCGTTCCCCGAGGGCGGAGACGTGGTGCCGCTTTCGGGCGAGGAGGAGGTGCGGCTCATCGGACTCCTGTTCCGGACCACCCGCCCCGGCGAACTCGAGTTGCCGTTGCCTGCATGGTATCTCACGGCGCGCGTCGCCTTGCCCGCCCCCCTCGAGGTGGATTTCTCTTCCGGCATCATGGCCGAATCTTCTGCCGGTCTCCCGGTACTCGATGGCGGTGCGGTGCGCATGGCCAGGACCGTTCCCAGGGCGTTGCGCAACCGGTGGTACCTGGCACGCTGCTTCCTGTTCGAGTATGGCCAGTACGAGGTCCGGGACGTGACCACGAGGGACCTGGATGGCAACACCTACGCTCACGACGTGGCCCGTGCGCACCAGGTTCGTCTCGGTCCCGGGCTGAGGCAGACGCATGTCGGGGCGGCCGTGCGATGGGACCTGGAGGAATCGTTGACATACGGGCCGCTGTGGATCGTGGGTGGAGGCGACGGCGTGGGAGGGCAGGGGGGATTACGCATCCTCTCCCTGTCGGAGGTCATGCTCGAGGGCTCGGTGGCCCTGATGTTCCGTGTCGGAACCGCGCTCGAGGTCGGTCCGGTGGCCGGTGTTCAGATCGGTCTGTTCCACGACAACAGCCCCGGGACGCTGCTCATCCAGCCGCACGCCGGGCTGCTGGTTCGCCCGCGTGTCATTCGTGAGTAGACACGGCGGCCGTGGAGCGGTGCCGGAGGGAGCGCCCTGGTTCTTCCTGCCGGCGCGGGGGGTGTGGCAGACGAACGGGATCTGCCCCGAAGCGTGGCGTCAGATGGCATTCGGCAGGCTTCCGCCCATGTCTCCCTCGCCGTACAAAACCTCCCACAACCTGGGGTTGAGCCGCTTGAGGTCTCTGCGCGGATCGGGAAGCTTGAACACGCTCGACGGGTAGATCACCTCCTTGCGCACCACCTTGACGAAGTAGTCGGGTCGCGTGATGTCCGGGCGGACCGTCCACGTCGATCTGTCGTCCGGGTTGTAGTAGACCGAGGCGACACGGATCCGCTTGTGGTTGAGGTTTCTGCGCAGCACCTCTTTGAGCCGGATGACCAGGTCGTTCACCAGGCGGCCGGCGCGGAATGTCGTATCGATGATGAGGATATTGTCCTCCCGGTTGATGTGCGCCTCGAGGTACTGGATCCCTATGATCTGACTACGAAAACTGTGGCGGGTGGGACCGGCGTTCACACTGATGTGGTCCGGCGTCCTCCCGCCGCCGGCCTTGGCCAGGAAGTACTTGTGCACTTCGTGGACCGGTAGCCCGGAGATGATACCACCCGGCCACAGCGCGATGATGAAATCGGGCCGGAACGAATGGTCGTGGCTGATGTTCACGCCCAACTGGATGCAATCCAGAAGCAGCTCCCGGGGCTGTACGTACAGGTAGTCGCCGGGCACATCGACCTCGATCGGGTCCACCGGGCCGCCGCGAAGCGTGCGCCACACATCTCCGTCCTTCTCCCGAATCCGGGCGTCCGAGTCGTCCGTCGGGTCGACCAGGTCGGCCAGTTCGTGGGGATAGTCGATCCAGACGTCCGCCGCTATGGTCTTCAGGGCGATGATCGGAAGCTCGGTGTAGACGGCCTTCTCGGGCTTGAGGTGTACCGTGCCCACCACGATCCGTTCCGGCGTGTTCGCTCGAGCCCGCTTCCTGAGCGACTCCACGACCCGCTTGATCGTCGTGCCTGACTCGTACACATCGTCCAGGATCAACAGGTTGTCCTCCGGGCACACTGCCTGCACCAGGTGCTCGAGGTTCTTGACCGTCACTTCGGTCCGCTTGTGGATCCCCACGTAGGAATCCGTCGCAATCGTGGTGTGGTTGATGGTGAGCCCCCGACTCCGGAAGAAGGCGTCCACGCCCAACCCGACAGGCGTTCCGCCACGCCAGATGGAAATCGCATGCCTGGGTCGAAACCCGCTCTGGTAGATCTTTTGACCCAGCCTGAACGCGTCGATGAGGTAGTCCTCGGGACTGACGTGGAGCAATTTCGGCATGACCGGCACCTCGAGCAGATAGAGTGAAGGCACCCTTTGAAGTGGGACAGTATAACCCATGAAAGCCGCCGTGGGATGCCAAACGTGCAACAACCCAGGACCAATCCGTTCTCGAAAAGTGGTTGGTGGTTCAGGAGACCCGGGACAAGAGCGGGAAAGTGGCGTCAGAAGAACGGTACGTTCTCACGAACCTGCGGAAAGGCCGGCTGAGCCCCCGGCAGATTCTGCAGGTGATTCGCGGGCACTGGGGTATCGAGAATGATTGCAACTGGGTGTTCGATACCCAGTGGCGTGAGGACGACATGCCGTGGTGTACGAAAGGGAACGCCCTTGAGGTGTTGGGGCTGCTGAGGATCATGGCCTACAACATCATCACTGTGTTGCGCAAGCGGCACCTTGTGAAGCGGCGTTCGGACGGCTTGCAGGGAGGGCCTGCGGCGCCGTTCCGGCGCCTATTCGAGTGGGTCAAGCAGGCATTGTGCCTGCCTTGGCCAGGAGGCATGGACTCCATTACCATAGGTTGACGAGCCCAACCGTCGCACCTGGGTTTCTTGGCGTTCAGACATCACAGCGGTAGACACATCCGGAGCGTGGAAGCGCCACTGCCTCATGCTTCGCCGATCACAGGTGTGTCTGCGGCTGCGCGCTTCGCGCGAAAGCCGCTCCTCGCCGGCTCGCCTTCGGCCTGCGCCGCCGAGAACGGATGGCTCCCCGGGGCTAGCCGGGGGGAGTGACCTGGACGGGGAACACGACCGTCACCGAGGCGCCGCGACCGTCCGAGGCCACCATCTTCACCTTGTACAACCCGGGCCTGTCCCCGGCGCTCGGCGTCCAGCGAATGGTTCCATCGGTGTCGATACGCATGCTGGGAGGCGCGTTCTCGAGGCTGAAGGAGATCGGATCTCCGTCCGGGTCCTCCACCTTCATCCGGTAGCCGTCGACCGACTGGCCGGGGCTGAGTTGTTCCCTCAACTCCGGCGGGGAATTGCGGACGGCGATGGTTTCCGAGAAGAACGGCTCGCCAGCATTGCCTCGAGCATCGTGCGGCGTGACTTCCACCTGGACCGAATCGCCGTGGACAGCGGTGCCGGCCGGCAGGGTATCGACGATCTGCCCCAGGAGGAGCTTGCCGTTCACCTTCCAGCGATAGGTCACACTGACATAGTCCCCGTCCGGGTCCCGGGTCTCGACGACGGCATGAATGTCGTCTCTCACCGTCGGTTTCGATGGGGACAGGGCGACTTTCACGACCTTTGGGGGGGCGTTGTCACTCTCCTCCTCGAGCACGGCGGGGGTCGGAGTGCCGGCGGGCGTGGGCGTCGCCCCTCCCTGCGCGGGCCGATGTTTTCGGCACCCCCCGAGACACGCCACCACCACGACACCAAGCGCGACGATTCGACATCGACCCAAGCGCATGCCTTGCTCCTTTTCCGCAAGATGTCCAGGGGTTCGCTGGAATCATACACACGGTGACCGAGATAGGCAAGCGACGCACGTCCCGAATGCCCGGTTTCCCCCACGCCGGCCGGTCACGAGCAAACCGGTCCCGGTTTGTCTGGCAGGCCGGTCACGCTATGGTATACTAGCCGCGCATGCATGCGGAGGAGAAACCATGTCGATAACGTGCGTTGCCGGCAGCCGGCCGGCATTCGAGCGACCGGGCACTCGCCGAACCCTGGTGTCGCCGTGCAGCCTGCTGGGGATGCTGCTGTTCGCGTTGATGGGGACGGGCTGTACCCCCAAGGCGCCGCCACCACCGCCGCGGCCGGCCTACCTGCCCCCGGAAAACCTGATGGACCCGCTGCTGGAAATAGCGAGTCTCGAGGATGCTCGCGCGCCGGTCGGCGACACCATGGCGGGGTATGCGAAGCACTCGTCGCCTCGGGTGCGCGCCCGCACTGCCCTGGCCCTGGCTCGGCTCGAGGACCCCGCGGGACTCCCCCTTCTCGAGGCGCTGGTCAACGACGACGTGCTCGAGGTGCGGGAAAACGCCTACTTCGCACTGGGTCAGTTGATGGGGCCCGGACGCACATCTCGAGTCGCGCCGCGCGCCGAGGCGATCCTCCTCGAACGGTATGGATCCGAGACAGAGCCGGCGTTGAAGATGCGCATCCTCGAGGCGCTCGGCAAGGTGGGCGGGCAGGCGTCCCGCGCCGTGTTCCTGGCCGGCCTCCAGGACGACGACGGTGGGGTGCGGGGACGGGCGGCCGTCGCGGTGGCTATCCAGGCCTATCGAGGACTTGCCAACCACGCGGACCCGGAGGTGGTGGAAGCGCTTGTCGCCCTGTTCAAGGACCGCGATCCTGCCGTGCGGTGGCGAGGTGCCTACGCCTTCGTCCGGCTATCACTCCAGGAAGAGGCGCGTCCCCCGGTGAACGACGCGCTCCTGCCGCTGCTCGAGGACCCCGACGAAACCGTTCGAGCCATGGCGGCTCGAGCCCTCGGCAAGGTCGGAAATGCGTCCACGATCGACGCCCTGGCGCAGGCCATGACCCAGGACGCCTGGCGTGTCCGTGTGAACTGCCTCCGGGCCGCAGCCAGTCTCAACGTGCCAAGCGCCCTGGGGCTGATCCAGGTGGGCCTCGAGGACGAGCACTACCTGGTGCGCCAGCAGGCCATCTCGTCGCTGGGGATCCTTGGTATTCCAGAGGGAGCGGAATTCCTCGAGCCCTACCTGGCCGACCCATCTGCCGACCCGGGGCTCCAGGCCGAGGCGGTCCTGGCGCTGGGACGCATCCTGGGGATCGACGCCCTCGAGGCGCTGCGCTACCACCTGAAGTCCCAGCACCACTGGGTACGGATTGCCGCAGTCACCTCGCTGGGACAGATGAACGACCCGGCTGCCCAGGCGGAACTGGCAGCCCTGGCCCGCACCGAGGACGATCCGCGCGTCATGGCCGCCCTGGCCGACGCCATCGGCCAGAATCCGGGCGAGGATTCCGAGGAGGCGCTGCTGGTGCTGATGAGCCGCGGAGATGCTGCCGTGGTAACCGTGACCGCCAAGCTGGCCGGCATCCTGCACATGGCAGCAGCGCTGCCCACCCTTGTCGATGCCTACCGCCGGCAGTCTCCGGTGCGAGATTGGGAATCCCGCGAGGCCATCGTCACCGCCATGGGGGACCTGGAACTGCGAGACGACCGGGCCAGGGACATCCTCCAGGAAGCCATGGCCGACACCGACAACCGTGTCGCCGAGGCCGCGGCGGCGGCCTACAAGAAGATCTATCACCAGGAGGCCCCGCCGCGACAGCCCGTTTCCCGGCGCCTGTCAACGTCCTACTTCGAGACGCAACACTACCAGCGGGCCATCCTGGAAACCGAAAAAGGCACCATCGTCCTGGCGCTCTACCCGGAGCAGGCACCGCTGACTACCGCCAATTTCGTTCGGCTGGCTCGAGAAGGTTTCTTCAACGGCTTGACCTTTCATCGCGTGGTGCCCAACTTTGTGGTACAGACCGGATGTCCTCGAGGTGACGGTTGGGGAGGGCCAGGCTATACCATACGCTGCGAAATCAACACCATTCCCTACGAACGCGGCACGGTGGGCATGGCCCTCTCCGGCCGGGACACCGGGGGCAGCCAGTTTTTCATCACCCACTCCCCGGAGCCACACCTGGATGGCACCTACACCGTATTCGGTAGGGTCATCGAGGGGATGGACGTCGTCGATCGCATCGTGCGGGGCGACCTCATCCATGTCATCAGGGTCCCCGAAGAAGAAACCGAAGAGGAGTGACACAGCGGACTCGACACAGTCCACGAGAAGGAGCAGCACAGACCATGAACATCAAGATCCACGCGCGCCAGATGGAAATGAGCGATTCTCTCCGGAACTACGCGGAACGCCACATCGCCGACCAGTTGACCACCATCTACAAGGGCCAGGCGGCGACTCTGGACATCGAATTCTCGGAAGCCGTCGGCGGGCGTGAACGCACCTGCAAGGTGACCGTGTTCGTCCCCAAGGGCAAGACTCTCGTCGCATCCGCCCAGGACGCCAACATCTACGCGGCTATCGACATCTGCGCGGAAAAGATCAGCCGCGGGCTGAGACACTACAAGGAGAAGCGCCAGGACGCGGTGCGCCAGTCGCCCAGGCCGGTCGAACAGATCAGCCCCGCCACGCCGGCGGACACATTCGACGAGAACGACGACGCCGGCGAGGTCGAGGTGGAATTCGACACGTCCGCGCACGAGACAGACGAACCTGTCGTCACGGAACCCTCGGACGCTTGAACCCGTGCCCGTTTTCGGCACCTCCCGGATTCCGCGCCCGGGTCGCACTCCCGAGTCAAACGTGAAACGGCCTCGAGTTTCCATTCTCCTCCCCACCTTCGACTCGGCGACGGCCATCGAGGCATGCCTCGAGAGCATCACTCGGCAAACCGAACCCAACTGGGAATGCACCGTCGTCGATGACGGCTCGAGAGATGACACCGTGGCACGCGTGGCGGCCGTCGCTCGACAGGATCCCCGGTTCCTGCTCGTCTCCAGGTCGCACCAGGGGCTCGTTCGTACCCTGAACGCCGGTTTGTCCCACTGCCGCGCCCCCCTCGTCGCACGCATGGATGCCGACGACATCATGCACAGCCAGCGGCTGGCCGCTCAGTGTGCCCTGCTCGAGCACGACCGCGGTCTCGCCGCGGCAGGCACCCACGTCCGCCTGTTTCCTCGATCCATTCTCCTCGATGGCCTCAGGGCCTACGAGGCCTGGCTGAACAGCCTGGCCACCCCGGACGACGTGGCCCGAGACGCCTTGGTGGAATGTCCCGTCGCCCACCCCACCCTGATGATTCGACGCCATGTGCTCGAGGCCCATCCCTACCGCGACAGAGGTTGGCCGGAAGACTACGACCTGGTATTGCGCCTCCTCGGTGGCGGCCACAAGATAGGCATCGTGCCCCGGCGGCTGTTGTGCTGGCGCGACAGCACGACCCGGCTCTCCCGAACTGCCCCGGCCTACCGCATCGAACGGTTCGTGGCCTGCAAAGCGGCCCACCTGTCGCGCACCTTACTCGCCGGACGCGATGACTACGCACTCTGGGGCTACGGCCCGACCGGCAGGGCCATGTTCCGGGCACTCGAGAAGCACGGGAAAAGGCCGGCCTGTATCATCGAAGTGAATCCGCGGAAGATAGGCCAGCGCATCCACGGCACCCCCGTGGTCCCGCCCGACAGGCTGCCGCCACCACGCACCCTCCCCATCGTCGTGGCCGTCTCCGGTCCGGGACCACGCGCCACGATCCGGAACCAGATGGCCCGAACCGGACACCGGGAACTCGAGGATTTCGTCTGTACCGCGTAAGACGGTGGAGGGCCGGATCAACCGCCGCGAATCGCGACGGTCTCCCTGCTCGAACCATGGACACGAAACGCCGTTCTCGCGCGGCACCGGCGCCCCTTCTCCCTCGAACGTCCGGATTCGAGACACCGGCGACAGAATGTGTCCGGATTCCGGACACGCTGCCCCGAAAGGTGGCACACCTTGCCCCGAACGATGCCCCCGCCCCCGGCTCGGCCCGGACCGCAGGAACACCGCGAGTTCGCTGTCCCGGGGGCGATGCCGTTGGTTCGCAAGAGGCTGCACAGCCAGCGTACCGCCGCGCCGTCCCCGGCACGAAGTCCCTGGCTTCGGACACAAAGCTCCGGCTTGTGGCACCAGGGTTGCAGAATCGGCCGGCAATCCAATGATGCGAGGGAGTACACCGTGAAACGGGTGGCGCAGACGGAGCAAGGCAGATTGACGTTGTGTCGTATCAAGGACTGGCCGTGCCAGGACAGGCCAAGGGAGAAACTCGTGCGGCGGGGTGCCGAGTATCTGACCGACACAGAACTTCTGGCCGTGGTTCTCGGCACCGGGCATCCTCGAGCCGGTCTCAACGCCGTCGACGTGGCCCGGCTGGTTCTCAAGAGGTTCGGGTCGCTGAAAGAGTTGGGCGCGGCGGGCGTCACGGAATTGAAACGGGTGCCGGGAGTGGGCGAAGCCAAGGCCACACAGGTCAAGGCAGCCATCGAACTTGCGACCAGGTTCTCGAACGAGAAGCCGGGGGAAAGGCCGAGGTTCGTGAACAGCACGTCCGTCTACCGCACCTACCGCGCGAGACTGGAAGACCTTCGGTACGAACTGTTCCTCGTCCTGTTGCTGGACGACCGGCAGCGGAGGCTCAAGGAGGTCACGGTGGCTCGAGGGACCGTGTCATCGGCCAGCGTTCACCCCCGGGAAGTGCTCGTCCACGCCGTACGGGAAGCGGCAGACGGTCTGATACTGCTGCACAACCATCCGAACGGGGATCCGAACCCTTCTGAAGCCGACGAGGAGGTCACGCGCAGAATAGCCATTGGCGCGGCCGCGCTGGGGATACGCCTCGTGGACCATATCATCGTGACAAAGGGAGGCTTCGTCAGCTTCTCGGACACTGGAATCCTGCTTCAGCCGCTCGTCGAGATGGCGATCTCCGCCTGAGTGCCGATGCCGTGCCCGGTCCCTCGCCAACTTCTGGGGCGACGCGGCCGGCAGCAGCAGCACCCGGTCCGCCCCGCCAGACCGGCGTCCTTCACGTTCCCCGCTTCATGGGGGTGCTCTTGAATTCCTTGCCGTCATGCCGCATGACCACGGGACGAGACTCCACGATTGTCTCGAGGTTCACGGGTCGCCGCCACAGGAAGGCCAGATTCTTCAAGGTCTCCACGGCGTAGTCGATCTGCAGGTCGGTTCCTTCGTGCCTGTGCACGAGGTAGAGTTCACCACGGTTCTCGAAGTTCGCGTCGGTGATCTCGATGATAGGGTTGCCGAAGTTGGTGAGCATGGCGAGCAGACGATTCTTGATATCCTTGAACTTGCGGCTGGAAATCACGTACTGGCCAGAACGGCGGTCGTAGTCGTAGACGAAGAGCTTGTTCTGGATGCAGAAGTCCTCGGTGAGGAATTCGTCAAGGAACATCACGTCGTTGTAGATGCGGCGGACTTCGAAGATCTTCTGCCGCCCGAGGCCCAGTTGGAGGTCCCAGGTGCGCCTTGCCCGGAGGTCATCACATTCGTCCCATTCCTTGCCGAACTGCCCTTTGTTCAACCGCTCTTCGATGTTCTTGAACAATTCCAGGCCAATCTTGTAGGGATTGAGCCGGCCGGGACTCATGGCCACAGTGCCGGAGTGGTGATCGGCATAGTCGATCACCTCCGAGTCGCGCAACGCCCTTTGCGTCATGATGGTCGTGTGCCAGTAGGTCGCCCACCCCTCGTTCATGATCTTGGTCTGGGCCTGGGGCGCGAAGTAATAGGCCTCATCACGAACGATACACAGGACATCATACTCCCAGGGTGCCAGAGGCGCATGGTCCAGCAGGAACCCGAGCACATCGCGCCGGGGTTCGGAAGGAAACCGCCGTGCCTGCTCGCGCTTTTCCTTCCTCTTGCGCCGCTGCGACGCGATGAACTCGGGCGGATTGATGTACTTGTCCATGTACCGCCGCGTGCTCTTGAGCTTGTAGAGACCGTCCACACCGTTACCCTGCGCATCCGCATCATCGCCGTCGTCCAGGGCGGACAGGTGTTCCTCCTTTTCCGGCTGCCGCCTGATGTGCGAGGCATGGTAGTCGATCAGGTTCTCGACGGAAAGGCAGGCATCGATGAACCGCTCGACCCGCTCGAGGCCATACCGCTCGATGTAGCGCCGTATTCGGGTGGCATGGTTGGCCACCTGGTCGAGCATCTTCCGGTTCGTGTGTGCAAACCACATATTATTCTTGAAGAAGTCGCAGTGCGCGTACACGTGGCCGATGACGAGCTTCTGGTCGGTGAGTTCGTTGCACTTCAGGAGATAGGCGTAGCAGGGGTCGTTGTTGATGACCATCTCGTAGATCTTCTGGAGCCCATAGGTGTACCCCTTTGACAGCTCCTCGTAGGACATGCCGAAACGCCAGTGGGGATAGCGTGTCGGAAACCCACCTCGAGCCGCGACCTGGTTGATCTCGTCGTAGTCCAGCATCTCGAAGATGGTGGGGAAGAAGTCAAGGCCGAACTCGAGGGCGTAGACGCGGATTTCCTCCACCAGGGCCTGGATGTCGGGTGGTAGTTCGTGGTTGCGGTCGTTCCCGATGACCGCGAGCGAGGAGGGATGCGCTGGCTGAGCCGGGGGTTGCACCGGTGCTTCCGGCGTCTGGGAGATGTCGGCAGGCGTATCCATATATCAGCACTCCAGGTTGGCCATCTACTTGCCGGTCCCGAGGAATACCTTGATGGCGTCGTAGATGTGCTCCTTGTCCTCGATCTTGCAGGTGAGCAGTTGTTCGTGCGACGGAAACTTCTCGAGGAGGTCCTTGAGGAACTGCCCGCTGCCATAAGGGCTTTCCACCTGGCCATAGGAAAACACGTTGGCGCAAGGCAGGAAAAAGGTCTCGAGCAGATCCAGGCACTCCCGAGTGTCGGCGCTGGACCAGTTGTCTCCGTCGGAAAAGTGGTACGGGTAGATGTTCCAGTCGGCGACGTCGAACTCTTCTTCGATGATTTTCCGGCAGAGCTTGTAGGCGGAAGAGATGAGGGTACCGCCGCTTTCTCGAGTCCGGTAGAAGGTGTCCCGGTCGACCTCCCTGGCGGCGGCGTCGTGGATGATGTAGCGGGTTTCGACGCCCTCGTACTGGCTTCGCAGCCAGGTATCGATCCAGAACGACGTAGTACGGACGATATCTTTTTGTTCGTCGCCCATGGATCCGGATACGTCCATCATGTAGATGACGACTGCGTTGCGCTCGGGGCGAGGTTTCGATTTCCACGAACGATAGCGCCTGTCTTCCTTGATGGGCACGACGATGGGCCGGTCCGGGTCATAGGTCCCGGAGGCGATCTGGCGCTTGAGGGCTTCGCGGTAGGTGAGCTTGAAATGGCGCAGGCTTTCGGGGCCGACCTTGGAGACACCGGTGTAGCGGTCCTTTTCGGCGACCAAAGCGTTCTTGCCCTTGGGCTGTATCCTCGGGAGAGCCAGTTCTTCGCCCATGAGCTGGGCCAGTTCCTCGAGGGTCAATTCGACCTCGAGCACATGCTCGCCCGGGGCGTTGCCGGCCTGGCCGGTGCCGTCGCCATCGCCCGGGTCGCCCCCGAGCGGCGTGCCTTCTTCCCCATCTCCCTGGGCGACGCCTCCGGACTGCTTGGAGCCGAACTTGAACTTGGGAATGTCGATTTGCGGCAAGGGAATGCTGATGACGTTGCGCCCCTTGCGACCCAACATCTCTCCCTTGCTCATGAACTTCTTGAGGTCCTTCCGAATCTTGCCCCGCACGATGTGCTTGAAACGGTTGGCATCCTGCTCAATGTCCAAGATCACGATTCCGCTCCATGCGCTAGTCCTTGGTGTCCCCGCGGGCGAAGATGCTCGCCACGAAATTGAGCACGTCCGTGGCACTCTCTTCGTTGTACCCGTACTGGGTGATGAGCCGCTGCTTGACGATGTCGATCTTGGCCTGGGTCTCCTTGTCCACGACGTCCGTGACCAGGCTGGTGAGCTTGATCGAGTCCTTCTGGTCCTCGAACAGCTTCAGCTCGAGGGCCTTGTGAAGCCTTTCGTTGCTGCGGTAGTCGAAGGTCTTCCCCTCGATGGACAGGGCACCGACGTAGTTCATGATCTCACGCCGGAAGTCATCCTTTCGGGAGGCGGGGATGTCGATTTTCTCCTCGATAGACCGCATCAGCCGTTCGTTGGGCTCCTCGTACTGGCCCGTGAACCGGTTCTTCACCTTCTCTTTCTGCGTGTAGGCCTTGACGTGCTCGATGTAGTTGGAGAACAGGCGGCTGATCGCGTCCTCGTCGGCGACGATGGCTTTCTGGACCTCGTTCTTGACAATGTCCTCGTACTCCTTCTTGACCACGGCGAGCAGCTCCTTGTAGCGGGCCTTCTGCTCCTCGTTGGAAATGAGGGAGTGGTGCTTGAGGCCACTCTCGAGTTCGTTGAGAACCATGAAGGGGTTGATACTGGTGTAGTTTTCCTTGACGAGGGCGTTCGAGACCTTGTCCTGCACGTATCGAGGACTGATCCCCTCCATGCCCTCCCTCACCGCCTCCTTCCGCAGTTCCTTGATGTTGTCCTCGGTGAAACCCGGCAGCGTCTTGCCGTCGTACAGCTTCAACTTCTGTAGCAGCGTCAGGGACGCCTTCTTGGGCTCCTCGAGGCGCGTCAGCACGGCCCACAAGGCGGCCATTTCCAGGGTGTGCGGCGCGATGTGCTTGCGAACGCGCCTCCCGCTTAAGTCCTTCTCGTAGATCCTGACCTCCATGCTGGCTCGAGTGATGTAGGGCACATCGATCTTGATCGTCCGGTCTCGCAGCGCTTCCATGAACTCGTTGTTCTGCAGCCGCTTGTACTCCGGCTCGTTGGTGTGGCCGATGATCACCTCGTCGATATCGGTCTGCGCGAACTTCTTGGGCTTTATCTTGTGCTCCTGGGAGGCGCCGAGAAGGTCGTAGAGGAAGGCCACGTCGAGCTTCAAGATCTCGATGAACTCGATGATACCGCGATTGGCAATGCAGAACTCCCCGTCGAAGTTGAAGGCTCGAGGATCCGAGTCGGAGCCGTATTCGGCGATCTTGCGGTAGTTGATGTCACCGGTCAATTCGGTCGAGTCCTGGTTCTTCTCGTCCTTCGGCTGGAACGTGCCGATACCCACGCGGTCTTTTTCGGAAAGGAGCAGGCGGCGCACCCGGACATGCTGGATCATCTTCGACCAGTCACCCTCGTACTTCTTCAAGAGTTCGCGATACATGAACCGACTGACCGGACAGAGGTCCCCGACGATGTGCACCGGGTACCGTCCCGCGGCGCCCTCGTTCAGCCGCGCTTCGACCTCGGCCCGCGACTCCTCCGGGATGAGCAACAACGGCTCTTCATTCATGGGGGAGTCGATCCATCCACTCCCTCCCAGCGGGCGCTCATCCCAACGAAACGTGTAGAGGGCCCCCTCGGGCGTCCGGGAGTACTCCTCGAGCCCCTTCTTCATCAGGCGGACGATCGTGGACTTGGCGCTCCCGACGGGCCCGTGCAACAGGAGGACACGGCGGTCGGTGCCGTAGCCTTCGGCAGCGGCCTTCAGCACGTCCACCAGCTTCATCATGTGGATGTCGATCCCGAATACCGCGTCCTGTCCATCGTCGAAGGGGTCGTCGAAGAACTTGTACCGGACGATCGTACGCTTGTATTCCTGGTATTCCTCGGTACCGAACGACACGATGAGGTCGTACAATCTCTGGTAGCTCGTGCGGGTCACGGCCGGGTTCTTGAAAACGGTGTCCAGGTAGTCCGCGAAGGTCCCCTCCCAGTGGAGATCCCGAAATCCCTGTATATCTTGACTCCTGCCAACGAGTTCCAGTATGCTGCTCCCGGTTGTCATGTGACTCCTCCGTTGCCGTGAAAGGGATATCCCGCACCGAGTCCGACGGGCCTACCGCCCAGGACATCGACCTGCCCGCGCTGTTGCGCGGGGCGCTCGATCGACCTTCTCTACACCATAGCATCCTGGAAGGGGGTTTGAATAGCCGCGGGATCGCCTTTCGCGGTCGCTCACCGAAGGTAGACGACGCCCCGGTAGCCATCGACGGTGATGGGTTGCCCGTCCCGAAGCATATTCGTGGCGTCGGACACGTTGACGACAGCCGGCAGGCCGTACTCCCTGGCCACGACAGCTCCGTGGGACAGCATGCTTCCGAGTTCGGTAACGACGCCTGCGGCGGTGAGGAACAGGGGCGTCCAGCCGGGGTCGGTGGCCCGAGTCACCAGGATATCACCCTTCTCGAGCTTGTCCATCTCGGACAGGTTGTGCACGATTCGGGCCGGTCCCCGGGCGCGTCCTGGACTAATGCCAAGACCGGTCAGGGTGTCGCCCCCGTTTTCTGGTATCGGCGCGTCCGCTTCCTTGCCCTCGAGGAACACCGGGTGCGCCTGCTCGAGCTGCTTCCGGTAGGCCTCCCCACGGGACCCCACCAGTTGCTTGAGTTCGTCCCCGCCGAGGCTGCCGGCAAGAATGGCGTCGACGTCGTCGAGCGTGAGGAGGGTGATGTCCGCGGGCTGCTCGAGCACTCCTTCCGCGGCCCAGAGCCGCCCGAGCTGCTCGAGGCTGTTCTTTATCTTCAGGAGCAGCTTGTCGAAGTAGAAGCGCTGATTCTCCCTCAGCGCCATGTACTTGCGCGTGCTCTCCAGAACGTGTGAAAACGCCAGGCGCTGGTGGGGGCGCCAGGTGCCGACCTGGTCGAACACGCCGGCCTCCACCCGGCGCCGGGCGCGGCCCCGGCGACTACCGTTGGATGCGCCGTCGGCCGGCGGGGCATGCTTGAGGTAGCCGGCCAGGATCCGGAGCACGATTTCCGGGTGGTCCCGCCAGCGAGGGCTGAAGATCTCCCACGAAGCGCTGGACCGGTGGCCGTATTCGGCAAGAAACGCGTCCCAAACCGCCAGGAAAGGCGTTCCCGCTGCGAGGTGCCGCAGCTCTTCTTCACACTTGTCGCTCTCGGCGAGCAGCCAGTCGCGTACCGCGGGCTCCCGGCGAGCGGCTTCCGCGAGTCGCCACAAGGCGGCGTTGGTCTCCACTGTCTTGTTCGCACCGGGGTCCGCGATGAGTTCCGCCACGATCTCGTCACGTCCCTCTCCGACCCAACGCTGCAGCAGGCTGACCAGGAGTTGATAGTAGAGGTTGGCGAACAGGAGGCTCAGCAGGTGGATCTTGACGTATTCCCGGATCCAATCCTGGCCGACCGCCACCGCGGCTCGAGCTTCCCGAGGCGTCGAGGGTACGTCGGGCAGGCTGTCGATCGCCTCCTGGAACCGGGGCAGGAACCGGTCCCAGTCAGCATGATTGGTCAAGAAGTTCCACCGGTACCGCCTCCATCGCCTCTCACGGGCGACCTGGGCGAGGATCGATGCCACGAGGCGCACGTCGGGCAAGATGAAGGGTGCTGCCAGGATTTCGTCCTGCTCGTCCTTGGGAAACAGCTCGAGGATGAACTGGGGAGGAGCGAAGGCGGGCAGCTTCCATACCAGGTGCCTGAATATGGTAATATTGAAATAGGGATAGCCGTTGACGACTCGAGTCGGCTCGGAGCCCTGCAGCATCTTGCTGGTGGCCTGCTCGAAGTGGATGAAGTGATGCAATACGGGCTGGATGATGGACCAACTCAGGTTCGTGACCGGCTCGGTCCAGCGTTCCCCGGAAAACCGCTGCGTCCACAGGATGCCCGGCCTTCGATGGTGGCGCCTCGTGATCAGCGCCGTAATGGGTCGAGCCTGGAGCACGAACAGCCGGTCCTTGTGGTCGATGGCCCACTCGACATCCTGCGGTGCCCGGAACAGCCGTTCGATGCGCAATCCGATACGGCCCACCCGGGCGGTCTGCTCCGGCGTGACCGCCGCACACCGCTGCCTGTCCGCCGGCACGGGAACCAATGCCAGCTTCCCCGTGCCACGCCTCCGACTGACCATCATCTGCTTCTTGACGACAATCCGTTGCCTCCGAATGGTGACGCGAGCCGGCAGACGCGCGTGGAGTGGGCGGGACAGGAAGAACGTGTCAGGGCTCAGCCTTCCGGATACGAATGCCTCGCCGAGCCCCCAACCGGCCTCCAGCAGCATTTCGTGGGAGGTGCCGGTCATGGGATTGACGGTGAACAGCACCCCTGACACCTTCGGCTCGACCATCTGTTGAACGATCAGCGCCATCTCGAACGTCACGATGGGCAGGCCGCGATGACGGCGAAACAGCACCGCCCTGTCGGAATAGAGGCTCGCCCACCCCGTCTTGATGGCACCGTAGAGCGTGTCCAATCCCTGAACGTTGAGCACGCTGTCGTGCTGTCCGGCGAAAGAGGCCTGGCTCGAGTCCTCGGTGCGGGCGGATGAACGGACGGAAACCAGCGCCGGCACCCCCCGCCGGCTCATCGCCCCGTAGGCCCCGGCGACCTCGGTGGTAAACGCCGGAACATGGTCGGCCAGGCGAATCTTCTGCCGAATCTCGGCAAGTCCGGACACATCGCCTTCCTTCTCGACCCTCGAAAGCCCGGCATGGATGGCAGGAAGCAGTTCGTTGTACTCCACGAATCGCCCGAAAGCGCTCGCGCTGATACAAAAGGCGCGCGGAACGGGAAAGCCGTTGCGGACGAGCGTGGCGAGATGAACAGCCTTGCCACCGAACAGACCGGCGTCCGTCTCCACCAATTCCTCGAGCGCGCATACGTGCCGTTGCCTCATGTCGTACCTGCTTCAGGATGGGACGGGGATACGACCGAGCCGCCGTCGGCCTGGCCGTCATGATGCGCCCCGGGGAAAGACAGCAACAGGAAGTGCTCCCGGTTGCCCTTGGCTCCAGGAATCGACGATGGCACGTCTCCCTCGACCCGATAGCCGAACGCCAGCGCAGCTTCCTTCACCGATGTTATCGTGCGCTGCCGGACATCCGGGTCCCGCACGATACCCCCCTTGCCCACGTCCCTCGGGCCGGCCTCGAACTGGGGCTTGACCAGCACGATCACCATCGCCGACGGGGCGAGGTGGACACGCAGTGGCCCGAGAATACGGGTGACCGATATGAACGAGACATCGATCACGGCCCCGTCGGCCCGTTCGGGGAAAGACGACCGGTCCAGGTACCTGGCGTTGACCCTCTCATGCACGACCACTCGAGGATCGTTGCGCAGCGCCCAATCCAATTGCCCGTATCCCACGTCCACAGCATATACTCGAGCCGCTCCCCGCTTGAGCAGACAGTCGGTGAATCCGCCAGTGGAGGCTCCAATGTCGAAGAACACCTTCCCCGAGACGTCGAGCGCCATGTCATCGAGCGCGCCAGCAAGCTTGACACCACCTCGCCCCACGTAAGGCATGTCCGGGGCTTTCAGCGACAAAGACACCTCCGGACGGACCTGATGACCGGCCTTGGTCACGACACGGCCGTCCACGAGCACCTTCCCAGCAAGAACGAGCGCCCGCGCTCGAGCACGGGTCGGGGCCAAGCCGGCAGTGACGAGGGCACCATCGAGTCGGACCTTGCGCTCCAACGCTCACACCTCTCGACGCAACAAGTCGGACGCGATGGACCTGAGGGCATCGCTCCGCTCGTCGAGCGGCTCGATGGCTGCCAGGGCTTCACCAACAGCCCGACTCATCCAC